>JBMOKZ010000349.1:0-7739 GCA_049324195.1 Candidatus Zixiibacteriota bacterium | reverse complement strand
GTATCCGCCATCTACGACCCGATATGATTCTTCTTTCCGGTGGTATCGACGGTGGTACGACCACACACGTGGTGGAAATCGCCGAACTGGTGGCGGCCGCGGACCCGCGCCCTCGTCTCGGCTCGAGTTACAAACTGCCGATTATTTATGCCGGCAACGTTGACGCCCGTGAGGCGGTAAAAGACGCCCTGGTTGACAAAGTTGACCTGAAAACGGTGGAAAATCTGAGGCCGGTTCTGGAGAGAGAAAATCTCGGTCCCGCCCGGGAAGAAATCCATGAGCTGTTCATGGAACATGTTATGGCGCAGGCTCCGGGCTACAAGAAATTAATGTCCTGGACCGACGCCCCGATTATGCCGACCCCCGGGGCGGTGGGCTTGATTATCCAGACGATTGCCGACCAGTATAATATCGAGGCGGTCGGGGTCGATATCGGCGGCGCCACTACCGATATTTTCTCGGTTTTCCGCCCCGACACGGAAACCCCGGTATTTAACCGGACGGTCTCAGCCAATCTGGGCATGTCTTATTCCATATCCAACGTTTTCGCCGAGGCCACCCTGCCGATGGTGATGCGCTGGGTGCCGTTCCCGATGAACGAACGCGACCTGAGAAATCGGGTCAAAAATAAAATGATTCGTCCGACCACGATTCCGCAGTCGCTGGAAGAGTTGATTTTCGAGCAGGCGGTGGCCAAAGAAGCCCTGCGCCTGGCCTTTATCCAGCACAAGAATTTCGCGACCGTTCTCAAGGGCGTTCAGCAGCAGCGGACGATTGCGGACGCTTTCGAGCAATCCGGATCCGGCGAGACAATCGTCAATATGATGACTCTGGATATGTTAATTGGTTCGGGTGGGGTTCTCTCACACGCTCCGCGACGGCAACAGTCAGCTCTGATGCTGATTGACGCCTTCCAGCCCGAAGGCATTACCCGACTCGCGGTTGATTCCATTTTCATGATGCCGCAACTGGGGGTATTGACCGAGGTTCAACCCAAAGCCGCAACCGAAGTTTTCGAAAAAGACTGCCTGATTCACCTGGGCACCTGTGTAGCTCCCTCGGGCACGTTCAAAAAACCCGGCCCGGTGATGAAATATAAGATTGACCTGCCCGACGGTCCGGTTTCCGGGACCCTGAACTCTCTCGAAATGAAACTGTTCAAATTGGGTCTGCAGGAAAATGGTCTGCCCCAAACCGTCACCGCCACTTTCGAACCGGAGCGCGGTTTCGATGTCGGCGCCGGCAGGGGTAACAAGGTCACCAAAGAAATCCACGGCGGCGTGGTGGGCGTAATTCTCGACGGCCGCGGGCGGCCTTTCGAACTGTCCAGTTTAAGCGAAAGCGACCGGGTCTCTTTCCTGACTACCTGGATGAAGGAACTTAATATTTATCCCGAAGGCGACTGGTCCAATAAATAGGTTTAGAGAGGGAAAAACAGAGATGAAAAAAACCCTTATGGTCCTGGCAATACTGCTTTTTATCGGTTTATCAGCCGGGGCGTTGAAAGCCGAGAATTTCGTCAGTTTTAACGGCGGCTTTTTTATCGTTCTTCCGGAAAACTGGTACCAGGTTGACTACAAAACAGTCGATTTCTACCTCTTCAGCGGTCAGGCCGACGAAGAGAGTTTCAAATACGAGGGCGTGTTCGCCGACCGGGAAAATGTCCCGTTTCACAATGGGGCTTACTTGATTCTCACGCTCGAATTGGTCGGGGATCAATCCAATAAGCAGGTTGACTCTGTTCTCAAGGACCTCGACAGCATTTTTAACGACGGTAAGAAATATTTCCCGGCCGGGGATCTGTCAACCGACCTGAATGCCGACGTTCCCTATTATAACCGCGATAAAAGAACCATCTCCGTAATGACCGAGATTACCGGCGACGACAGCACCGTCAAAAAAAATGTCTGGGTGAAAAAGTTCTATGACAAGGGAATCGCCAATTTCTATTTCTATTCCCCGGATTCGACTTTCCAAACGAATAAAGCTCTGTTCAACGATATCCTGAATACCTTCCAGACCGAGAACATCGAGACTGCGGCACCTAAAGAAAAACTGGAACTGGCAAAAATTAGAAACGAAAAGAACTCGGCGGACAATGTGGAAAAATCCATTCCCTACGCCGTCCTTGTGGTGATTATTATTGTCATAATTATTGGTATTAAAAAAAAGAAAAGATAAAAAAACCGGGGACACCCGGTTTTTTAAAAATAATTAGAAAGGGATTCCCATGGGCCATGCCTATACACCCGGTTTGAAAGTAACGGAGAAAATGCTGATCAGAAAAAACCGTATCCTCCCGCTCAAGGGCGATGTCCTTGTCAGAGTCGGGGATAAGGTGAAACCTGAGAATGTCGTCGCCCGCACCCTTTTGCCCGGAAACGTTCTGCCGCTCAACGTCGCCAACAAACTCGGTGTCCCTCCGGAAGACATCGAAATGGTCATGCTTAAGAAGGTGGGTGATGATATTAAAGAAGGCGAGCCGATCGCCATGTCTAAAACGCTGTTCATCTTCAAAAATTACTGTAACGCCACCCTCAAAGGCAAAATCGAGTCAATTTCGAATATCACCGGCCAGGTCCTGCAGCGCGGCGAGCCTACGCCGGTCGAGGTTAAAGCCTATCTCGACGGCAAAGTCACCGAAGTTATTCCCAATGAAGGTGTGGTGGTAACCTGCGTGGCGTCTTTTGTTCAGGGTATTTTCGGTATCGGCGGGGAAACGTTCGGTAATCTGCAAATGGCTACCCCCGACAACACCACGGTGCTCGACGAAAACTATATCAAACCCGAATACAAGGACAAAGTCATCGTGGGCGGCTCGCTCGTAACCGCTCCGGCCCTGAAAAAAGCTATTGGAGTCGGGGTCAAGGGTATTGTGGTCGGTGGTTTCGACGATAAGGACCTTCGGGATTTCCTCGGCTATGATATCGGCGTGGCCATCACCGGAGCCGAGAATATCGGCACCACCCTGGTAGTGACCGAGGGTTTCGGCCAGATAAACATGGCTCTGAAAACGTTCGAATTGTTAAAGGCGCACGAAAACGAGATGGTTTGTATCAATGGCGCGACCCAGATTCGGGCAGGCGTTATTCGTCCCGAAGTGGTCATTCCGGCGAAAGACCAGTCTGTCTTCACCGAGGAAGGCGAGGGCGAAATCAAGGGTCTGGATATCGGTTCCCCGGTTCGGGTTATCCGTCACCCCTATTTCGGCCGGCTCGGGAAAGTAACCGATCTGCCGTCGCCGCTTCAGGTTCTGGAATCGGAATCAAAAGCCCGTATTCTCGAAGTTGAGTTCGAGGACGGCAAACGGGCGGTTGTCCCCCGCGCCAACGTAGAGATGATCGAAGGTTAATGTTCTTTTTGAAACAGCAATAAAAAAACCTCCTTCGGGAGGTTTTTTTATCGCTATACGGTAATTTCTTAGTGACCGGCTTCTTCTGTTACTTCTTCTGCCGCATCTTCCACCGCACCTTCAACCTCTTCCATCACACCGGTAGTGTCAACGGGTGTGACTTCCATCGCTGCGGAATCCATCCGGGTCGAATCCATCACTTCTTCAGGATGACCGGCGGCCGAGGTATCAGGTTCAGCTTCTTTCTTCTGCCCGCAGCCGTTAAGAAGACTCAGGGCAAACAACAGACAAAAACAGAGGACTAATATTTTTTTCATATACCCTCCATAGATAATGGGTTTTAAATTAACTCGGTTAAAATATCGTTTAGAAATCACAAGTCAAGTTTAATATTCTCCATATACTGTAAATTTTGAAAACGCTGTTTTTGTTGACGTTAATAAAGATTCGGACTATTTTTTTGTTCCGGGTCGTATTTACCTCCCGGTCGTAGGAAGACTATAAACTTTAAGCGAGGAAGAGTGTAAAATAAATATGGCAAATCAAGTAATTGCAACCATTTTTTCAGGGACTCTCTGGCAGATTATCGGTGACACTTCGACTTTTGGTATCATCATTCTGGGCGTATTGACTTTCATGTCGCTGGTATCATGGATGGTTATTTTTCAAAAATGGCGTGAATTTAAAGCGCTGGAAAAAGCGAATTCCATATTTATAGATTATTTTCGCAAATCAGCTAAAATCGCCGACTCCGCCGGACGGGCCAAAACGACGGCGACTTCACCCCTGTCAAAAATTTACACAGCCGGCTTCGAACAATATGCACAACTGGTCGAGATAAAAAACGAAAGTGGCCGTCCGGGCGCGACCAATCCTCTTGACAACAACGACTTCGATGTCATCGAAATGACCCTGGAGCGGGCGCTTACCGAGGAAATCAGCATTCTCGAAAAGAAAGTCGTCTTCCTGGCTATCACCGGCAGTTCTGCCCCGTTCATGGGTCTGCTGGGCACGGTAGTCGGCATCATGAACGCCTTCTGGTCAATCGGCCAGCGCGGTTCGGCCTCGCTCGCCATCGTCGCCCCCGGTATCGCCGAGGCCCTTCTGGCCACCATTATCGGTCTGGGAGCGGCCATCCCGGCGGTTATCGCCTATAACTGGGCCAACAATAAAATCAAAAATCTGAACGACCGGGCTTATGGTTTCAATCTCGAATTTCTTTCCCGGATCAAGAAGGAAGCCCTTTGATGCGTCAAAGAAAAACAAGGGCTTATCCGCGCAACGCCGATATAAATATCGCCAACCTGGTTGATGTTGTTCTGGTCCTTCTGATTATTTTCATGATATCCGCCCCATTGCTGCAGTCGGGCATCGAGGTAGACCTGCCCCGCACCCGCGCAGCCGCCATCGATACCGAGGCCGAGGGGGTGGTAGTGACCATTGACGAAAAGGGCGGCATCTATGTCAATGACATCTGGACCCGGATGGAAAATCTGGAAAGCTCTCTCGACGCCGAATTGCGCGCCAAAAATACCTCGATGGTGTATCTTCGCGCCGATTCCACCATCGCCTATGGTCTGGCGATTGACGTTATCGGCCGCATCAAGGAAATGGGAATCGACGCCATCAGTCTGGTCACCTCCCGTATCGAAGAGAGCGGTTCGAAAAGGAAACGGTAAAAAACCATGCGGCGTGATTTAATCTTATCGATTCTGCTGCATATTGCAATTATATCAGCCACGTTCATCTCCACCCCGTTTGAACCCCGCAGAGAGGTTGACTACGGCGAGGTAATCCGGGTATCGCTGACCTCGATGCCGGAATTGCCGGCCACCGAGGAAGAGCCCGCCCCTTTGCCGGACTTACAGATTCCGCAGGCGGTTGAGGAACAGATGCCAGAAATTCCTATCGACGACCCGACTACCAAACCCGAGGTAAAAATCGACAAAGCCGTGGCCGAATCGGAAAAACCCAAGCCCGAACCCCGCAAACCCAAACCCTATAATCCGGACGCCCAAAAAGCCGACGAGACCAGGGCTGGCAGCAGCGAGGGACAAATCGAATCTTCCACCACCTCGCACGGTTCGCCATTCGCCGGGGCGACGGTTGACAACGCCTCGTTTAACAAATACCCGTACTGGTACGACCAGGCGTTCAGCAAAATTATCCGTTACTGGAGCAACCCGGTCGTTTCCGACGGCCCGATTGTCTGTGTTGCTTATTTTCAGGTCATCAAATCGGGGCGGATGATCGAGGCCCGGATCGAGCAGTCATCCGGCATCGCCGCCTTCGACAACGCCTGCCTTCTGGCGCTTCAAAAAGCAGCGCCCTTTCCCCCGTTGCCCCGCGAATTCCGGGAAGAAATTATCGGGATAACCTTACCCTTTAAGTATGAACCGAGGTAAATTCATGATGAAAAAAATATTCCTTCTCACCGTGTTGATATTACTGACCACCGTCTCTCTGCAAGCCCAGGAACGGGACATCAAAAACGTGTTTTTCGATACCCTGCGCACTAGCGATGTGAACCCGACGCCGATCGGGGTTGACGACATGAGATTTATCGGCACCAATAAACCGTCGGCCGATGATTCCCTGCTGATGCTTTACACGACCCGCATTATCCGGCGAGACCTCGATTTTTACGCCGATTTCGACCTGGTGCAAATCGACAGCTTTTACCTCAAAACGTACGAAATTTCCGTGCTGGACCTGCTGGGCTGGATGCGGCTGGGCGCCAACTATGTCGTCAAGCTCGAGGCGGAGTTTCCCGGCCGGAACATGAAAGTAAACTGGAAGCTGTTCCACACCGTCAAAAGCCAGCAAATCGACCACGGCGAGTTTGAGTACAACCGCGCTTTCTGGCGGGAAATCGGACACGATATCGCCAACGATATCGTCCATACCCTGACCGGGGAAAAGGGGATTTTTCGCACCAAAGTCGTCTATGTCCGGAAGCGGGACAAAGGGAAGGAGTTGTTCATCGCCGATTATGACGGCGCCAATGAACGTCAGCTGACCAATACCAATTCGATCAATATCTCCCCCTGTTTCGAACCACGGAAGGAAGTCGTTTATTATATCAGCTACAAGGACGGCGACCCGCAGCTTTATAAGGTCGATATCAACACCAGTGTAATCGATAAATTAACCAATTTCCCCGGCATGGTGGCGGCGCCGGCGATATCTCCCGATGGCAAGAAAATCGCCTGCGTGCTGACCAAAGACGGCAATTCCGAGATTTACGTGCTGGACACCGAAGGCAATATTATCAAGCGGCTGACCCGTACGCCGTCAATCGAAACCGCTCCGACCTGGTCCCCCGATGGCCGGAATATCGCCTTTTCCTCGGACCGCACCGGCTCCCCACAGATTTATATCATGGATTCCGACGGCCTTGACCAGCACCGGGTGACCTATAACGGCACCTGGAACGACTCCCCCATCTGGTCGCAGCGGGGTGACCGTTTGACGTTTGTCAGCCGGACCAAGAACCGGCGCTTCGATATCGCCTCGGTTGATACTTCCGGGGCTGATTTCCGGCTTTTGACCGAAATGGCCATGAACGAAAACCCGCATTTTTCCCCTGATGGCAAACACGTCATTTTCACTTCCGACCGGCTCAGTCCGGGGGATATCTATACTATGGATATTTCCGGCCGAAACAAACGCCGTATAACTACTACCGGCGATTGTTCCAACCCTTTTTGGGGTCCAATAAAATGATAGATTTGTATAACCGGTTAAGATAAAAATAAATTAAGTAAATTGTTTTTTTTATTGACCCCCATATGGACTTTATATAGATTCATGTTAAATAGACTGAAGCATGGAAATGAAGGATTTTCATAGAGACAGGAAGGAATCTTAATATGAAAAAGACAAGTTTTCTTTTGATGATGGGCCTGCTTGTCATGGCAGTAATGTTTATCGGTTGCGGTGGTGCGCCCAAACCGGTAACGGAAGAAGCTCCCCCGGTTGTCACTGAACCCGAACCGGAACCGGAACCCGAACCGGTCCAGGAACCGACACCGCCTCCGCCGCCCCCGGTTTTGAAAGAGTCCCAATTCATCACGGTTTATTTTGATTTCGACAAGTTCAATCTTCGTTCCGACGCCAAGTCGGCGCTCGACATGAATTTTAATCTGTTGCAGGAATT
Organism: Candidatus Zixiibacteriota bacterium; assembly: GCA_049324195.1. Lineage (GTDB taxonomy): Bacteria > Zixibacteria > MSB-5A5 > GN15 > FEB-12 > JAFGNW01. The sequence goes on along the minus strand of JBMOKZ010000349.1, from coordinate 228 downwards.
CCCCAGCGCGATCGTTAAAATCGAAGGGCACTGCGATGAACGCGGCACTATCGAGTACAACCTGTCTTTAGGCGAGAAGCGCGCCAAGGCGGCGATGGATTACCTGACCGGTCTCGGTATCGACCCGAACCGGCTATCCATCATCAGCTACGGAAAAGAAAGACCGGCTGTCGAGGGTGTGGACGAAACCACCTGGGCGAAAAACCGGCGTTGCGAGTTCATAATACT
>JBMOKZ010000348.1:0-7753 GCA_049324195.1 Candidatus Zixiibacteriota bacterium | reverse complement strand
CCTTCGACAACGTCGAATGATCCGGAATCTTCTCATCCAATCCATAGCCGATGAACCAGCGATAAGCCAGATTCACCTGAACCTGACGCATCAACTCCCGGACGTGAACAATCCCCGTCATCGCCTGAATTAAAAACAATCTAATAATCACTTCCGGGTCGATTGACGGACGACCGGTGTCCTGACAATAATGCTCCCGGACCGCCTCATGGACAAAGCTCAAATCCAACACCTTATTCAAGAGATAAAGATTATGGTCTTTAGGTATGAATGTCTCCAAAGGAGGCAAGAGCATCATCGCTTCTTGACTGTTATCTCGTTTTGTCCGCATGGATCTATTTAACCAACCACAACCCCCGGAAACAAGACCTTTTTCAACACGCCCCAAGCTCTGGGGCACCCTTCAAAAGCTGAGATTTCACTCATAAAAAAATACGCCCAGGAGGAGTTGAACCCCCAACCTTCTGATCCGTAGTCAGACGCTCTATCCAATTGAGCTATGGGCGCATTTACTATCTTATTTTAAGGCTCTTATTATAATATCTGGCGCGGAATTGTCAACTCTTTTTAATACTCTGATTAACCCGGTTTATTTCTGAGTGAAATAAATTATCAACGCGGCAATAACGACAAATATGACAAAAATGATGATTATCGGGAGCTTACCCGAACCATCGTCTTTTTTTGCCCCGTTTGTCTTTTTTTTTTCGGGTTGATTGTCTTGAAAAGTCCGGAAACGCTGCAGCCAGTCGTCCTCGACCGCCAGCAGAACCTCGTCTTCCTGATGAAGGGTTACCGGTTCGACTTCCGGCAGGGGAGACGCGAACACTTCCTCGACCTGCATCGCCACTACCGTGACATTGTCCTGGCCGCCCCGGTCGTTGGCCATCTGCACCAGGTTGTCGGCGAGCTGGTTCAAATCGTGGCGAGTCTTGTCGGCGACATAGAAAATTTCGTCGTCGTCGGCGAATCCGCACAAACCGTCGGAGCAGAGGATGAAAATATCCCCCGGCTTGATCTTGACGATTCGGTAGTCGATTTCAACGTTTTCGCGGACGCCGAGAGCGCGGGTGATGACGTTTCTGCCGATAAAAGAGCTGGCCTCGTTCTGGGAGATATTGCCGTTATCCTGAATTTCCTGAACCCAGGAATGGTCCCTGGTCAGAGGTTCCAGATTGCGTTCGTTGAGGCGGTAAGCCCGGCTGTCGCCGACATGGGCGACGGAGACGATATCAGCCTCGAAGGCGGTGGCCACGATGGTGGTTCCCATGCCACTTTTGGAAGGGTCTTCCTGGGCGCCGTTATAAACGGCCCGGTTAGCCAACCGAATGGCTTTCAGCATCAGTTCGCAACTGGCCGGCAGAGGTTTGCCCAGGTCCAGTTTGGGGTCGTCCAGCAACGGTTTGTTGAAATGAGAGAAAACGGTCTGAACGGTTTCCGCGGCTGTCATCGAGGCTACCTCGCCGGCCTGGTGGCCGCCCATACCGTCACAGACGGCGAAGACGTTGTTTTCCGAATCAATATGGAGAAAATCCTCGTTACCGGACCTGACGAGACCTTTGTCTGTTTTCCCGGCAACCTTAACCTTGAGAGGCACAATCTATCCTTTTTGACTACTTGCTATAACCAGAATATGTCAAGATAAATAAAACCCATACGTACCTACAAGTTTTAATATGCCTTTTTTTTGATTTTATCAAGAAAAAATTGTAAAAAAAACCCCGGTGAGCCGGGGTTTTTGAGTCTTATGATGGGGACGTAGCGAGTTTTATTTAACCAGCACCATTTTCTTGGTCTGGCTGTAAGATGCGGTGGCCAGACGGTAGAGATAAACACCGCTGGCGAGACCGGAAGCATCGAATTCAATATCATGATTGCCGGCTCCGAGTGACCCCAGTTTGCGTTCCTCGACCACTCGCCCGGTAATGTCGTAAATCTGCAGACTGACCGTGGCGCGGGATACGAGGTCAAAACTGATAGTCGTGGTCGGGTTGAACGGGTTGGGATAGTTCTGGTAGAGAGCGAAGGAGCCGGGCAGGCCATCAGGATTTTCGTCCTCAATGCCGGTTATCGATACCGACAGGAAAGCGATACCCTCGTCGGTGACCGACGGGTCGTTATGCGAATAAACGGTAAAATAAATAGTATCCTGGGGCGGTTCTTGAGGCCAGAGCGGAACCTGGACATCGAAATAGACATTCACTGTATCGCCAACTTCGGCATGGGTAACCGAATCCTGGGGGTAAGTCGTCCAGCCGCGGCCGGTATAAACGGTCACGCCGAACAGATCCAGACCATTTCCGAGGTTTACAACTCCGAGACGGACGGTAATCAGCTCACCGGGTTTGACAGCCCGGGGACCGGGACTTTCCACGATCTGGAGATCGATTATGACGCTGTCGGTTTCAACCGATAACCGGATTTCCTTGGAAGCCTTATCGGTCCAGGAGCAGTCGCCGATACAATCGGCCAGGAGGCCGTTGATATAGAATTTAATGGTATCGCCGTCAACCGCGCCCTCGTCAGTCGGGTCCTCGGGGTCCGAGGTGTCGTCGCCGACAACTGTCATCGCGCCGAACTGCCCGACAACACTAACCGTCCAGAAGCCGCAGAGGATGCTGTCCGGGTCATAAGCGGTAATAATCGTTCCGACCGGCACCGGATTGCCGTTATAGTATATACTATCGCCGTAAAAGAAGCAGCCCGCGGGGGTTTGAGCCTGGGCGCTCAGAGAAAATAAAAGGAGCAGTCCTCCCACTAAGACTGTCTTTAATAACATTTTATTCACGTCATCACCATCATTTTTCCCGGCCGGGTTTTTAGGCCCGGCCGGAGTTTATATAAGTTCTTTTATTTCAAAAGCATCATCTTCTTGGTTTCAGTGAAGTTATCGGCAGTCAGGCGGTAGAAGTAAATACCCGAAGCAACCTTTTCACCGGAATCGTTGGAACCGTTCCAGATAATCTCGTTGGAGCCGGCCTGAGCTTGGCCATCAAACGGTACCGCAACAAGTTGGCCAAGCAGGTTGAAGATTTCAATCTTAGCCTGACCGGCTTTGGCCATCGTGAAGCTGATATTGGTGGTGGGGTTGAACGGGTTCGGGTAGTTCTGATTCAGAGAGTATTTCTCCGGCAGAACAGAACCGTTACCGGCCGCCGTAGAGAGCTGTGTAACTTCAATTCTATCGCCCATGTTAGACCAAACCAGGGTTTCCTGAACTTTCTGACCATCGATACTCAGATGGAAAATATCGCCGGGTTTGAGGCTGTAACCGTCAATTGCTGCGTAAACCGGCATAAATCCGAATTCTCCATCGGTTTTGAGAGTGTAACTGCCAACCAGCTCACCGGACGCCGTATGGGCGGTAACGGTAGCACCGGCTTGAACCGTTTCACCATCGAGAGTCAGGTCAGCCGAGTAGAGGTTAATCCAGAGGTTGGTAGGCTCGACGTCCTTAGCGGCCAGCGAAGCCAGGGCTTGAACCCTGGGATTTTCGGGGATGATGGCCGGCGGCGGAACTTCGCCAGGATAAATCAGGTAAGCGTCATGGTTAACTTTGACCCAGTAACCCAGACAGCTGTTCATGTTCAGCAGGGTGCTGAAAGCCCAGTCGGGACGGAAAATTCTCAGGCTGTCTTCGAAACCCAGAGCAACCAGGAGATTGTCGTCGTCGATGAGACTGCTGAGACCGTTCTCGATATCCAGCTGTTCATCCGGCAGATAACTGACCAGGTTCCAGCCGGCGGTTACACTAATGGGGGTATTGTTCTGGACCGGGGAGCCGGTGAATTCCATGGTGAAGTTGTAACCGTCTTTCACCTTTACCCAGTAGCCGCTGTAATGGTCGACATAATCCAGAGTGGAGAACCGCACCAGTTCCGGATCATAAATCAACCCGCCCTGTTCGAAACCGATAATGACATCGATCATGTCCATATAAGGACCGAAGACGGCTTCGATACCGTTGTCGGTGTTGACATCCCAGCTGATAAGGTTCCAGCCTTCGAAGAGGTCACAGGTATGAACCTGGACGACGCCGACTTCAAGACAGACATTGATGGTCTGGTAAGGCGGCATGTTGGTAGCCAGGGGATAGACAGCGTTGTCATAGGTCGTGGCTTCTTCGCCGTTAACGAAGAAGTGAACCGTTTCACCCGGTACCATACCTTCGACTTCAGCCGTTTCGTCGTCGTCCTGGTAAACCGCCATGGCGCCGTAGGCTCCGGCTTCGGTTACTAAGGTTTGACCGACCAGCAAGCCGCTGGCGTCGCGGGCTTCGACATAAGAGCCGACCGGCAGCGGGCCGTCATAATAGGTGCTGTATTCGCAATAGTAGAAAACGAACCAGGGATGAGGCTGGAAGGCGAACTGTTCAATCGGCGTCAGTACTATCATGACCCCTTTATCGGTTAAATCAAGGCCTTCGATTTTGGCCGGGTAATAACCTTCTTTGTAAGCCCAGAGGCTGAATGGTATGGTTTCCACGTTTTCGAAGAGGAAGGAGCCGATGCCGCTGGTGGTGGTAACCATGTCCGGATCGATGTTGAAGTCGATCATGGAGTTACCGAAAAGAACGACCGTAGCGCCCGGGATGGACGTTCCGGTACCTTCTTCAACCACCCAGCCGCAGAAATCGAACGGTTTGGATTCGACGTTGATGGAGCCGTCATAAGTAATCGGAGCTTCGGTTTCAACACCGCTGCCGCAATCACTTTCGAAGAAGGCGAAATCGGTTATTTCACTGTTGAAGAATATCGGGTAAACGGTTTCTTCGGCGTCACAGGAAACGGAGAAGTACATGTCGAACCAGTTCTGTTCGGAATTGTGCGGGAAGAAATCCTGGGTGCCGGCGTCGGAACGAATCCAGACGGTACGGGAGTCGTTGTCGATATTCGCTTCGTGGTTGTCGAAATAAGCTACCGCTGAGTTGGCGTAGGAAACGGAATCCAAATGGAGGTAGTCACTGAACCAGGTCAGGTTGGCTTCCAGAGCCTTCAGGTTGCAGCTGTTGGAGAAAGTGACCGGGACGACAACCTGTCCGCCCGGAGAGACGCCGATGTTGTGGATGACGAGGGTATCGGCGCTCGGCGGCGGGAAAATATCGATCGTGACGTTAAACGGTAAAAATGTAAAGTATTCACAAATATTGCTATATTCGGAAACTATCATAAACGGCATCAGATACTGCCCTTCAGTTAGACCGATCGGGTCAACCGTTACGGTAATCTCAGCCGGAGTGGTGGCATGAACCGGTGATAAAGTCGGGTCGCCGCCGTTAACGCTGAAATAGACGGAATTGTTGGCGGAATCGATGGCAAGGTCCAGAGTGAAATCGAAGTTGTCGGAGGCGATCGAGCTGGCTACCGTGAAAGTCCGTGACAGCGGGCTGGTAGCCGGGTTGCCTTCAACGGCCGTGAAATTAAAGATAGTATCGGTAATGGTCGGAACCACGCACGGTGGGGCTTCGACCGTAATTTCCACGAACACATAAAGCGGAGAATTCGACACGGTGTCGGAGGAGACCATGATCGTGTCGTAATAAGTGCCGATGATAAGACCGGTAATGTTCACATTGACCTGGATATCGGCCGGGGTGGTGCCCGAAGCGTTGGTCAGGGATGTCATCACGTCGATATCCGTCATTGCGGCGGTAAACGGAATGGCTCCGCCGTAAACATCGGAAACGGTTAAGGCCTGCATGGCCGGGTTGGCGCCGCCCTGAACAGCTGAGAAAGAAAGGATGGTATCAGAGACCATCAGCATCGGTTGAGGGGCAACCGTCAGTCTGACATAGACGAACACCGGAGAATTGCCGGCGTCGGCCGTAACCTGGACGGAGTCGAAATAGATTTCGGGGGTCAGGTCCAAAATGCTGATATTGACTTCGACATTAGCCGGGGTATTGCCGGCGGCGTTACCGAGGAAGAGCCAGGTGTTGCCGGAGGGAATAGTCGCCTCGTAGGGGATTTCACTGTCGTCAGACATGGCTGTCAGGAAGGTTTGCATGGGCGGATTGTCGCCGTTCTCAACCGCGGTGAATTCCAGGGTGTCGGTCGGAACCAGCAGAATCGCTTGGGCGCTGACATTAAGCTGGACCACGACAACTTGAGGAGAGTTGGCGGCGGTATCGGAGACTATCTCGATGGCGCCGTAATAGGTACCTTCACCGACGCCGTTGATATTGATGTTAACTTCTACGTCGGCCGGAGTCATACCCGCGGCGTTACCGAGAGTAATCCAGGTATCGCCGATGGTAACACCGGCGGAATAGGGAATTGCGGCGCCTTCGACGGCTTCAGCCACGTTGAAGGTCTGCATAGGCGGATTAACGCCATTGGCAACCGCGTTGAAATAAAGCGTATCATCAGAAATCAACAGAACCGGCTGCTGAGTTACCTCGAGTTGGACATAAACTATCTGCGGAGTATTGGATGCGGTATCGGAAGCTATTTGAATAGTACCGCCGTAGACGCCGGCGGCGACGCCGGTAATATCGATGTTAACTTCTACGGTAGCGGGGGTATTGCCGGAGGCGTTACCGAGAGAAATCCAGGTATCGCCCATAGTAACGGTGGCGTTATAAGGAATGACGCCGCCGTGTGATTCGGAAACATCAAAGCTTTGCATTGGCGGATTGTCACCGTTGGCAACCGCCGTGAAGTACAGGGTATCCTCGGAAACCACCAGGGCTGGCTGTTCCGTAAGAGTTAATTTGGCATAGACTGTCAAAGGCGAGTTGTTGGCCTCGGCCGAGGATACGGTCAACGGAGCCAGGAAGGTGCCGGCCATCATTCCGGCGGTATTGATGTTTACCTGTACCACGCCGGGTGTTGTCCCGGAGGCGTTACCCAGGGTTATCCAGCCGGTGCTTTCAGTGACGCTATAAGCGATCGCGCCTTCTGAAGCTTCGGAGACGGTAAAGGTTTGCATAACCGGATTATCGCCGTTGACGACACCTGTGAAAAACAGGGTGTCGGCGGAGACGGCAAGCATGCTGGGGCTGGAAGGGTTGGCGTCGACGATTTCAAGCGGGCCTTTCCAGTAAGGGAAATAGTCATAGCCGAGAGCGCTTACGAATTTGTAGTTTTGTCCGGAACCGTAAGTGAAAGTGTCAAGATGTACAACATCGGAATTGACCCAGTCGGGTGCGACGGAAAAATTATAGGTCGCCCAGTGACGAGCGGTGGGGCTGGGGGTGACACCAGGTGTAAAAAGGCGGATACCCACAAACTGAAACCGCTGTCGGAGGTTGGTGCTGTCGATGTTGTCGCTATCATAAAGCACGGTGGTTAAAAATCCGCTGGAACCGGATTCTTTGGTGGCGCTGGTCATCTGCATCGTAGGGTTGTCCCAGCCGAAACCCATCGAGGCACCGTTAATGGTGTCGCCATCATTAAAGACCCAGAGCTGCAGCTGAACGTCGAAAGCCGCACTGGACTCGTCGGGCTGAACCGTGATTATCATATCAACAGTATCTTTGGCGCCCTGTTCCTGCGCTATCGCCGGAGAAGCTGCAAGAGCAAAAAGGAATACTAAAGTTAACAACAGTTTGAACTTCATTTCAGTAAGCTCCTCTAAATTTATTTGATTTAATTTCTGCCAGTTAAAATTCGTTTAAGGCTGATTGGTAACGATTATAAACCGCCAATAACTACGGTTTCGTTACAAGGTAAAACCATTTAGATATTTCTCCCTGCAATAATCATTATTTATTGGCAAACCAATATTGTTAGACCAAACTGGAGTAAAAAGA
>JBMOKZ010000347.1:0-7949 GCA_049324195.1 Candidatus Zixiibacteriota bacterium | reverse complement strand
TATCACTGTCCCGCTAATAGGCAAGGGCCAGATGATCGGGGTGGTCGAGGCCATCAACAAGCGCGAGGGTGAGTTCACCGAGGCCGACTTGGATATTCTCACTGGTCTCAACAACCAGATGGCGGTAGCGATTGACAACTCCCGGCTTTACCGCGATGTCCGGCGCGAAGCTCTCGAAAAGGACCTCCTTTACGAGGTCAGCAAGAAGATGTCCAGCTCGCTGAGTCTCGACGAGGTACTTCGGGCGATTCTCGATTCTTTGAAAAAAGTTGTCGATTACATTGTCGGCGGCATTTTCCTGGTGGACCCGGAAGAAAATGAAGTCAAGTCGATTTATACTGCCGGTTACGACCCCCGTTTCGATGACAAGATTCAACTGAAAATAGGGCAGGGTCTGGTTGGTCATGTCGCCACTACCGGCGCGCCGGTAATTGTGCCCGATGTTTCCCGAGACAGCCGGTATGTCGAGGCCAACCCGACCACCAAAAGCGAGATTGTCGTGCCGATTAAGGCCGACGAGCGCCTGATCGGGGTCATCAACCTGGAATCGGAAAATATCAATGCCTACGACGACCATTCGCTGTATTTGATAACCACTTTTGCCTCGCAGGCGGCGGTATCGCTGGAGCGCGCCCGGCTTCATGAGAACCTCATGGCCGGGAAAAAACTCGAGGAACAGCTCAATGTCGCACGGACAATCCAGCGGTCTTTCCTGCCCAAGCAGAAACCTGAAATCGCCGGTTACGATTTGAGCGGCACCAACGTACCATCGCTCCAGGTCGGCGGCGATTATTACGATTTTCTGCGGATTGTGGATGACCAGACCGGTATCGTTATCGGCGATGTCTCCGGCAAGGGGGTGCCCTCGGCGCTGATTATGGCCTCGTTCCGGGCGTCGCTGATTGCCGAAATCAGAAACAATTATTCCATCCGCACTATTTGTGAGAAAGTCAACACTCTCTTGTGCGAATCGCTGGAGCCCGGGAATTTCGTGACGGCCGTTTACGGCGTGCTTGATTCCCGCAATCATATCTTAACCTACACCAACTGCGGTCATGATCTGCCGGTGCGGCTGATGAACGACGGCCGGGTGGAGTTTTTTCGCGAGGGCGGACCGGTGCTTGGCTTGAACCCGCAAAGTATCTATGACAGCCGTGCGATTATGATAAATCCCGGCGAGGTCATCGTTTTTTATACCGACGGCGTGACCGAGGTATTCAGTGACCAGGGAGAGCCGTTCGGGCTGGACCGGCTGGTGGAGCTGATTAAAAAACACAAGGACGACAAGGCGGAACAAATCCAGGACGCGATTTTCGAGGCCGTGAAAAATTTCGCCTCCAAAAACCACGCTTTTGACGATTTAACCATGATTGTCCTGAAGCGTCTTCCGCAATAACCGTATTTCCCCTTCCTTAATTGCATAGGTCGTAATTTAAAAAATATTATTATTTTAATAATATTTATTAAAGCGGTTGTTCTTTTTTTCACAAATCCTTATATTCCCCTCAAAGAGAATTAAAGCTTTCAGGAGGAATCTCAAATGGCCCTAAAAACCTATAAAGAGTATCTTGAATCATTGCGGAAGATGAGAAGCAATGTCTATAAGTTCGATGAGCTGATCAAGGACGTGACCACCCACCCGGCCACCCGCCGGACGGTTGAGGGACACGGGACGACGTATAAGTTTTACACGGACGAGAAAGTCGGCCCGATGATTACGACCAAATCCCATCTGACCGGCGAGCCGATCAGCCGGTATCTGTCGATTATTCAGTCAGCCGAAGACATGTACGCCAATTCCGATATGAAGCGGCTGATGTTCAATCTGACCGGGACCTGCACCGGCGGCCACTGCGCCGGCTGGACGGCGCTCAACGCCATGTTCATCACAACCTTTGAAATGGACCGCGATCTGGGCACCGATTACCATCAGCGTTTTCTGGCCTGGCTGAAGCAAGCCCAGCAGAACGATATCGCTTTATCCGGGGCGCTGACCGACGCCAAAGGCGACCGTACCAAACCCCCGCACCTTCAGGAAGACAAAGACGTTTTTTTGCACCTGGTGGAGAAACGCGCTGACGGGATTGTTGTCCGTGGAGCCAAGGTCATGATTTGCGGGGTGGCCGCGGCTAACGAGATTTTTATTCTCCCCGGCACCGGCTATAAGGATGAGGACGCCGACTGCGCCCTGTCTTTCGTAATCCCGCGCGATATCGACGGCCTGACGATTGTCGAGACGCGTCACCCGAGCGACGACCGCGAGCTGGAAGAAGGTTTCGATAACCCGGTATTCGACGGCGGCATCACCCAGGCGTTCCTTTTGTTCGAGAACGTTTTTATACCTAAAGAACGGGTTTTCATGTGCGGGGAGACGAAATACAGTCTGACGGCGGTACTCAATTTCATCGCGCCGTATCGTTCGGCGATCGGCGGTTGTGTCGCCGGGCAGGGGGATATTAAAATCGGGGCGGCGATTTTGACCGCCCGCACTAACGGCCTGTCCTCGAAAGTCTTCAATGACAAATTAATTCAGATGCATGTCAACAACGAGACGACCTACGGTATGGGTATTGCGGCAGCGGCGAAAGGCCGCAAACATCCCTCGGGCGCCTGGCAGTGTAATCCCCTGCTAGCCAACGTCAACAAAATCCATGTCGCTACCCTGCCGTATCAGACCTCGGTGCTGGCCCAGGATATAGCCGGAGGTATCGCGGAAACCGGGTGCATGCCCTCTTTCAAGGATTTCGAGTCGGCCAAGTACGGTCATTTGATTAAGAAATATATGAAGGCCAGATATTCGGCGGAGTCACGCGCTAAAGCGGCCCGGCTGGTGGAATGGACCACGATCGGGGCCGGGGTTCCCGGTTGTATGCACGGCGGCGGTTCGCCTGACGGCGCGAAACTGGTGATTCGCGGTATGGCTAATCTCGAGGAAAAAGTGGAAGCCGCCCGGCGGCTGGCCCGAATCGAGGAAGAAATCAAAGACCCGCCGAAATAAGATGGGTTTTAGAATCAGTACCGGAGATACAAATTGTTTTCTGATATGATAAAAAAAGATAACCATTGAAAACCGGGAGGGCGTTGCTCACGGCGGGTATAGATTATGTAACTGGTTGTTGAATAGACGCTTAAACCAGCAAGTTTAAGGTTGGTGTCGAAGTCATTATTTATCGGAAAAATAAAGAAATGAAACTATATCCGAGATTAATGACTTGACGACAAATGGTTTTATATTTAACTTTTGAATCTTAACTAATTTGGGCCCTTAGCTCAGTTGGTTAGAGCAGCTGACTCATAATCAGCGGGTCGTAGGTTCGAGTCCTACAGGGCCCACTTGTGAAGGAGCTTGAAGGGCAATTAGCTCAGCTGGTTAGAGCGTTCGGTTCACATCCGAGAGGTCACTGGTTCGAATCCAGTATTGCCCAATGAAAAGAAATGGTGTATTTGAAATATAAAATTATTTGTTTGGGTGCCGTCTTCGACTGCTTATTCGAAGATAAAGGCAAGAAAGATAAGGTTATGACGCATTCCTCGGTTTGAACGGGAATGCGTTTTTTTGTTTTATCGCCGTTGCTGATAGATAAAAGGAGGATTGATGAACTCTGAGCTGGAATTGCTGCTGAAACTTCAGGTGATCGACTACGACATCGGTGAACTTGAACGTTCCAAGGAATATCTTCCGGACATGATGGGAAATCTCAACCGCGAAATCGATGACTTACGGTTGAAACTGGAAGAAACCCAAAAAAAACTTGAAGGATCCAAAGTCAAGCAGAAGGAGTTGGAGCTCGATATCAGCACGCATGAAGCCAGCCTGCAGAAATTTCAGCAGCAGATGATGTCTATTAAAACCAACAAGGAATATGACGCCCTGGTGGCGGAAATAGACAATCTCAAAGAAAAAATTTCTCAGAGTGAGACACAACTGCTGGAAACTATCGACCAGGTCGGAAATCTGGAAAAGGAAGTCAAGGAGCTGGAAGCCAAGACCCTTGAAACCAGGGAAAACAATACTCAGCAGCTTACGATTCTTCAGGAGAAAGTGAACTCCATCGGTGACACTATGTCAATGAAGGAGCAGGAGCGCCGGGGTATCGTTACCAATATCCCGAAACCTATTTTATCGGTTTATGAGCGGGTTCGCCGAGGTAAAGGCGGCCAGGCCGTAGTGGTGGTGAAGAAACGCGCCTGCGGCGCCTGTTTCAAGGCGTTGACGCCTCACAAGGTTCAGGAAGTGAAACGTGCTGACAAAATCTATACCTGCGACAGTTGCGGGGCAATAATATACTGGGACGAGGAAATTTCCAATTAAGGACAACGGTCCCGAACAATAAATATCTTATTCAGGATACTTGGATGGCTAAGATTATTGAAAAGATGGCGTTGACGTTTGACGACGTATTACTGGAGCCCGCCTATTCAGAGATACTGCCGCGTGATGTCAATATCTCGACCTGTATCGGCCCCGATATAAATTTAAATATTCCGATGATATCGGCGGCTATGGATACCGTTACGGAATCCACGCTGGCTATCGCTCTGGCGCGTCTGGGCGGAATCGGGGTGGTGCATAAAAATTTGACCCCGGATATGCAGGCCCTGGAAGTGGATAAGGTCAAACGTTCCGAGTCGGGCATGATCGTCAATCCAATTACCCTTACCGCCAACCGGACAATCGGTGACGCCCTCGAAGTTATGAAAAAGTTCTCCATCTCCGGTATACCGATTACCGAAAACGGTCGCCTGGTGGGTATTCTAACTAATCGTGATCTCCGTTTTCACCGCGATTTCAAACGTCCGATATCCGAGGTTATGACCACCGAGAATCTGGTAACCGTCCCCGAGGGCACCGATCTCGATGTCGCCAAAGACATCCTGCATCAGCATCGGATCGAAAAACTGTTGATTGTCGATGAAAACTTCATGCTCAAGGGTATGATAACGGTCAAGGATATCGCCAAGAAAATTCAATATCCGCTGGCTTGTAAAGACGAGCGGGGGCGGTTGCGAGTCGCCGCGGCGATCGGCGTCGGGGCGGATCTCGATGAACGGTCGGAAAAACTGGCGGCCGCCGGAGTGGATATGCTGGTATTAGACAGCTCCCACGGCCACAGCAAAGGCGTTATAAACGCTCTGTCATATATCAAGAAGAAATATTCCCAAATACCGGTAATGGCCGGTAATATCGTCACCGGGGAAGCGGCAGCCGCCCTGATTGGTGCCGGCGCCGATTGTGTCAAGGTTGGTATTGGTCCGGGTTCGATTTGTACCACCCGGGTGGTGACCGGGGCCGGGATGCCCCAAGTGACGGCGATTTTAAATGTTGTGGAAACTGCCGATAAAACGAATACACCGGTTATCGCTGACGGAGGTATCCGTTACTCCGGTGATATTACCAAGTCTTTAGCCTGCGGGGCGCAGGCAGTTATGATCGGCTCTCTATTCGCCGGGGTCGAGGAATCCCCGGGTGAAGTGATGATATTCGAGGGACGGTCTTTCAAGGTTTACCGCGGGATGGGGTCGCTCAGCGCCATGAAAAAAGGCAGCAGCGACAGGTATTTTCAGGAACACCAGGAAGATGTCTCCAAGCTGGTGCCGGAAGGAATCGAAGGCCGGGTGGCCTATAAGGGCAAGCTGGAGGATCTGATATTTCAACTGGTCGGCGGGCTTCGGGCTGGAATGGGCCTGACCGGCGCGGCCGATTTGAACGAATTAAAAAATAAGTCACGGATGGTGCGTGTAACCTCCGCGGGGGTGGCGGAATCCCATCCCCACTCGGTGCCTATCAGTAAAGAGGCTCCCAACTACTGGCGGAGCCGCTAGTGGCGGACGGCATCGGGATATTAAAATTGAATGTTGTGTTTTTTTATATTGGTATAACGAAAGCTAATGAAAGCAGGAGGAACAGTCGCGCTTTAAATGACAATTTAAAGTGAGGAAAGTCCGAGCTCCTCAGAATCAGGGCGCCCGGTAACACCGGGGCGGAGTGATCCGATGGAAAGTGCCACAGAAACGATACCGCCCGCCTTCGGCAGGTAAGGGTGAAATCGTGGTGTAAGAGACCACGGCTGGCGGCAGTAATGCCCTCAGCGGGTAAACCCCGCCCGGAGAAAGGTCAAATAAGGGAAGAGGGGTTGATTCGCCCCGTTTGATTCCCGGGTAGACCGCTGGAACAAACAGGTAACTGTTGGTCAAGATAAATGACTGTTGGCCGTCTTTGACGGTTACAGAACTCGGCTTACTGTCCTGCTTTCTATAGCTTCTAATTATTGGAGGCTATATTATGTCTTGGGCTCACCGGCCAAAACTTCTGGAGTGGGTTTTAGCCTCGGAACCCGACCCGGCGCTGATTACCAATCTTCAGGCCAGCACGGGAATTCCTGCGACTATCCTTAAAATTCTTATCAACCGTAATCACGACAATCTGGAAAAAATCGAGCGGTTTTTACATCCCAAACTGACGGACCTTCGCGATCCCTTCGAGATGCAGGGGATGCATGAGGGTATTGACCGGGTGACCCGGGCGCTGTTCGACAACGAGAAAATCATGATTTACGGGGATTACGACGTTGACGGCATAACGGCAACCTCGCTGCTTTACATGGTTCTCAACAAGCTCGGCGCGCAAGTGGATTTTTATCTGCCCAACCGTCTGGTCGAGGGTTACGGGTTGTCGAGCAAGGGGATCGATGAAGCCAAATCCAAGGGTGTGACCCTGATTATCACGGTCGATACCGGTATAACGGCGGTCGAGGAAGTCAAGTACGCCCGTTCCCGGGGAATTGACGTGGTCGTTACTGACCATCACGAACCCGGCTTCACTCTGCCGGAGACGGTAGCGATAATCGACCCCAAGCAGGACGCCTGCGATTACGGCGGCGATTTGGCCGGGGTCGGGGTGGCGTTTAAATTCGCTCAGGCTCTTTATCGTAATCTCAACCAGAACGAACAGGAACTCGAGGAACATCTTGATTTGGTGGCTCTGGGGACGTCGGCCGATATCGTCCCGCTCGTCGGAGAAAACCGGGTATTGACCAAGTATGGTATTCGCCAGATTGCCCGGACGACCAAACCGGGTTTAAAATCGCTGGCGTTTATTTCCGGTCTGATGGGCAAGGATATCAGCACCGGTCAGGTAGTGTTCATTCTGGCGCCGCGCATCAACGCCCTGGGACGACTGGGTGATGCGCATCAGGCGATCCGGTTGTTGTCCACCAAGGACGAGCGGGTGGCCTCGCAGATTGCCCGGAAGCTTGACGACGAAAACAAGCACCGTAAGGAAATCGATGAGCAGACACTCCGGGAAGCGCTCGATCAGATGATGCAGGTGGTGGACCTTGAGAAAGACCGGGCGATTGTTCTGGCTGCCGAGGGCTGGCACCAGGGTGTGATCGGGATTGTCGCAAGCCGTCTTGTGGAACGCTATCATCTCCCGACGGTGATGATTTCTCTCAACGGCGGTCTGGGCAAAGGTTCGGCCCGTTCCATCCCCGGTTTCCACCTCTGTGAGGCGCTCAAGGAATGTGAGCATCTGCTGGTCAAGTATGGCGGTCACAAGTACGCCGCCGGGCTGTCGATCGAATCGAAAAATATCGACAAGTTTCGGGAGCAGTTCAAGGAAGTTTCCCGGAAATTCCTTTCTTACGAGGACGTTACGCCCAAGCTGTATATCGACCATGAACTGGAGCTTTCGGAAATTAATGACGAACTGCTGCGGACAATCGAGTCATTTTCGCCGTTTGGTCCCCAGAATTTACGTCCCCTGTTTTTAACGCGTAACTGCGAGGTGGTCGGTCAGCCTTACACGGTCGGCAACAACCATCTCAAGATGCGGGTACGCAAGGGGGACAGTTCGTTCGAGGTCATTGGCTACGGGTTCGGCGATATGGCGCAGAGTATTTCGGACAAGGGCTGTATGGTGGATATCGTCTATACGATCGAATACAACA
>JBMOKZ010000346.1:0-7960 GCA_049324195.1 Candidatus Zixiibacteriota bacterium | reverse complement strand
TTGGCGCCCACCCGTCGGATGGGGAAAAGCCAGCCGAGAGTTTTGCTGAGAGCCAGGCTCCAGGGGATGTTTTTATCGGCGGCTTTCCGAACCGCTTCGACCATGCCCCAGAAATCCAGAATTAGGATGCGCAACAGCCCCAGCACCATCAGGGCGAAAGTCACCCGGAAAAGCGGTCCCCGTGCGAATTCAAGTAATGCTTCCATATCTATTCGTTCTCCTGCGTAATTTCCGTTTTCTTGACTATTTTGGATTCGTCGAAGATGATGGCTTTATAAATCAAGTCGTGCAGCCCGACGACTTCACAGTCGATACCCTGGTCTTCGACCAGTTCGCGCAACTGTTTTTTGCAGTTGGCGCAGGGGGCGACGAGATATTTGCAGCCGGATTCGCGAATCTGTTCGGCTTTGAGTTTGCCGCTGACGCGGGTGCGGTAGGGTCGGATTTCGTCGATGGAAACCGTGCCGCCGCCGCCGCCGCAGCAAAGCTGCCTGTCGCGGTTGGGGGTCATTTCAACATAGTTCTTACAGAATGCCTTGAGAATCTCGCGCGGCTGCTCGACGATCCATTTCTGCCGGGCGATATTGCATGGGTCATGATAGGCGACCTTCTCGGTAATCACGTTCGGGTCGAGTTTGAGCCGTCCCGCCTTGAGCATTTCGTAAGTATATTCCATGATATTGTAAACCGGGGGAGCGTTCTTGCCGCCCCCGTATGTGGGGACGTAATACTTGGCCGAACGCGAAGCGTGGCCGCATTCCCCGATGAGGATTTTTTTCGCTTTGAGGCGGTGATATTCGTCGACTACCTTGTGAATCACCCGCTCCAGAATCCGGTCGCTGTAGAACAGGCCGTAATTGATGCCGTCGTAATAGCCGGTACCGACCGTCCAGCTGTCGCCGGTGGCGGCGAACACGGCCGCGATACCCATCAGGCTCTCGGCCTCCATGAGGTAGTCACTGACGGCCGGGATGAAAATCCATTCGGCGTTCTCGACATCAATCGGGAATTTAATTTCGACACTCTTTTCCTCGAACATGTCTTCCTCGAGAAATTCCAGGGTGTCCAGCAGGGCCGGGACCGGGATGGCCGAGGTATTGCCGGTCTTGCCCTCGAGCTGCTCGCGGGTGCTGATCACCAGCGCCCGGGGCGCGATACCGATTTCGCTGAGGATATAGCGCGTCAGGTGAGTGATGAGGGCATGGTCGATGCCCGAGGGACATTCATTGGTGCAGCGCTTGCAGGCGGTGCAGTTCCACATGGTGTCGGCCATTTCCTCGAGCCTTTCATCGGTGAGATGTCCCTTGCCGGTCAGGCGCCCTTTGAGCATGCCGGCTACGGTGAAATGGCGGCGATAAACGCTCAACAGCAGTTCCGAGCGGTAGCAGGGGATGTCTTTCGGGTCACCCGTCGCTTCGTAAATCTGGCAGTTGGTGGCGCAACGTCCGCATTTGGCGCTCATCCGGATGAAATGCTCCAGCGCGAAGCGGTAGTTGGAATGTTTTAAAATCGCCGCGAAAGCTTCAAGGAAACGGCGGGGACGTTCGGCCACATCGTAATCCTCGACATGGTAGCGCACGTCCAGTCTCTGTTTCTCAATTATTTCTGGCTTTTTGGTGGGAGCAAAGGCTAACGCCTTTTCTTCGTTAGAGCTTAAACCTTTAGCCATTTGACCTCCATCTATTGACCGCTCCGGATGAAGTCAGTTACTTCTTCCGGCCGATCCTTTTTCTCTTTCTTTTTTTTCCAAATGCTTGTTCGTGACCCGATACCGGATTTCGCAGAATCGGGATCATAAAATCAGTGGTTTTATCGAAGGTTTCATCGAGCGGGTCCAGAAGCTCGATACCGAACTCATCACAGTTTTTTTTCAGGTCGGGCAGGGCGGGATGAACATAAACCTGGGCGTGAAAATCGCTCACTGACGCCCGGTGAAAGGTCAGTATTTCCTGATCCACCCGGTAAGAATGTGCCCCACAACAAATCGCCACCCGAACCGGTTTGCCGCACAGCGGACAGGTCATGCGGGCAACCAGGTCAATCGGGAAGGGTGCGACATCCTCGCCGGAAACAACCTCGTAACCATTAGCCCGGAACAAATCCCGGGTCCAACAGATGATGTCGTCAACCGGAATTTCACTGTCGACATAGTAAAGCGGGGTTGGCTGCTTTTCCTCGCGAAGTCGGCCGCCGGTATACATCGCCAGCGCTTCTTCGACCGGCATGCTGACATCCTTGATAACCGTCATGCCGGCGATGACCAGCAGATCTTTGTAAAAATTTTTTATGCCGTTACAAATTAGTAACTTAACATTATTATCCTGCAAAAACCGAATACGGCCAAAACCCTCACATCCGGCGCATTGTTCGACTTTGATACCTTCCGTGCGACCGTTTTCGATTTCGGCCAGCAGGAAAGTTCCCGCTACTTCGAAACAAGGCGCCACAATTTCGTTATACTTCGGTATTGCGACAATCATATAGTACCTCAGGGGATGTGTGTCGCATAAGCCATGCCGATTGTTATAATTCATATATTTTATTACTATTAAATAGGTTACGAGGACACATCGGAAGGTTGTATTGCATTCTATGCAACAGCTACCACAACATGTGTTGCAATAAATGTTGCAATGCAACACAAATTGACATTTTTTGTCAAGATGCCTGTAAAATTGTTTTAATCGGTCTGATGCGGATTGATGTTGTATCGTTTGAGCTTGCGCCAGAGGGTACTGCGGTTGATACCCAGTTCAGCGGCGGCGGCAGACTGGTTGCCGTCATGTTTTTTGAGGGCTACTCGAATCCGAGTCTGTTCGTCGATAGCCCGGGTAAGCGGATTTTTAGGGGGGGTGGGTTCCGAAATTTTATCCTCGGCGTGATCCCATAATTCCTCGGGCAAATGGTTTTTCTGAATGATACTGCCGCGGCAGACCACCATGGCGTACTCGATGATGTTTTCCAATTCGCGGATATTTCCGGAGAAATCGTAACGCAGGAGAATATTCATTACCTCGGGGCTGACATTGATAATATTTTTTCCCCGGCGGGCGTTGTTTTTATTGATAAAATGCTCGACCAGATAGGGGATATCCTCGCGTCGTTCCTTGAGCGCGGGCAAATCGAGCCGAACCACTGCGAGACGGAAATAGAGGTCGTCGCGAAATTTTCCCTGTGCCACCAGTTGCCGCAGGTCGCGGTTGGTGGCTGCCACCACCCGGATATCGGCTTTGACCGGCTGAGTGCTGCCGAGAGGTTCGTATTCCCGCTGTTGCAACAGACGCAACAGCTTGACCTGGGTGGACATGGGTAGTTCCCCGATTTCATCGAAAAAGACCGTGCCGTTGTCGGCCTGGGTTAACTTGCCCGCCTTGTCTTTTTTGGCATCGGTGAAAGCCCCCTTTTTATAACCAAACAACTCCGACTCGAACAACTGCAACGGGAGCGTGCCGCAGTTGATGACAACATAGTTATGGTCGCGGCGAGGGCTGAGATTATGGATCGCCCGCGCGAACAGCTCTTTGCCGGAGCCCGAGGGTCCCTGGATTAAAACGGTGCTTTCGCTTTCGGCGATATCCGGCAGGATAGTGAACAGCTTGTGAATAATGGGGCTTTTGGAAATAATATCCTCAAAGGAATAATTTTTTTTAAGTTCCTTGCGCAGGTGTTCGATAGTTGACAGGTCGCGGAAGGTTTCGACCGCGCCTAACACCTCGCCGTCGTCATCGCGAAGCACCGCGGTCGAAACGCTGATCGGGATTTTATCGCCGTTTTTATTGATGATATTGACCGGCTGGTCGATGGCTTCCATGCCGGTTTTGAGGGTCTTGTTCAAAATGCAGCCTTTTTCGCACAGGTCCGAATGAAAGACCTCGAAACATTTCTTGCCGATAGCCTGCGAGGCCGGGATACCCGTTATCTTCTCGGCCGCCGGGTTGAAACTGGTAATGACCCGGTCGCTGTCGACGGTGAAGACACCATCGGCAATCGAGCTTAAAATGACTTTAAAAAACCTCAGGTCTTTCGGCGTTTCCATAAAGCTTTTCCAATTAAAAAATCAATATAATCAAAATCCTCATAATTCAAAGTTATTATATACAACAATTTAGTGCCCGCAAAAGTTGAAATTAATAATTGATTATTTGGGGCGATTATTATAGAATTAGCCGATAAGGCTTGATAAAATCCCGGTTTGATTATATAATAAAAAGAAAAATAAACCTGTCGAGGAGCTAAGATGGCCAAAAAGATATTGATTGTCGAGGACGAAGAAGACCCGAGAACATATCTGGAAACCCTGCTTAAAGAAAACGGCTATGAAACCGCGACCGCGGTGGACGGCGTGAAAGCTACTGCCGCCGTCAAAAACTTCAAACCGGATTTGATTTTACTGGACGTGCTCATGCCCGAGGAAACGGGGATCAAGTTTTATATGGACCTGGTGAAAGACGCGGAGACGGAAAAAATCCCGGTGATAGTGGTTAGCGGGGCTACCCAGTATAAATCCCTGTTCAATCTCAACCGGCCCATCCTGCCCCGACCGGTTGGTTTTGTGGAGAAGCCGATTGACCGGGAACTGTTGCTCGCCAAGATAGAAGAAAGGCTGGCTGAATAAAATCAGCGACAACGGCTTTAAAAACTCCCGCCCGGGAGTTTTTTATTGGGTAAAATAATCAAAATCGCATTGGACAAACCGACCGGCGGATTCGTTCCTTTACATGTTCATTTTATAATTGGATCTACGGGAGAGTTGATGATGTCAGACAAAACCGCGGTCGAAACTGCGAAGAAAGAAATATACCGCGTTATTGACAGTTCCATCGGCTGGGCTGCCG
Source organism: Candidatus Zixiibacteriota bacterium (assembly GCA_049324195.1). Lineage (GTDB taxonomy): Bacteria > Zixibacteria > MSB-5A5 > GN15 > FEB-12 > JAFGNW01. Next base: position 3,125 of record JBMOKZ010000346.1, on the reverse strand, counting down.
ACAAAGACAAGGTCCGGCTCTTTAATTCTGTGGCGCAGGACGCCGACTTTTTCATTTTTCATCCAGATTCCAAAAGTACGATTGTCGGGTTCGAGGCGTTCCGGAATATGACCGAGCGAGTGTTCATGGACGAGAATTTCCGGGCCACCTGGTACGATATCCGGGATATGAAAATTACCCTGTCACAAACCGGTACGACCGCCTGGTTCGCGGCGCTGCTTGATGATTTCGGGGAATATAACGGCCGGACTTACGCCTGGGTCAATACCCGCTGGACGGGGGTGCTGGAGAAAAGGAACGGGCGCTGGGTTATCGTCCAGATGCATTTCTCGTTCGCATCCGACGCCATCGAGACGAAGAAGTAAATACCGGGCGTTAACTTAAAAAATTGTCAAGCAGGCGGAAAGTGCTCAGGCGCAGGGCTTCCGCATTTTGTTTGAAATCCGTTACGATTTTTTCTTTTGTCAGGTTTTCCTCGGCAAGTTCTTTGGCGTATTCGTCGCACCAGCGGGGGATGTCTTCCGAAAGTGGCTCGATATGAAACTGCAGACCGACCGAGTTCTTGTAACGGAAAGCCTGGTTGGTGCAGGTGTCGGAGGTCGCCAGCAGGATCGCGCCCCGGACAACCCCGAACGTATCCTGGTGCCAGTGGAAAACGGTCAAAGGGGAGCCAAACCCCTCGAAGACTTTATCATTTATCCCGGCTTCGGTCAGGTTGACCCGGTAAATGCCGATTTCCCGGACATGATTTCTTTTTACCTCGGCTCCGAGCACCTTGGCGAGCATCTGTGCGCCGAGGCATATCCCCAGAAGAGGCATTTCTTTTTTTACGGCCACGCTCATGAATTCATAAAGGCGGGTCAGAAAATCATGTTCCCGGTATCGATTGACCGAGATGGGGCAGCCGAGCACAACCGCGACCGACAGGTCTTCGACCGCCGGCATGGCGTCGCCCCGGTAGCCATGAACGACCTGGCAGGGAATATGGTGTTCTTCGAAATAATCGAGAATGGCGCCGCCGGACTCGCTGGCCCAGTTCTGAATAACGGCAACGGGTTTCATGCTCCCTCCGGTTTAGGGGTTACTGACTCTTTTGATAATACCTATGGTATATTCCCGAACAGGAATAGTAAAGCGGAAATAATTTTTTTCGGTCAGGTGGTTGACGCTGTTCTGAAAATCGAACCCCGTCGAGGCGAATTTCGAAAACACGAATCGCCAATCAGTCCTGTCGCCCGGGTCTTGCCGATAGTCTGCCGCACGAACACTTCGTCAATAAAGCCCGCGATGTTTTTCATGACCGTAAAGTCGCATCGGTTTGCTTTAATAATTAGAATATAAAGATGTTATTTCAGGACGAATTTCAGCCGGGGGCCGATTTCCTCGAAACCGTTAGCTCGGTAGAAGTCGTAAGTTCGTCGCCAGTGTTCGAGCGAAGGCGCACCGACTTCGAGCCGAGGCCAGTCTCTCTGGCGGGCTATCTCCTTGGCCCGGTCAAGTAGTTCCTTGCCGAAACCGTGAGAACGATATTCCGGTTCGATATATAGTTCCTCCAGAATTCCGTATTCGCCGCTAACCCTGACCGCGTGGGCGATACTGATATTGAGTAACCCGATAATTTCCCGGTCGGTCTCCAGTACGAGAGAAATACAGCGACCGGTTTCAATCAGTTTCGCAGCGCAGGTAGTCATTTTGGTTCGGTCGCCTGTGAACGGCTCGCCGCGTAGTTCGGTCAGGAGTTTGATAACATATTCGGTGACGACCGCGGCGTCGTCTTTGGAAGCTTTGCGGATGGCGCTCATGATATTATTCACTGGTCAATTTATTGATTTCGTCCAGCAGGGTCTGCTCGAGTTCGTTCTCGGGGACCTTTTTTATTTTCTCGCCTTTTTTAATCAGGTAACCACAGCCCTTCCCGCCGGTGATGCCGATATCGGCGGCGGCGGCCTCGCCGGGACCGTTTACCTCACAGCCCATCACGGCTACTTTGAGCGGTGTTTTCAGATGCCGGGTTTTTTCGGTGATACGCTCGGCCAGCTCAATCAGGTTTATCCGGCAGCGGCCGCATGTCGGGCAGGAGATAACCTCGACGCCTTCCTTTTTCAGCCGGCAGGCGGAGAGAATATCGCGCGCGACGGCTATTTCGTGCACCGGGTCGGCGGTCAACGACACCCGGATCGTGTCCCCTATTCCGGTCAACAATAAAGCGCCGATTCCGACCGAGGATTTAATCGTCCCGGTTTTCAGGATGCCGGACTCGGTTATGCCGATATGCAAGGGATAATCACAGCGTTCGGCCAGAAGGTGATTCGCCTGGAAATTGGTGACGGTATCGGTGGCCTTAAGGGAGATGATAATATCATTGAAATTCTCGTCCTCGAGAATATGAATCTCTCGCAGGGCGGCCTCGACAAAGGCTTCGGGGTTGTCCTGGCCGTATTTTTCCAGCAGGTCCTTGGGGAGAGAGCCGGAATTGACGCCGATGCGGATGGGAATGCCCCGTTCGGCGCAGGCTCTGGTGACCTCGCGGACTTTCCACGGTTCGCCGATATTGCCGGGATTGATGCGGATTTTGTCGAACCCGGCCTCGACCGCCGCCAGGGCCAGTTTGTACTGGAAATGGATGTCGGCCACGAGCGGTTTTTCGACCTGCTTACGGATTTTCTTGAGCGCCCGGGCGGCTTCGGCATTGGGTACCGACAGCCGGACTATTTCACACCCGGCGTCGATAAGTTCGTTAATCTGTTTGACAGTGGCGGCGACATCGCACGTGTCGGTGTTGGTCATCGACTGAATCGAGACCGGGAACCCGCCGCCGATAATCACGTTGCCGACCTTGACAGCCCAGCTTTTGCGTCTTTCTGTCGTAAATATATTTCCCAAGGTAATATCTTGACCTGTTTAACTTTAAGTTGTAATTTACCTTTTTTACGGAATTATGCAATGAGAAGTTGGTCAATATTATTATGGCTGAAGCGGCTCGTTCCGCTGGTGGTAATTGCCGCCGGGATAATGGGTTATCAAAATTACCGGGATAAGAAACAGGTGCAACATCTCGAACAGGACCGGCAGATGGCACAGCTTACGGCCCGGGTCTGGCTGGCCAGCGCCGTTTTCCGCGAACA
>JBMOKZ010000345.1:0-7989 GCA_049324195.1 Candidatus Zixiibacteriota bacterium | reverse complement strand
GATACCGGTCATATTGTCGTCACCGCGGATAACCTCGACAGCTACGAATCCGAGTTGAGTCTTGACGAGGTTTTCGAGCACCATGAACTGTCAAAAAGATTTTCACTGATTTCCTCGATGATAGAAAACTGCTCGGAACTGGCGATGGCTACTGATCATGACGGTCATCTGGTTTACGCCAACCCGGCCACCTTTCGTTTTTTCGGGTTTACCGAGGGGCAGATGCATCAGTCGGATATTAAGAGTCTGTTCGACCTCTCGGATAAGCATTTTGAAAAACTATACGACGATATCCGGCGCGGCGACACCTGCTGGGTGGAAGCTTCGGCGACGAATAAAAATAATCAAATCCGTTCGTTCCATCTGACCCTTTCGCCCATAAAAAAGGATAATTCGGTTCGGGGGGGAGTCGTTATCGCCACCGATATCAGCGAGCGTAAAGAATCCGACAAGAAAAGGCAGGAACTTCAGGAAAAACTGAAGCGTGCCGAGAAAATGGAATCCCTGGGGGTGCTCGCCGGTGGGGTAGCCCATGATCTGAACAATATGCTTGGTCCCCTGGTCGGCTATTCCGATTTGATCCTGGGACAGATCGGGCCGGAACACGGTCTGGCGCCGATGATTCAAAAAATCGGCAAGTCCGCCCGCAACGCCGCCGATGTTATCCAGGACCTGCTGACTCTGGCGCGGCGCGGGAAATATGCCATGATGCCGACTGATTTGAACGAAGTAGTGAAAACCTACCTGGAATCTAACAACTTTCTCCGCATTAAAGCCGGCAATCCGAAAGTTCTGGTAACCCTGCGTTTGGATGAATCGATCAAGGCCGTGAGCGGTTCTTTCACGCACCTTCAAAAAGTCATCATGAACCTGATTGTCAACGCCTACGACGCCATGCCCGAAGGCGGCGAACTGGTTGTTGAAACAAGGCAGCAATATGTCGAAGAGCTGCTAAGCGGTCATATCAAACTCGTCCCCGGGGAATATATTCTCCTGAGCGTCACGGACAACGGGATGGGTATCGAACCCGAAGAAATCGACAAAATTTTCGAGCCTTATTTTTCGAAAAAGAAAATCAGTGAATCCGGCAGCGGCCTGGGTCTTTCGGTCGTGTACGGCATCGTCAAAGACCATAATGGTTTTTACGATATTTTTTCCGAAGTGGGAAAAGGTACTAAGTTTATCCTTTATTTTCCGGTTTTGGCAGAGACGGTTCGGGAGGCGGTCGATATTAAATCCGGTCTGGAGCTGAAAATGGGCGGCAACGAAATGATTCTGGTGGTTGACGATGTTGTCGAGCAGCGGGAACTGGCCGCGGAAATTCTGGCAAACCTCGGTTATAAAGTCGAAACGGTCAAAAACGGCCACGAGGCGCTTCAATACTTGAAATATCATCCGGTCGATTTAATAATGCTCGATATGATCATGGAAAAGGATTTCGATGGTCTCGATACCTATCGCGAAATTATCAAGATAAATCCCGGGCAAAAAGTCATTGTCGTCAGCGGTTTCTCCCAGACGGACCGGGTCCAGAAAGTGCTGGAGCTGGGCGCCGGGCAATATATTAAAAAGCCTTATGCGTTGAAGGATTTGGCCGACGCTTTAAGACGAGAACTGGATAGCCGGGTCATTGCCGAAGAGCGATAGCGTTCATCGTAATACTCCGCATTTGAAGACAATTCCGGTGACGTATTCTGTCAATCGTGGACTTATGCCGTATAGAATTCCGGAAGATTGGCCGATAATTATTATTATTAAAAAACGGCTGATTGATAAATGAAAAAGGGTTAAATTTGCCAACGGCTGAGTCAAAAAAAGCATTCGCTCCGGGACGTGCTGAAATAAAATGCTTGAATTCGGAGACTACCCGGTCAAAGAACCGAAAAGAAATCCTTGAGCTTTTAACAAATACCTGCCAGCATTGTGAATCAATCATCAATTTTCTGCCGGATCCGACCTTTTTGATCAATACCGAGGGTGAGGTAATAGCCTGGAACCATGCCATGGAAACTCTCAGTGGAATCGCCGCCGAAAAGATTATTGGTCAGGGCGATTATATCTATGCCGTACCGTACTACGGCAAGCGAAGGCCGATAATGATCGATCTGGTGCTTAATCCGGATTTGGAAATCGAGCACTATTACCCGTTCATAACGAAAGAGAACGAAACCTTAATATCGGAAATTTATTGCCCGGCGATTGAAAAATATCTCTGGGTGAAAGCCAGTCCTTTATACGATAACTTCGGGGAAAAAATCGGGGCGATCGAGGTCACCCGCGATATTACCGAGTTAAAAGATTCCGAACGGAATCTGAAGGCGATGAACGACCATTTACAAGAGCAAAGCACAGCGCTCAACGAAAAAAATATCGCCCTAAAAGAAATTATGACCCATATCGAAGAAGAGAAGTTACAGATTACCCGGCAACTGCAATCCAATATTGACCGGGTGGTGATGCCGATAATCAAGTCCCTGCGGATGAGAGTAAATGAAGAGGACCGGACTTATTTCGCCCTTTTGGAAAACAGCCTGAGAGATATAACGTCACCTTTTATCAACAAACTGGAACTGAAATATTCCCGATTGTCGCCCCGGGAAATCGAAATATGCAACATGCTCAAAAGCGGACAATCCAGCAAGGATATCGCCGATTCATTAAACGTTTCGATCCATACGGTTTTAAAACAGCGGCAGAGAATCCGCAAAAAGTTTGAAATCACCAACGAAGATACTAACCTAACCACTTATTTAAAAACAATTTAACCCGCCGAACAGTTTTTCTGCGTCCATCCTTTGTACCAAGTACAAGCTGTACTTGATATGTAAGCAAGCATACCCTGTCATCAGCTTTTCGAACTTTCCGAAATTTTTAAATACGATTTGAAAACTCGAATTAGAGATGGTCTTTTAACGGATGAAGTTGAATCAGGGTGAACAACTGGTGACTGCGAACAGACGGTATGTTTTTAGAAATTATACGATAAAAAATCTGTTAAATAAAATAAAAGGAGGATTGGGATGAATTGGAAAAACCTTAAAATCGCCAAGAAACTATATATCGGTTTCGGCGCGGTTCTGGTGCTGTGTATGGCCGTGGGTTTTATCGGCTGGAACGGATTGTCAACGGTGTCGGTATCGGTGAAAAACGCCGCCGACGCCAATCAGTTGACGATAATCGTCAAGGAAATGGGAACCGAACGGACCGCTTATATGAATTCCAAGGACCGGCAGCATTATGAAAATGTGCTCGAAAAGACAGAACAGACTCTGTCGCTGCTTCAGCAGATGAAAGCCCGGTTCGACGATCCGGCCGATATTACGATGGCTGAAAATCTGGTAAAGGAAATAGAAGAATATAAAAAGGTCTGGGGAGCCTGGGTCGAAGTTACCGACGAGACCAACCTGGCTATGAGCAAAATCGGCGAAGCCGCCGACATTTTCGAAAAACAGGTGGGCATGCTGCAGAAACGTCAGCAGGAAGAATTTTTGAAGGATTTCGATAACCGGGTCGATTACGCGCAATTGCGCGCCAGAGCCGATAAGACGCTCGAAGCCGATGCGCTCGTTGCCAATTTTCAGTTTTCCCGGGTAGCCTACCGCAACCATCGCCTGACCGGGGATATAAAATACGCCCAGGAATACAAGGATATCATCAAGAACCTGGTTATTCTCAGCGAGAAGAGCCGGACCGGGATGAAAATCCAGGAAGATATCGACCGTCTCAACGACGTCATCAAAGCCTTGAAGGATATCGAGAATGATTTCGCTGTCGTGCTGACCAAGAATGAAAAATCCGCCGAAGTGGCGGCGACGCTGATGGCCAGCGCCAATACCCTGGTCGATAACCTGGCGCAAATCAGAACCAACCAGGAAAACAAGATGGCGGCGGCGGAAAGACGGGCTGTCTCGATGGCGATCGGATTTGTGATTGGCGCTCTTTTGCTTGGTGCTTTCATTGCTGTTGTGATCGCGCGGGGTATCTCCCGTCCGGTTTCCGAGATGGCGCGTATCGCTGATGATATTTCAAACGGTGATATTCAGCACAATGTCGATTATCGGTCACGGGATGAAGTCGGTATTCTGGCCGAATCGTTCCGTAAACTTATCGATTACATGAAGGAACTGGCGGGAGCGGCGGAATTGATCGCCGACAATAACCTGACCGTAAGAATTACGCCCAAGTCCGCCAAAGACATCCTGGGTAATTCGTTTAAGGTCATGGTCAACAACCTGACCGGGATGATTCGGCAGATGGCCGACAACGCCCGCGAACTGGTCAGCGCCGCCAACGAAATCTCGTCCTCATCGGAACAGATGGCCCGAGGCGCTCAGGACCAGAACACCCAAATCAGCCAGGTATCGTCGGCCGTGGAAGAAATGACGGCCACTATTATTGAGTCGTCCAAAAACGCCGGTGAGGCCACCGACGCCTCAAAAGGCGCTTCCGATACCGCGACCTCGGGCGGCCAGATTGTCAGTGAAACCATTCACGGCATGCAGGCTATCGCCCAGGTGGTGCGCGAATCAGCCGAGTCCATCGGCAAACTGGCCCAGTCGGCCGACCAGATCGGTGAAATTATCGGCGTTATCGACGATATCGCCGACCAGACCAACCTGCTGGCTCTCAACGCGGCGATTGAAGCCGCCCGGGCGGGCGAGCAGGGCCGCGGGTTCGCGGTGGTCGCCGACGAGGTCCGCAAGCTGGCCGAACGCACCGGCAAAGCCACCGGCGAGATTACCGAGATGATCAAGGGCATCCAGAACAAGACCCAGGAAGCGGTGCAGTCGATGGAGTCCGGGATTAAGGAAGTTGACAAGGGCCGGGAACTGGCCGACAAGGCCGGCAACAGTCTCAACGAGATCGTGACGATGTCGCAGCGAGTGATGGACATGATTCAGCAGATTGCGACGGCGTCGGAAGAGCAGTCGGTGGCGGCGGAGCAGATCTCCAAAAACATCGAGCATATTTCATCGGTGACGAAAGAAACGGCGACGGGGGCCGAGCAGTCGGCGACGGCGGCCGAGGAGCTCAACCGTCAGGCTGAGGGCTTGCAGCAAATGGTCGCCCGCTTCCGCCTGGCGGTGAACGATAACCGTGAAATGGTACAGACCGCCGGGGTACCGGCCGGCTTTAACGTCGAAGGTTAAGCGATGGACAGCAATAAAAACAACAGCCTGGGCGACCTGATTCAACTGGTGTCGTTCTACCTCGGCGCGGAAGAATACGGCATCGATATCCTGAGAGTCCAGGAAATAAATCGGATGGTGGAAATTACCCTGTTGCCCCAGGCGCCGGATTATTGTGAGGGGGTCATTAATCTGCGGGGACGGGTGATTCCCATCATCGATTTACGTCGTAAATTCGGTATGGCAGCCGCCGACAGAGATAAAAATACGCGGATTATCGTTTGTGATATCCACGCTCATGTTATCGGGATGATTGTCGATGCCGTTTCCGAAGTACGGCGCATACCCGCTTCAACGGTGGAAAAGCCACCGGAAATCGTGTTGAACGGGAGTTCGAAGTATATTCGGGGCGTGGCTAAACTGGAAAAAAGTCTGCTGATGTTTCTCGATATCGAGAAACTGGCGGTCGAATTAAATGACGAGGTCAGTCTGTTAGAGGAAGCCAGCGTTTAAGAAAAGTACCCTATCGAGGTTTTTTTTAGCATAGTATAACCTCCAATAAAGCACGTGGTTTTTTTGCGATTTTAATCCACGTGCTTTTCTTTTTTTATTCGATTAAAAAGCTAATTGAACCTGTGAGCGCAGGGAAAAATCGACGAGAGCGTCATCGTTATATACATGTCTCAACCAGCTGAAATCGTTCTGAATTTTAAGATTGTGCCCGTCGAGATAAATATTGAACCCTGCGGTGAGTTCTTCCTCACGATTGGGTATTGCGATTTCGCCGGCCGTAACACCTGCTTCGGCGGCGATAAGATTGCGGGCGCTGGTAAGCAGAACATCCTTGAAATCGACCAGGGCGTAGCGCAAAGACAGTTCCCAGGCGCGGTTGAGGCGATAAGCCGTTTGAATCAGTCCGCCCGTCATGGCCAGTTCTTTTTTGGAATCGTCATCAAGGTCAGTATTGCCGACATAGCCGACTGCGGTCAGGGAGCCTCCACGGTATTTTATCAGGGTTTCGAGAGCTGCCCTGAGAGCGAAATCCTGGTGTTTGTCCGGGTCGAAATCATAGATGCCGCTGAGGGCGATGCTGTAACACAGTGGTCCTTTTTCCGGGTCGGAGTCCGACTGGAGGTCGATGCCCGCGCTGTTCAAAGAGACATGGCCGGCAATTTCAGGATGATATTTCCCGGTCGAAGCCGGATCGGTCAGGTCGGAGGGATTGGGCGTGTCTACATCATAAACCTCCGCGATGCCGACGCCGTGGGAAGCCCGGGCGTTCTGGCCGGTAAAAATGCCGAGGGTGTATCCCCAGCGGGGCGGTTTCTCGAAACCGTTATGCGCCGCCAGGCCGATTTGCCGTTCGGCTCCGAAATACTTGCTGACAATGGCCCAATCGGTGAATGTCAGGCATTGGAAAGACTGAATCCGGTAACGGGTAAAGGGAATTTTGAACTGACCGTAGCGAATCTGAAGTTCGGATCGTAATTTGTAGTTTAAATAGAGATCCATCAACTCCAGCGAACCCGGGGCGGTACTCAGATGGAGTTTATAAGTTAGTTCCGGTTTCCACAGGTAACCAGAAAAGGTCAGACGGATTCTTCGAAATTCAGTGAATACATCATAGGAGCGGTCGTTTCCGGGAAAACTGTCTTTACTTTCCAGGCTGGTGCGTAACTGTCCCACAAATTGAAAACGAAGACTGCTGCTGCTGTCGGCGTTAAATATCTGGACCGGGTCAACGGCGGCGGCGCTTCCGGAAAGCCCTGTCGACAACAGAATAATGCTGAAGACAGAAAATCTTAAGAGGCGCATACATAGATTCCTTATATTAAAAACATCCGTAAATTTCAAAATATTAATAGAAAGAGCAAGTATTATTTAAGCGCGTCTCAGGAGTCGTGTGTGGTTAAATACTGAATAGTCAACAGTTTACTCTGTCTTACGAATATTGAGGCAATAGAAATGTCTTTCGTTTAATGGGTAAGAGAAAATTTTAATGTTAAAGTCATTTTCACCTGTTCAATTGGGAAGATTGTTTATATTATTGGTAGGTCTGGCGGCAAGAATTATCAGATTTATGCAAGAACTAACCGTAGGTACCGGGAAGACGCCTTTAAGGGGTTAAGATAACCGATAGATTTGAAGTTCATGCTACAGTTATCTTCCGAAAATAAAGCTGGATCGGTTTTGGATTACACTCCTTTTGATAAAAGTCATTACCGGGAGCTAAAACGAAAAAACATAATCCGTCTGCTGCTGACTTCTCTGACACTGTTATTGTATCCGTCACTCGAGAAGCGGAACGACAGTTCGGAATCGTGGTATCTTTACCTTAAGGAACGGAATGACAATTTCATTACCTATATATCTCGGTTTTAGACAGCGCCCGCATTTCACGATCGCCGTCAGCCGCATAATCGACAACCAGTACGTAGTCCTTCGTGCCACCCTTGACCCGGCCAGGATGTACGATTACCTGACTTCCAGCGCCGATGCCGGTTAGGTATTCACCTCCATCGTCAACAAGGAGGGATATTATCAACTGGGGCGGTATAAACAAGAGCTTAGGGGGTAAAATCGAGGTGGCCAGCCGAGTTGGTGATGGCAGTACTTTTACTATCATTCTGCCCCTATAGGGTTAACCGGGCATATAATAGAAAGGGAAAAGAGGTAACTAAATGGATACTAAAAAAGTCAAGGATTTAATGGTGCCGCTGGATGAGTACGCGGTGGTTTCGGAAAAAGCCACTCTGGTGGAAGCGTTGCGCGCCCTGGATGAAGCGCAGCTAAAGCTCAAGCCCAACCAGCACCGGCACCGGGCGATTCTGGTATTGGACAAGGACCATCGAGTGATCGG
>JBMOKZ010000344.1:0-8001 GCA_049324195.1 Candidatus Zixiibacteriota bacterium | reverse complement strand
CGGCGCTGACCTATCGTCTGGCCGGGACATTGATCGTCGCCTCGCTGGTATCGGTCGCTTATGCCTTTATTATCTGGTTCGGATTGCGGATAAACGACCATTATGAAATCAGTATTCAGGCTTTAAAGACGATTTTCTCCGGCCAGGATTCGGTCTTCTATTCAATTTTTATCCATATCCTGATTTTCTATCTGGTCGCTTTCATTTCCGGTTATCTGGCCGAGCGGCTCAGTTCCCGCGACCGGGAACTGGCCAACGCCTCTCAGGCTTTGCGGCAGGCCCGTCTCGAAACCGACGATATCCTGCGGCATCTCAACTCCGGTCTGCTGACGGTTGATGCCCAGGGATATATTATCTATTTCAACCAGGCGGCCGAGCGAATTCTCGGCTATCGCGAGGAGGAGGTTAAGGGCATTCTCTGTGAGGAGGTTTTCTCCGAGCGGATGCCGGAGCTGGCTCGAAGCCTGATGGAGGCTTTGGAACTGAAGATCGAATATCCCCGCAAGGAACTGGATATCATCAACGGCAACCGCAAAGAGATACCACTGGGATTGTCGACCTCGATTCTGACCGAGGACCGGGACACCATTCGCGGTGTAATCGCGATTTTTTCGGACTTGACCGAGGCTAAGGCGCTCGAATACAAAGTCCGGGCCGCCGACCGGCTGGCCGCAGTGGGGGAGATGTCGGCTTCGATTGCTCATGAAATAAGAAATCCCTTGGCGGCTATCTCCGGTTCGGTCGAGGTTTTGAAAAACGAGCTGAAACTCAGCGGCGAGAACTCCCGGCTGATGGAACTGATTATCAAAGAATCGCACCGTCTCAGTAAAATTCTCAGCGATTTTTTAACCTATGCCCGCGTCGGCCGGCAGACTTACTCCAAAGTCGAATTGTGTCATATCGTCAGCGATGTTCTGGAGATGATCTCGCATTACGACTCCTTTTGCGACAATATCTCCATTAAGATGCTGTCCGATGAAGCGATCGTCTATATCGTCGGTGACGAAGATTTAATCAAACAGTTGCTGGTCAACCTGACCGTCAACGCCTGTGAGGCGTTCGAGGGCAAAGGCGGTGAAATCACGATTCGGGTGGAGTCGTACCCGGGGTCTGACACGGTGAGCCTGATGGTGCGGGATAACGGCCCCGGTATTGCAGAAGATATTCAGGAGAAAATTTTCCAGCCGTTCTATTCGACCAAGAAACAGGGGACGGGTTTGGGGCTGGCGATTGTTCATCGCATCTGTACGCTTCAAAAGATAAATCTGTCCGTGGACTCGCAACCCGGTCGGGGAACAACCTTTATCATGGAATTCCCTTTGTTCTTCCCGGGCAAAATCCAGATTACCGATGTCGCCCGGGCGGCTTTCCGGGCTTGAAACACGCCGACTTTTTTTGGTCTTGCTTTTATCTTTTCATTGTATAACTTATGTCATTAATATTTAAATTTGATGGAGTGAAATTATGCCCACCCTGCGCCATTTGTTGTGTTCATTTTTATTTATATCGGTAATTATCTTATGCGGTTGTCAGCCGCCGGCTTTAAATGAAGAAAATATGAACGATTTCAGTGATTTTATCGTAGCCAAAGCCGATAACGATTTTAACTATACCGCCGTGGATTTCTACCGCCGCCTGCTTGGCAGCACCCTTCTCGGGACAGGCGGTTATGTCGAGCCGGCCGACCTCAAACGTGTTCTTGACAGCCTGGTGCTCGACTCGTTGACCGGTTTCGAGGCCGACAAAATCGACCTGAGCAATTATTACTACGATAACTGGACGTTTAAACTTCGCTATCACGATTATCTCACTCAGGTTTTTATTTACGAAAAGATATATTCCCAAATAGAGGCCGATTCGGTGGAAATTATTAATTTTTACGAAGCGCATCCGGATTTGTTCGCGGTCGAGGAACAGCTGGAATTGTCACACATCTTTCTATCCAAAATCGGGTTGAAAAACAGTAAGGATTCTCTTTATTATAAAAGTCTCAGTGAAGAGGAACTGGAGCGGGAACTGGCCGCTTACACCGATAAAATCTACCGCATGCTGGTTTACGGTGAGCCCTTCGGGGTTGTCGCCAGTGAATACACCCATGACCAACTGTCGCGCCGGGGAGCCGGGTATGTCGGCTGGACCACCCGGGGAATTTATGTCCACCCCTTTGATTCGGTGGCCTTTTCTCTCAAGCCGGGTGAATTTTCCGTTCCCTATCAGGACAAGGACGGATGGCATATTGTTTATATGAACGATTATATCCCCGCCGGATTGATGCCGTTGTCGCGAGCCGGGGTACTCGACGCTGTACGGGACAGCTACATGACTTACATGTCCAAAGAGCGCAGCCGTATCCTTATGGACAGTCTGGCCCGGGATATCAATATCCTGGCCAACAAGGATATTATGGATACCAATATTTATGATATCGCGGACTCGGTCTGGGCCGGGATCGTCAATGGCAAGGATACCATCGACGTCAAGGAGATGAAAAATATAGAGCACGTATATCGTCGAAAATTCCGCACCAATAACACGACTCCTGAAATGAAATATCAAATGCTCGACGAAATCAGCCGTCGCTATGTCATTATCGAGGCCGCCGAAGAAGCGGGTTACGACACTCTGCCGCGCGTCATCGAAGAAAGAGAACGGCTGCGTCATGTGACCGCCAAGTCAATCATCGAAAAAAGCGTTTACGATGTCAGTTGGTCGCCGTCCGAAGAAAAGGTCAGAGAGTATTACGATACCCATATAGACGATTTTGTGGTGAAAAGACCGAATCACGTTCAATATCTGCTCACGGGCGATTCTCTCTTCGCCGAATTTCTTCGCGACCAGGCTCTTTCCGGGCTCAGTTTCGAGGATATTTTGAAAGCCGATTATGTCAAACAATCCAAATTCAAGGTTAAGCTGGTCGATCTGGGATATATCGGGGGAGATTACAAGGATTCCGCTTTTTATCGCGAGGCTTCCGTCACTCCGCTTTTAGGGATATCCAAACCCTACCCCAGTGATGAGGGATATCTTTTAATTAAGATTATTGACCGCAAACAGTCGTTCAACTACAATCAGTCTCGCGGCCAGATTATTACCCTTTTAACCCAGAAATACCGGGCCGATAAAAGACAGGAATTCCAGGACCGGCTGTTTGCAGAATATCACGTGACCTTCCCGAAGGAGTTGAAAAAGGTACATTTGAAACCGTATCAATTCAGAGCCCAGCAATAAATTATGGCGTCGGAAGGGTCACCGCATTTTAATCAAATCAGTTTTAAGGGCGAACTCGTCCGTAAAGCCACCCACATGTTCGCTCTGGTCATACCCGGCGGGTACTATTTCCTTGGTTTAAGCCGGGCCGAGGCTCTTTTTATAATGGTGCCCATTACGTTTTTAATGTTCATGATCGACATCTCGCGTTTTCGGGACGGCCTGTTGTGGAAAGCTTTCTCCCGCAAATTTGTCTTAATCATGATTCGGGAACATGAAAGCGCCGGTGATTTTACCGGCGCCGCCTATATTCTCATGTCATCCTGTTTTGCGATCGCTTTTTACGAAAAACCGGTAGCTGTTGCCGCCCTGGCGTTTATTATTGTCGGGGACACTCTCGCGGCCCTGATCGGCCGCAAGTTCGGCCGGCATAAATTCGGGAATAAATCAGTCGAGGGCTCTCTGGGTTGTCTGGCGGGAACGATTCTGGTGGCGCTGGCGGCGCCCGGTCTGGCCTTGACGGTAGGTCTTCTCGGTGCGGTGACGGCTACGGTGGTCGAAGCTCTGTCAACGAGAATTGACGATAATGTAACCGTACCTGTCATTTCCGGTTTGGTAATGTCTATTTTTATCAGAATTTTGTCTGCTTTTTGATTTTCTTAAACTTTTTAGTGGATTCCCCGGTAAAAGAATTATATGGTTTTTCAAGACAATTGTTATAAACATTAAAATACGGGGGTCGGTAATATGTCTAAAGGAAAAGTAAGCTACTTCAACGACCGGAAGGGCTGGGGAATAATCCATAATCCGGAATCCAAAGAAGACATTTACGTTCATTTCTCGGTTATCATGATGCCGGGATACAAGACCCTTAAAGCCGGCCAGGATGTCTGGTACGATTCGGTGCGGATGGAAGACGGGCTTAACGCTGTCAACGTCCGGCTGGCCAGCTGATGAATTAGATTAGAAAAAAGGTCCGCCACGGGCGGGCTTTTTTTGCCTTTACGGTTTTTTTTATTATATTACTACCTATGAAAACGATAGACTTACGCTCCGATACCGTTACCCGTCCCTCGATCGAGATGCGACAGGTGATGATGACCGCCGAAGTCGGTGATGACGTCTTCGGCGATGACCCGACGGCTTGCAAGCTGGAAACTTATGTCGCCGAATTGTTCGAAAAAGAGGCTTCGTTATATGTTCCCTCCGGCACCATGGCCAATCAAATCTGCCTGAAAGCCAATACCGAAAGAGGCTGGGAACTCCTTTGTGAAAGGGAATGCCATGTCGTCAATTACGAGGTGGCGGGACCGGTTATTCACGCCGGTCTGCTGGTCAATATGCTGCCGACGGAGAAGGGGATGATTTCCGCGGAACAAGTTCGCGACAATATCCGCATCAAAACCCTGCATTCCCCGGAAACACGGATTGTAGCGCTGGAAAATACTCACAACCGCCACGGCGGGACAATCCTGCCCCAGGGGGAGATTTTGAAAGTCCGGGATGTGTGTAATGAGTTCGGGCTGATTCTCCATCTTGACGGCGCGCGGATATGGAATGTTCATGTCGCGACCGGGTTATCTCTGGCGGAGTTGACCCGCCCGTTCGATTCGGTTTCGGTTTGTCTGTCCAAGGGACTGGGAGCGCCGATTGGCTCGATGATTTTAGGCTCGAAAGCGTTTATCGATAAGTGCCGTCGCGAGAGAAAACTTTTCGGTGGCGCCATGCGTCAGGTGGGGATTATCGCCGCCGCCGGTTTATACGCCGTGCAGCACAATATCAGCCGGATGAGCGAGGACCATCAAAACGCCCGGCTGCTGGCCGAGGGTCTCCGTCAACTGGATATTTTCCATATCGACCTCGATCGGGTACAGACCAATATAATTATCGCCAATATAACCACGGCGGATTTTTCCGAAGGCGTCCTGGCGAAAATGAAAGAAATAGGCGTCTGGGCAGTGCCGTTCGGTCCGAAAAAAATCAGGTTCGTGACTCATCTCGATGTTTCCCGGGCAGACTGCGAAGAAGCCCTCGAACGGATTTCTTCATTATATAGTTAATCAGCTTATAGTATAAATTTTATGATGGGGAATTTTACCGGGTAATTTTTTGGGTCTGTTCAATCTTTTTTAAGGTCTGACCGAACTCCCGATCCTCAACCATCAGGTGGTCGATTAACCAGTTGGCCATAAAATTAGCGAATTCGTTGACGGAAAGTTTATTTTTATAGAACATATCCTGATAGCGCTCGACGGAAAGACAGAGGATTCGGTGACTTTTTTTGTGCTCTTCAATTTTACTATAGTTGTACTTTTCAAAAAGAGCTTCTTCAGAGGAAAAATGTACTTTGGCATAATCGTATAAATCGGAGATAATGTTCCCGAGGACGTCCTTAGCGTTGCCGTTTACGATTGCATCGTGCAGTTGATTTATAATGGCAATTAATCTTTTGTGTTGATTGTCTATTTTCTCATTGTGAATACTGAAATTTTCATCCCAGTTAATTAAACTCATACCAGCCTCGTTTGTAAGATAAGTTTCTATATCTATTATCGGCAGATTAGCCGGGTTATCTGAAGAAATTGATTGCTTTGTCAAATAATGACATTACCTTTGGGTAGTCGTTGAATTTAGGAAACAAGGGGTCCTATTGACCGATGCCTGAAAACGCCTTCATTATTCTGGGAGTTTCGTCCGGGATACCCCAGCCGGGGTACGCCTGTTCGGGCTATACTATCAAGAGCGGGGGGGAATTGTCACTGGTGGATTGCGGCGGGGGAGTATCCTCGTCTTTTTTAAGACGCGGTCTCGACCCGCTGGCAGTGAAGCGGATATTCATCAGCCATACGCATCCTGACCATGTTTCGGATTTACCCCTCTTTATCCAGATGATATATCTGTACGGCCGCAAAGAGCCTCTGGATGTATATCTCCCCGAGGAATTTGTTCAGCCGTTTAAAATTTATCTGAACGCGGTATATCTTCTGACCGAGAAACTACCCTTTAAATTGAACCTTTACGGTTATCAGGACGGCTTCATATTCCGGGATAGATTTACCTTGAAAGCCATCGGCAACCGACACCTGAGCGGGTACGCACCGTTTTTGGAACGGTTGAATTTATCCAATCGGATGCAGTGTCATTCGTTCGCTCTGGAATTGGCTGGAAAATCTCTCCTGTATTCGGCGGATATATATGATCTGGACGATATAAAAGAATATTTCGATGGTCATGATTATGTAGTTATTGAGCCAACCCATCTCGACTTCGAGCAATTTCTTAAGTTTATTCGCGAAGTTAAAGTGGGACAGTATATTATTACGCATCTTGGCCGCCCCGAAGAAATTGCGGCGTTGGCTCGTCAGGTGGCCGCTGCCGGAGTCGAGAATCTCGTGATGGCGAAAGAGGGCATGGAAATCGATTTTTCCCAATAACTTACGGCTTTTATCCAAGTCCCGCCGTGACAGACCGATAAAGACTAACATGTTGTGCAAAAAATAAACATTTTCAGATTTCTTTCGCCCGCTGAGGGTATCGGTGTGTATAAGAATATAATTGACAATGAGATTAGATTGTATTATTAATTTAAATCTTTGTTGTTTAAAGGGAAAATAAGGGAGTTTAATTATAACTAGGAGAGGTTTATGTCTAAGCCTAAAATTTTCATTTCACTGTTACTGGCGTTATTCCTGTTTACCGGTTCCTCGATGGCGGCTGGCTCCATCAGCGCTAAGATATCCGGCCCCGGAATGATCAACGATTCAACCGTAAAAGCCGGGGAGAAGTTTTCTATCGACATTTACCTGAGCAATGACACCCTTCGCCGGGGGATGTCGTTCGGCTTCAAATTAACCTCGGATCAAATCAAAAATGTTATCCATGTTACTGACAGCGGCAACGGCGTCAACGATAACGGTGACATTAAAGGACATAACGGTTGGGAAGATAAATCGGTTTGGGATTTCACCGGATTGCTGGCTTCGACCAACGATTGGAACGGCGCCCTGCCCGACACCATCGGTTTTGCCGGGGTTGTTTTCAAACAGCGTTATAATCCGCATGATTTGCAAAAGCAGATTTCAATGGATTTTATAATCGAGGAACCGGGAGTGCTTATGTTCGATTCCTCGTTTTTCCCGCCCGGAGGTAAATGGAAATATGACAACGACGAAAAACCGTCCTGGGGCGGTGCCCTTAAGATAAACGTCGTCAAATAAATTACTGACCAAGCCCGCCGCGAGGCGGGCTTTTTTATATCGAAGTATCCCGAAATGAAAATTACCTGTCTGGTCTGCAGTTTCATATTCTTGTTTATCGTTGGTTCGATTTCGGCCGCCGATAATCCGGATTCCGCCGCGGATGCAACACCGCCGCGCTATATCGTCCGAATGGATCGGCTGGAGGTCGATAACATGCAGGTTTTCGATACTCTCGAGATCACGGTCGAGTCGTTCGGCAATCTCATCGCCGGGTTTGACTTGAAAATCGGTACCAACAGCTCTTATGTCGAGATTCTCGATATTTTACCCGGGGAGGTCAACGATTCCTGCGGCTGGGAATATTTCAACGCCAAAGAAATCAATAAGTCCGACCAGACCTATCCCTGCCAGCTCTGGCAGGCGGTGGCGATTGCCAAGATATCGCCTGACACCACCCTGCCGACCTGTTTCGGGTTCGAGCGAACAGCCTCCCTTCTGAAAGTTATCGTGGCTGGAGAACCCCGGACCTATATTCCCGATACGGTCGCCCCGATATTTTTCTTCTGGGAGGATTGCGGCGACAATTCGCTGTCGG
>JBMOKZ010000343.1:0-1008 GCA_049324195.1 Candidatus Zixiibacteriota bacterium | reverse complement strand
TGCGTTTCTATCCAAAACTAATGGATATTGTGCACCGGAGGCAGTCAGGACAGGAAGTCGGGGACGATAAAACCTATAACGTGTGAAGACTTGGGGACGATGAAGTGAAGACTTGGGGACGATGAAGACAAGGACTTATCTTTACCGTTGCAATGAAAAAGGATGGGGATGCAAAGACACCCTTTAAGAAAAAAAATTCGAAATTCGAATATCGAAATTCGAAACAAATCCGAATGATCAAAAATTTAAAGGATCAAAACGAGTCCGCTTTTTTCGGATAAAAATCAACATTTTCGTTTTCAAGAACTTTTTTAATTTTTAAAAGCTGATATTTCGATACTAAGAGCGCACCCTCCAAGCATTACTATATTCCGGTATGGCACACACCGTTTCTGTCATTAGAAATTCTAATTTCTAATTTGTTTCGGATTTCGATATTCGGATTTCGGATTTAGATACCGCGATTGCCTTGTCTCGACCGCCTTGCAACCGCCACGGCGCGCGGGCTTTTGACCACCTACGGCTATGACGCCAACGGCAACCGCACCAGCGTGGCCACCCCGGCTGCGACCACCACCTACACCTACGATAACAGAAACCGCCTTGAAACCGCTGTTGCCGGCGGCCAGACAACCACCTACGCCTACCGCGACGACGGCCTGAAAGAAAGCGTCACCTATCCCAACGGCACGGCCACCGCCTACACCTACACGGCGGCAAGGCGCATTGAAACCATCACGCACACGCGCTTGGCCGACAGCACGCTGATCTCAAGCTACTCGTATGCCTACGATGTCAACGGCAACCGCAGTCAGCAGGTGGAAAACCAAAACGGCGCCAGCGAAACCACCGACTACGTTTACGACGATCTGGACCGGCTGGTGCAGTTCACCGTGACCGGCGCCGACACCACGGTGACGGCCTACACCTACGAAGCCTACAACCGCAAGACCGAAACCGTGACCGTAAACGGCGTGCTTGCAAAGGCGCGCGCGTATAGCTATGATA
>JBMOKZ010000342.1:0-8021 GCA_049324195.1 Candidatus Zixiibacteriota bacterium | reverse complement strand
CACACCCTAACTGCCGGGATTCGTGGTCCGGTCCTGATGCAGGATATTCACCTGCTCGACAAAATGGCGCACTTCGACCGGGAAAGGATCCCGGAGCGCGTGGTGCACGCCAAGGGCGCCGGGGCGTTCGGATATTTCGAGGTTACCCACGACGTGACCAAATATACCCGGGCGAAATTCCTTTCCAAAATCGGGAAAAAGACCGATGTTTTCGCGCGTTTTTCGACCGTCGGCGGGGAGAAAGGCTCGGCGGATACTGAGCGCGATCCGCGTGGTTTCGCCGTAAAATTTTACACCGAGGAAGGCAATTACGATTTTGTCGGCAACAACACGCCGGTGTTTTTCATCCGCGACCCGCTTAAATTTCCCGATTTTATTCACACTCAGAAACGCAACCCCGCCACCAACTGCAAGGACCCCGACATGTTCTGGGATTTCCTGTCGCTGACCCCGGAGAGTGTTCATCAGGTAACGGTGCTTTTTTCGGACCGGGGCACGCCTTATTCCTATCGGCATATCAACGGTTACAGCGGACATACGTTCATGTGGTACAGAAGCAGGAAGGAGGCGTACTGGGTAAAAGTGCATTTCAAGACCGAACAGGGCATCAAGAATTTAACCCGGGAGGAGGCCGTCAGGCTGGCCGGGGAGG
Source organism: Candidatus Zixiibacteriota bacterium (assembly GCA_049324195.1). Taxonomy (GTDB): domain Bacteria; phylum Zixibacteria; class MSB-5A5; order GN15; family FEB-12; genus JAFGNW01. Next base: position 7,369 of record JBMOKZ010000342.1, on the reverse strand, counting down.
ACCCGGACCATGCCACGCGGGATTTGTACCAGGCTATCGCCCATAAAGAATTTCCGTCCTGGAAAGTTCAGGCGCAGGTGATGCCGCTGGCGGAAGCCGAGAAATATCGTTTCGACGTTTTCGATATCACCAAGGTCTGGCCGCATGGCGATTATCCGCTGATTCCGGTCGGGCGGATGGTGCTCAACCGCAACCCGGAGAATTATTTTGCCGATGTCGAGCAGGCGGCGTTTTCGCCCGGCAATCTGGTGCCCGGCATCGCGCCCTCGCCGGACAAGATGCTTCAGGGACGGTTGTTCAGCTATCATGATACGCACCGTCACCGGCTCGGCCCCAATTTTCACTTGATTCCGGTCAACGCGCCCAAGCATGCGCCGGAAGCCGGCTATCAACGCGATGGCGCGATGCGGACCGACGACAACGGTGGCGGCCAGCCCAATTATTACCCGAACACTTTCGGCGGTCCGGAACCGGACCCGAAAGCGGGCGACCCGGAAATGTTGCTGGCAGGGGATTATGGACGTTTCAACTATAATCATCCCAATGATGATTTCATCCAGGCCGGCGATTTGTACCGGAAAGTCATGACCAAAAAGGACCGGGACCATCTGGTGGGTAATATCGTCGCCCATCTGGGCAACGCCCAGAAACGCCTGCAATATCGCCAGACCGCCCTGTTCTATAATGCCGACCCGGAATACGGGCGGCGAGTGGCCGAAGGGCTCAAGCTCGATATCAAGAAAATCGAGAAGCTGGCCGCCATGACACAGGAAGAAAGGGTCAAGGCTTCTTTAGTCTGAGCTGTCAGGATTTTAAAAAAAAGCCGCGACGGTTACACCGCCGCGGCTTTTTTTATGAAGTCTGAAATGAGGGTTTAACTTTTTCCCAGCCGTTCTTTCAACCAGGCAATTTTGTCGGGGTCGCCCTTGAGCTGTTCGCTCCAGTCGGGTTCCGGATTTCGAAAATAAGTATCATAACGCAGGGTGACGATATTCTCGATGGAATCGAACTCCTCCCTGGCGCCATACATCCGTTTGAAAAACATCGGATAGTTGTAAGCGTCGGATAGTTCCAGCATCTGGTCCGGTCTCAGGACGGGCATGACGGCGCCGACCAAAGCGGTCTGGTGAAGGAAAATGCGGTGTTCGCTGTTCTGTCGGCACATCTCGGCCAGAGCCGAGTCTTGATAAAGCATCCGGAAACATTCGCTCCATCGGCGCAGGATTTTGTGTTCCGGGCGCACGACCAGCAACCCGGCGTTGAAATAGGCGCGGATTTTCTGTTTGTCCGCAGGCGTGACCATCGCGAACTGGTTCTCGGGGTCGAGTTGTAAAATTTCGTAAATGCGCCCCCAGAACGGATTAACCGGCTGACCGTACAGCGTACCCGAGCGGTTGTGCATCACCGGCCGATAGGCGAAACCGATATTTACGGGGAGAGCGAACTGTGAGGGTTCGTTCAGGAAAATGGTGTCGTCATCCAGCCAGACAAGCACCGCGCCCCGGCGCTCGGCCTCAGCTTCCGCTTCACCCGAGGCGAACACCTTTCCGGCATAGAATAACCACCGGGCGTTTTCGGGCATAAAACTCGTTTTTACCTCGACCCCCGTCCGACGCAGGCGTTCGAGTCCGGCCGGATTCTGCGCGAGAAGTTCCTTCGGTACGTAAACCCAGACGGGAACGCCGGCGATACAACCACCGAATTCGCGGATACTCTCGACCAGGAATACGATATGTTGCAGTTGGTCTTCCGCCTCAGCGTAAGTGGCGATAATAATATCGGTCTCGGTCATTTTGTCGCTCCCCTGGTTGGTTTTTTCATTCGTCTGACAGGCAAACAGCAGGATGAAAAAGGAAAACATCAGCAGTTTTTTCATCTTTACTCTCCGGTAATTTATTGTTGCGGTTCTATCTCAGACGATTCATTATCACGAATCATTCAATAATAATCAATAAAAAGAGCTGATGACCAAAAGGTTCAGAGACGCTGTCATATAATACTTTAAGGCACCGTCCGGGGAACCGGGGCGGGAGCGGTGTCATGACTGTGAAGTTTCAACTGGCGGGTGATCTGCTGGACGGCCATCAGCGAGATAAAACTCAGGCCGGCGCCGACCAGGAAGGGGATGCGGTAATCGATCATCCACAATAAACCGCCGAAAACGGGGAACACCACCGCGGCGATATGGTTGATAGCGAAGCCGGCCGACATGCTCGGGGCGATATCCTCGGGTTCACCCACTTTCTGGAAGAAAGTGCGTATGGCGATGGCGAAATTGTAAAAGACATGGTCCGCGATATAAAGTCCGGCCGCCAGCATTTTGTTTTCCACCAGAGCATAGCCGACGAAAACCAGTATCAGGCTGAAATACTCCGCTGACAGCACTTTCCGTTCACCGAAACGGACAATCCATTTGCCGATCAGGGGACTCAGGAAATAATTGACGATATTATTGGAAACGAACAGGATGGTAATTTCCTGTACGGAGAAACCGAATTTCTTCACCATCAAAAAAACCGCGAAAGCGACGAAAATCTGGCGGCGCGCTCCGGCCATGAACGTCAGGAAATAAAACAGCCAGTATTTTTTTCGCAGGACAAGGCGTTTGCGCTGGGGAGTGATGTTCTTGTTCTCGGGTTTAAAAAACAGGCTCCAGACGCTGGCCGCGACCAGAAGGCCGCCGATGAGCAGATATATCTCCCGGTACGAGAGCAGAGGGGCTATCAAAAATATCAGGATGCCGATACCGATATTGGAGACTGCGCCCAGACTGCGCAGACGGCCGAAAATAATAGGCGAGGTCTTTTTGTCGAAATACTGAAGGAGCAGAGACTGGTTAGTCGTTTCATAGTAATGAAAACCAAAACTCATGACCAAAGTGGTGAAGAGCAGACCGCTGAACGAGGGGAAAAGACCGACGATGCCGACTCCGACCCCGTGAATCAATATCGCCAGGGAAGAAATACGGTGTTCTTTGATAAAGAGCATCACGAACACTACGAGGAAGACGAGAAAGCCGGGGATTTCCCGAATCGACTGGAGCATACCGATGTGTTCGCCGTCGAGCCCAACCACGTTGACGGAAAAATTGTCGAACAGGGTGCGCCAGGTCTGCAGGCCCACCGCTGAACAGACGGTCAAAAGCATCAGGAAACGGTACATTTTCCGATTGTCGATCGGGTCGTCGGCGCCGGTCACTTTTAACTCCTGTAAAGTTAGGCCCCGGTTTTAATTTCCGCAATATATACCGGTGTTTCCTTTTTGGCAAGACAGCAACGGTTTTATTTGACGATTGTTCTTTTCTGTAGTGGGGAAATTTCCCGGCGGCTCCCGTTAAGGAACCGCCGGTTGAGAAACATCAGGCAGATAAGCGAATATATCGCAAATACAATTGCGATCGAAGTAATGGTGCTACTGGCAGCTGCCACCGCCGTGACCGTGATGCGAACTGCTGTCGCACATATTGCTGCCGACCTGGAGCCGGTCGTTGAGAAAGTCGGTAACGATGGCGCCGGGGTCACTCGAGGGCGCGCCGATTACCACCTGAATTCCGTTCTGATTAAACATGCTGATGGCCCGCTGACCCATACCTCCGGCGATAATTATCTGGCAACCCTGTTGCCCCAGCCAGCCAGGCAGGACGCCCGGCTCGTGAGGAGGGGGAGTTAACATTTCCGTTTTTATGATCTCTTTAGTATCGATGTTGACGTCGATGATGGCAAACTGCTGGCAGTGACCGAAATGAGGACAAAGCTGCCCGTTGGCCGTGGGGATAGCGATTCTCATGCAATTACTCCCTAAGGTTAGGTTGGTTAGCTAAAATATTTGACGTTTTTATATTTAATCTATTTTTTTCGTTTTTTTTCATCTCGCTTTGCAGTTTTTCCCAGAGCGCGCGGATTTCTTTCGCAGCGCCGCGGTCGGTGAAAGCGACCAGCGGTTTTCCCGCCACCTGAGCCGCGGTCACCGCCGGGTCGAAAGGAATACGGGCAAGCACGAGGACGTTTTTATCGGCGGCGTACTTCTCCATCGTAGCAGCCAGTTCGGGATTGATGTCGTATTTATTGAGGCACAGTCCGGCCGGGATGCGAAAATGCGATATTAATTCAAGAATACGGTCGAGGTCGTGGAAAGCCGACTTGGACGGTTCCGAAACCAGCAGGACATAATCCGCGCCGGTCAGGGAGGCGATCACCGGACAGCCGATACCCGGTGGCCCGTCGACTATTATTAAACCTTTGTTTTCCTTCTCGGCGATTTCTTTCGCTTTTGTCCGAAGCAGCGAGACGAGCTTGCCCGAGTTGCCCTCGGCGATACCCAGCCGGGCGTGGACCAGGGTGCCGTAGCGGCTGCGTGAGACGAACCATTGCCCGCTTTCGATTTTTTCGAAGGCGATGGCGTCTTCGGGGCAAAAATTCCGGCATACCCCGCAGCCCTCGCAGGAATAAGGTTCCACGCGGTAGCGCCAGCCACCCGAAATTTCGGGGTCCGGTTCGGCCTTGATAGCCTCGAAACGGCAGAGGTCTTTGCAGATACCGCACCCGGAACAGCGTGAGGTGATGATTTCCGCCCGGGAACCGGTGGCGAAAACCTGAGGCTCGCCGCGTTCCGTGTCCAGCAGCAGGTGCAGATCCGCGGCGTCGACATCGGCGTCCACCAGCACTTTTTGCTCCGCCAGCACGGCCAGCGAACCCACCAGGCTCGTCTTGCCGGTGCCGCCTTTACCGCTGAGTATGACCAGTTCCATCTCGATTTATCCTTTTCGTTATGTCTTGAAAGAGGGCGAACAATTTTTTGTCATATTCGGGATATTCGGCCAGAAATATCCGGCCGTCCGAATATGCCCTGGCGAAACGGCGGTCGAAAGGTATCCGCAATAAAATATCGATATGTTCGTCGCGGCAGTAATTTTCCACCCGTTCATCGCCCGCATCCGAGCGGTTGACCACCACCCCGATCGGCAGGCCGAGCGCCCGCGACATCTCCACCGCCAGTTTCAAATCGTTAAGACCGAACGGGGTCGGCTCGGTGACCAGAATCAAAAAATCGGTTTCTTTGACCGCCTCGATAACAGGGCACGAAGTGCCGGGAGGAGCGTCGATTATCGTGATTCCGTTTCCGGAATTATTTTTTCGCAGCTGCCGGGTGATGGGCGGAGCGAGAGCTTCGCCGATATCGAGCCGGCCCTCGAAAAACGTCACCCCCCGACCGGTGCCGCTGTTGACGGAACCGATTGTCCTGGGGATTTCCTCGATGGCTTGCTCCGGACAGATTTGTACGCAGCCACCGCAACTGTGACAGAGCGAGGGAAAAACCATCACTTTGTCGTTCAGCACGGCGAGGGCGTTGTACTCGCAAATCCCGGAACACTTCCCACAGAAAGTACATTTGGTCAAATCAACCTGGGGTATCATGACATTGACCGGGATACGACGGTCAATGTCCGGCTGCAGAAAAATGTGTCCGTCCGGCTCCTCAACATCGCAGTCAATATACGTTACCGGTTCGCCCCGGTTGGCAAGCACCAGGGCAAGGTTGGTAGCCAGAGTGGTTTTACCGGTACCACCCTTGCCGCTGGCGATTGATATCGTGACAGGTGCGTTCATAGTATCATTATTTACGCATCATCGGGTGACCACATTTGGGGCATTTGATTTCGTAACAGGGGACGCCCTGCTGATGCGGAATGGTTTCACCGCAGGCGGTGCAGACACATTCCCCGCTGGGACCGCGTCCACCGCCCTGTCCGCGACCGCCGCCCATGCCGCGACCCTGCCCCATGCCGCCGCCACCGCGACCCTGACCCGTACCGCCGCCACCGCGACCCTGACCCGTACCGCCACCTCCACCGCGATCCTGGCCCATGCCGCCGCCTCCACCGCCTGAAAAGCCTCTAAATAATTTCATTTAACTTTCCTGTCTTTTTTCTCGTTTCTCGAGTTCGGCAATTCGCTGGTTGATTTCTTTGAGAGTGTTGCTGAAATAACGAGCCTGATCCTTCAGGTCTGTCAATTCGCTCTCGGGTGAATTGTATAACGGTTCGGTCGTTGCCGCAGGAGGGACGCCATACGGATAACGGCTCCATCCCCAGCCGGGCTGAACAGTGTTGTAAAAGCCGTATCGCCGTCCGCGACCCCCGCCGAAACCGCCGTAATAACCGAATCCGCGGCCAAAACCAAAACCGCGGCCGAAACCGAATCCGCCGCCGCGTCCCGCACCGTATATGGGATTCATATATCCCGGGACGCCATACCCGGCGCAATACCCGGCCGCCCGGCCGGTGCGCGGACCCTCACCCAGAGGACCTCTTCTGTCTCCACCTGGCATGATATTATCTCCTTTTGTTTATTCTTTAAAATGTTTGCGCTAATTACCGTTGCTCTTTTCAAGGATTTCAACTTTATCCGTGATGTCAAGAGCTTCCGTATTTTTTACCCTTGAAGTGAGTAATTTTCTCGATAACGTGCCGATCAAACCCCGGATGATACTGTCCGGCTTTTTCAAATCCCGGACGACGTAGCCTATCAACGGGGCGGCCAGCGAAGCCAGTCCGGCAGCTTTGCCGGCTCGGGTTTCGAACATTCCGCGTAAACGTTTTCTAAGGCGTCGCCCGTTTTCAGAATTATTCTCGCTTGTTCTCGCTGACATAGTGTCACCTCACTCACTCCAAAGTGATTTCTTACATCCAGTGACCCTCGACATTCGGACTCTGGATTATTTGCAGCCTGTTGTCTTTGACAAACTGAACCGCCTCGGCCACGGTGCCATCGGACCAGAGGGCGATTTTAATGCCCGCGGCGTTGAGAGTCATGTACGCTTTGGGGCCGAGATTGCCCGAAACGACAATGTCCACTTTTTCCCGTACGATGTTCTGAGCGGCCTGGACGCCGGCGCCCTGAACGGCGTTGAGATTCTGGGTGTTCTCGATCGTTTTGAAGTCGTCATTCGAGGTATCAACGATGATGAAATATTGCGCCCGGCCGAAGCGGGGGTCTACTTTGCTGGTCAAATCCGTACCTTGTGAAGTTACCGCGATTTTCATGAATCCTCCTGGTTATATCGGCGCCGCCCGAAGCCCGCGCCGCGACGGCCGCAATAACGGCCCCGTCCGGCCCCGCGCCCCCGGTGGCATCCTGGCATAAAAAAATTTTCACTTTGTAAACGACCGCTGGTATGGGCGGCGATGATTTCGTCGATACCGCCCCGGAACCAGGGACTGATTTTTATCCCCGCCGCCGTCAATCGTTGTTCGAAAAGTTGCGATACCGCGCCGCATATCAAAATGTCGATACCCAGTTCGGAAAAAAACATGACCCGGCTGTAAATATCACCGGGTGGGATGACATAAATATTGCGGTTTAATTCCCGC
>JBMOKZ010000341.1:0-8052 GCA_049324195.1 Candidatus Zixiibacteriota bacterium | reverse complement strand
ACTTGAGCTACAACCAGCGCACTAAAAACCAGTGTGTTTACGGCAATATCAACGTGGATGTGGTTTCGCAGGTTACGGTTGGTCTTGAAATTTCGCAGTGGGAAACCACTTATCAGGACAATGATGTGGCGAAGTCATTAAGAGCACAAACATCGTTTGTCCTTAATTTCTAAAGATACCTGGGCAACGAGAGAACAATCTTACAGTCATGGGATTGTTAAGGAAGGAGTCTGTAAGAAAGGATTACGATAATGAAAATGGCGCTTAAATTGACTCATAAAATCATGCTGATGATATTTGCGGTTCTGGTTATCTCCATTTCCGGCGTGGCTGTCATTGGTATTTATCAGTCCGACCGTTATCTGACGGATCTGGCCAAGACTGACCTGGCGCACCTGGCTTCCATGGCTAAGGAAATGTGTCAGGTAAACGCCCGGGAGAAGCTGGATAAGATTCATTCGGACATGATTGCCGCCAGAAAAATGTTCAAGGATTATGGCGGTGAGAATATTCTGGTAAGGGACAACCAGATGATTCTTGACGCGGGCGGACAGGAATTCGTCATCAACAACGATATTAAGTTCGTTGACGATGTCAAATCCAAGCTTGGGGCGGCCTGTACGATTTTTCTCAAGCAGGGCAACACCGCTCAGCGTATTGCCACCAGCGTTGTCAAGGAAGACGGCAACCGAGCGGTCGGGACCTATATCTCGCAGCCGGTTTATGACGCGGTTATCCGGGACGGCGGTAATTTTATCGGCCGGGCCTGGGTGGTCGACGCCTGGTACGTAACTTTCTATGAACCGATCAAAGACTTGAACGGGGATGTTATTGGTTCTTTCTTCGTCGGGGTGCCGGAACGTTCGGCGACCCTGCGCGAGGGTCTTCTGTCCCAGAAGGTCGGGAAGACGGGTTACATCTATACCATCAATTCCAGCGGTATTCTCCAGATTCATCCGGCCAAGGAAGGGGATGATCTGAGTCAGTATGATTTCATCAAGGAAATAATGGCCAAGGGGCCGCAGCTGGCTGAAGGGGAAATAGGCTGGATTCAATATCCCTGGATTAACAAGGAACTCGGGGAAATCAAACCCCGCGATAAGATCGTTGCCTATACTTATTTCAAGGATTGGGACTGGATTATCGCCACCGGCAGTTACCTGGAGGAGTTCACCGAACCGGTTAATAATATCCGTAATGCCATTGTCTTTTTAGGGCTGATTTTTCTCGCAATTTCGCTGACGATCGGCTTTTTGCTGTCACGCAGTATCACCCGGCCGATTATCCGCTTGGTGGATATCGCGGAAGGAGTCGCGATCGGCGATGTCAGTCGTTCCATCGAGGTGAAAGCGAAGGATGAGGTGGGAGTTCTCGCCAATTCTTTCAACAGCGTCATCGATTATCTCAAGTCCGCGGCCGGGGCGGCGGAGCAGATGGCCCGGAACGATTTGACGGTCAAGATAGAGCCGAAATCGGATAAGGACGTGTTCGGGCGCTCGTTTAAACTGATGACGAATAATTTTTCGCAGATGATCCGGTCGTTGAAAGACAGTTCCCGCGAACTGGCCAGCGCCGCCAGCGAAATCGCCGCGTCGTCGGAGCAGATGTCGCGCGGGGCCAACGATCAGACCGAGCAGGTCAACCAGGTTTCGACGGCGATCGAGGAAATGACGGCTACCATTCTGGAAACCTCGAAAAACGCCAACGAAGCTACCGAAGCCTCGAGGACAGCCTCGATACAAGCCGGTGACGGGGGGCAGATTGTCGCCGAGACGATCGACGGGATGCAGAAAATCACGCAGACCGTCCGCGACTCGGCGGAATCCATTTCCCGGCTGGCGAAATCGGCCGACCAGATCGGCGAGATTATCGGTGTCATCGACGAGATTGCCGACCAGACCAACCTGCTGGCGCTTAACGCCGCTATCGAAGCCGCCCGAGCCGGTGAACAGGGCCGGGGTTTTGCGGTGGTGGCCGACGAGGTCCGCAAGCTGGCCGAGCGGACCGGCAAGGCGACCGGCGAGATTACCGAGATGATCAAGGGTATTCAGAGCCAGACCGAGGATGCCGTGCAGTCGATGGAAGCCGGTATCCAGGAAGTCGACCGGGGGAAAGAATTGACGGATAAGGCCGGTAACAGTCTCAATGAAATCGTGACCATGACCCAGAGCGTCATGAACATGATTCAGCAGATTGCCACCGCTTCCGAAGAACAATCCACGGCCGCCGAACAGATTTCCAAGAATGTCGAATATATTACCTCGGTGACGAGAGAGACCGCCAAAGGCGCCGAACAGTCGGCGGCGGCGGCGGAAGAGCTCAACCGCCAGGCCGAGGGACTCGACAAGATGGTCGCTCAGTTCAAGGTCGATGAAATAACTTCAGAATAATATTCCGTTATTCGAGCAAAGGGTCGGAATCCCGACGGGATTCCGACCCTTTTTTATGGCTACGAACCAATCAGCCGCCCGCCGAATTTTTTATTGGCTCGGGTCTTGTATATAATCTCCAAATTAGTTATTATGCCCCACCGCTTAATCGGCTCCGGGTCCGACAGCGGCGATTGGTGTATTGAACTTTTGGAACCGAAACGCTCATGGACTTTGTTGCTCATCATCTCGGAGAAATTTTCGCCCTGACAACCGCCGTAATCTGGGCGCTAGCGGTAATCTTTTTCAAGAAAAGCGGGGAAATGGTTCATCCTATCGGATTGAACCTGTTCAAGAATTTCCTGGCGGTGATTCTTTTCGTACCGACGGTATGGCTGTTCGGGGAAACGCTCTTTTACGAGGCTCCGGCGGGCGATTACCTGTTGATTTTGTTGAGCGGCGCGCTGGGGATCGGCATATCTGATACGCTCTTTTTCAAGAGTCTGAACACGCTCGGTGCCGGACTGATCGCGATTGTCGATTGCATGTACAGTCCGTTTGTTATCCTGCTGTCGTTTTTATGGCTGAGTGAAATTTTATCACCGGGGCAGGCGCTGGGGGCGATGCTGATTGTGTCGGCGGTGCTGACGTCCCTAAAGGAAAAAAATTCCCGCCCAGTGGAGCGCCGGCAGATTATTCTCGGCCTGTTTTACGGCGTTCTGGCCATGGCCGTTATGGCGGTGGGAATCGTGATGATCAAACCGTTGCTTGACCGGTCACCGCTTTTATGGGTGACCGTTTACCGTCTGCTGGGCGGGGTTCTGGTTCTTTTAGTGGTTCTTATATTTCATCCCGCGCGAAGAAAAATCATCCTTTCGATTAAATCCCCCGGGCGCTGGAGTTACACGGTTTCGAGTTCTTTTTTGGGGGCTTATCTGTCTATGGTTCTCTGGTTGGGGGGGATGAAATTCACACAGGCCTCAACCGCCTCAGCCCTGAACCAGATGAGCAACGTCTTTATTTTCATTTTCGCGGCGTTGCTTTTGAAAGAGAAGCTGACCGTTTCCCGGATAATCGGTATCGGGCTTGGTTTTGCCGGCAGTCTGCTGGTGACTTTCGCCTGAGCGCGCTTTGGCCTGGCAGCTCAGGCGTGCCCGGTTAAGAACCGGACATACTTATAGGATACCTTTTAATATATCATATTGATATTTTTTAAAAGTACCGTGAAAACTACAAAGAGACCTTTTTAAATCAGCAGCTTATTTAGGGAAAAATTTAGTGCAGCTGATTTTGTTGAGCTTGCTTCTGTAATCATCGTTTATTTTGGAAGCTTCAGTCACCACGGATTTTCTCAACCGGGGATGACCGGTTTTGAGATCCAGCGGATCATTGGTAACAATCGGCCCATCGATAGCTTCCATCAGATTCAGGATGCTCAACTTGTTCAAAGAGTATCTCAGAGTGAAGCCGCCTTTAATACCCCGGTGCGCCGTCAGGATATTGTCGCGCGTCAGTTTTCTCATTACCGCCAGGACCGTATCGTAAGAGAAAGAATATTTTTCGCAGATTTCCCGCACCATGACAGGCCGTCCCGGTTCTTTCTCATGCATGTAATGAAGCGCATGTAGCGCATAGAGCAAGGCTTTACTTAAATGTAGACTCATTAAAAATCTCCCATTGACGAAAGTTAAAATCGTCGGTTACTATTTGCCGGTTATAGTTATGGTTTAACTTATAAAAAAAATACCCCCAAGTAAAATATTTTTTATCATATTTTTAATATTTTCACAATAAAATACTAAAGGTTTACCGATTATGCCAGATATTGTCCCGAAATGCTGAGATATTAGAATATTAACTATAATATAATAAATAATACCTTAATAACCATAGACTTAGTGATTTATTAACGAGCATCCGTCTGAGCGATGAAACCTATAAAATACTTGCCCGCTTTCGAGTAACGTAATTATTTAGTTTTAACTGATATCTAGGGAAAATTAGAAATAAAAGAAGATAAGGTCGGTTATTTTTTTAATCTTATTCTGGTTTTACAGCAAAATATCGAAAAAACCGGGGCTTAAACCGGGAGCGCCGGTACTAATCGGCAAGTTTCCTTTAACATTCGAGGATATCGTCAACAACGACCATCGCTTAAAACTCGAAGTATCCGACAGCCGCCTGTTCATGGTCCTCGGGATGTTTCTGCTTAAGCGTTAGACCGGGAGTAAGATTGTCGAGCAGCGAGCGTGATATTTGGCTATAAAACGGTTATCACCTTTCGGGAGGAGGAAGGGATCGTTTTGAATCGGTGCGGAAGCGTATCGGGAAAACCGTTCCTCGGGTCAGGTTCCGGGATGCCGATTTTACTGTCTTTCGCCAGCGATCAATTATCTTAATAAAACGGTTGATTAAATCTATCAAAATAGCAAATATTTCAGATGATGATGTATTTTTACCGTAGAACAGGTGAAGGAGAAAGGATTCTACGGAGGACTCGATGGATATAAAAGAACTGTGGGCAGCGGTCCTGGTCTGGCTGAGGTCGCACAGTTCAAGGATGTTGCTCAATCTTTTTTTTAACTTTTTTCGCCATGAAAACAACCCGGCCGGTAGCTGACCGGCTGTTCGCGACATTAAAGAAAACGGATATGGAGAAGGAGACGCAGAAACGGGCCGGTACCCTGAAGGCGCTCTTGCGGTACCTGTTCCATATCGTTATTCTATCGGTCGCGCTGGTTATGATTCCGGGCGGGTACGGGATCCGGGTCGGGGCGGTGCTGGCGGTGGTCGGGATTGTTGCCCGGCATCTGGTCTCCGATACCATCAATGGTGTTATATTTTACTCAAGAACCAGATTCAGGTCGGCGACGTCGTTCCGGTGGTCGTTAAAAGCGGGCCGGTGGAAAAGTCAACCTGCGCATAGTGAGTTTGCGCAGGTCGATGTGATAATTTAGCGGGCGGAGACCATGACCAGAAAACTGAATATGAGAATCGCGGCAAAATGGCGCGCCTTCAAAAAAAATTTTTCCTGGCGCGGCTTCAAGGACTGGTGGGGACATTACCTCGGCGGATTGTACCACCATGTCGACGAACACCATATTTTTTTGATGTCCGGCGGTCTGACTTTCTCGCTGTTCGTCTGTATTGTGCCGTTGACGCTGGTGTTATATTACATGGTCGGGATCCTCTCGGAAAAGTTTTTTATCGCCAATGAGTTCGATTCCTTTATCGACGGCGTCATTCCCTACCAGGCTTACGCCATGTATATCAAGGATCTGGTGGCGGGCCGGGTACAGGAATTCAAGGCGTACAAGAACGTTATTGGTTTAATCGGTCTGGTGGGTTTGTTTCTGGCGGCGAGCACTCTATTCAGCAGTATGCGGACGATTTTGAATGCCGTTTACAAGGTGAAACATACCCAGCCGGTCGTTATCGGCAAACTTCGCGATATCGGACTCGTCCTGGCGGTGCTGCTTTATTTTCTGCTGTCAACAATCATTCTGCCGACTTTGACGATTATCAAGAAATTCGCTCTCAAATTCGAACTTCTGGAAAACCTCAAATCCGGGGTCCTGGAATATTTCATGGTCTCCGGCGTCTCGTTTTTGATTATATTCACTTCGTTTTTTATCCTTTACCTGCTGATTCCCCAGAAGAAGATTCCCCGTCGAATAATTTTTGTCAGCGCCCTATCGGCGTCGGTACTCTGGGAAATGGCCAAGTACCTGTTCGGTTTGTACATTGCCAATGTCGCCACGCTGACCAAGGTGTACGGCGCTTACGCCCTGATCGTGGTGGTCGGCTTCTGGGTCTATTACATGTCGATCGTGTTCATCGTCGGGGCGGAAATCGGACAGCTCAGCTGGGAGCGTCACCGCAAGAGCGTTTACATGGAAGAGAGCATCATTTCCGACCAGTATCTCGAAAAAAAATAACTTGTTATCGATAAAATCGTCGAGTATCCTTCGGGGTATTTACAACCAGGATTTTTCATGGAGGTCACGATGTCTTTTTCCCGCAGATATTCCCCGAGCCGTGTTTTGTTGTCCCTGATGACGCTTATTTTAATCGGCGGCTGCGCCGGGCAGCCCCGAGACGAGTTGACGGCGGCAGTCAATAGCAGTCTCAAAGCGGCCGGTCAGAACCGGGCCGAACTGGAGACCGTGCTGGAACATTACGAACAGGCCGGAGATTCCCTGAAACTTCAGGCAGCCCGTTACCTGATTGCCAATATGGAAGACCATTGTTACGTGACCTATTATCTTCATGACAGCACCGACCGAAAGATTGATTTTGATGTGCTCGCGTTTGACAATTACGGAGCGTTGAGAGATTCCTTCGCCCTGCTCGAGAAGGAATACGGGACGCTGGAGTTCGACCGCTGCGACAAGATTATGGATGTCGAGACGATAACCGCCCAATTTTTGATAGCCAATATCGACAACGCTTTCGAAGTCTGGCGGGAAAAACTCTGGGCGCAGAACCTGTCGTTCGCTGATTTCTGCGAGTATGTCCTGCCCTATCGCGGAAGTAACGAGTCGCTGGAACCATGGCGGCCCTATTTTCGGGAAAAATACGCCGGCCTGGAAGAACGCATGACGAACCCCGCCGACCCGATCGAGGCCACCCGGTTAATCAACGACGATATCAAATCCTGGTTCAAGTTCGACGAGCGCTATTATTATCATCCGACCGACCAGGGTCTTAAGGAGATGCTCGAGCACAAACTGGGCCGCTGCGAGGATATGACCAACCTGACGATTTACGCCCTGAGGGCCAATGGCCTGGCGGTCACCAGCGATTACACCCCGTACTGGGCCAACACCGGCAACAATCACGCCTGGAACGCCATCTTGACGCTCGACGGCCGGGTGGTGCCGTTCATGGGAGCCGAAAGCAACCCCGGCGATTACCATCTCGAACATATCATGGCCAAGACCTATCGCAAGACTTTCAGCCAGCAGCGAGACAATCTCATTTTTCAGAAGCGAAAACAGGAAAAAATCCCCGGCTGGCTGGCCGGTCAGAGTTATCTCGACGTTACCGCCGAGTATGTAGATATCTGTGATGTTACGGTTGAATTCACCGAAATAATACCTGATTCGGTCGATATCGCTTATCTTTGTGTTTTCAATTCCGGCGAATGGAAACCCATACAATGGGGCCGAATAAAAAAGAACGCGGCGCTGTTCAGCGGGATGGGCCGAGGTATCGCCTATATTCCGGGGTTATATCTCAATGAAAAGATTGTTCCGGTCGGTCCGCCTTTTATCCTGGACGAAAATTGCGGAATAAAAAGCTGCCGGACCGACAGTACTGAAAAAATATCGTTGAAGCTGCTTGCCACCACCCGGCGAACACTGGACCGGTCCACCGACAATATCGAAAAAGCCTCGTTTACCCCCAAAAAAGAATATGAGCTGTTTTACTGGGGTGAGGGTGACTGGCAGACCGCCGGGATTAAAACAGCTTCGGATGAAGCCCTGATCTTTGACGACGTCCCCGCAGACGCTCTTTACTGGCTGGTCGCAAAGGATTCTGACCGGGAAGAACGGATTTTTACTTATCGTGAGGGACAACAGGTCTGGTGGTAAGTTACCGTACGGATTAAAACATGGTAAATGATACTGCGGGGGTCAATAAACCACGGCTGATGAGAGTTTAACTGCGACCGCTCATT
>JBMOKZ010000340.1:0-1012 GCA_049324195.1 Candidatus Zixiibacteriota bacterium | reverse complement strand
AGGAGAGTGACTAACGAAACGAAACTGATAATGAATAAATTTGGGCGAAAAAGAAGGATTGGTTTAGATGGCCCCCAAAATCGATAGTCTGAAAGGAAGAACTAAGATTTGGGGATTTTTTGCTTCTATGGCACGGAGTGCCGTTCCCCGCATTTTGCGACCTGCAAGGTTCTGCATGATTGCTGAACGTCAGGTAATAGGGATTCAGACTTACCCGCCTACCTCACCTAATTTCAATAAAAGACTTTTTCCGGGGTTTTTGATTTTTGACTCGATAACGACTTAAAAAAGTTTCGCCGGGCAGTTAACCAGTTAAAAAATCCGAACTTAACCGGTCTGCTCAGGTTTTGAACAAAAAAACAAGGATTCTTTCTGACGGTTGGGGGAGCCTCAGAAAACAGCATGTAATAATGCCTGAAGTTGGTCTGTGAATTGCTCAAAAGAGAGCGGATAAGAGTGTATAATTGCCTTATGTCGCATATGAACTTACAAATCGGGCGCAGAGTTTTGATGGCGGTCCTGATAGCTGTTCTGTCAGGCGGCACCAGTTCGTTTGCCAATACGGCGCCGGTCATTGCGACACTCACTGACCAGACGATTCTGGAAGGAGAGGTCTTGACGATTTCCGTGAGAGCGCTTGATGCTGATGGCGATAATATCGACCTCCGCATTATCTCCTGTCCTGCCGGCGGAGTCTTTGAAACCATTAGTAACGGTCTGGCGAGCTTTCAATGGACTCCGGATTTCACCGGACCGAACTCCTCTGAGAATTCTCCTTTTATCATTACGGTCTGGGCCGGCGACGGCGCCAGCGCGACCACCCGTCAGATTAAAATAAATGTCCTCAACAATAATCGGCCGCCCGTTCTGAATTCTCCGACAGCGCTGGTATCGACGGCGGGTGACCGGGTGCAATTTGAAATAAGCTACATCGACCCGGATAACGACCCGGTGCACTGGACTCCGGTAGCGATACCGGATGGTAACGCTTTCATTCCGGGGCAGCCGGCAT
>JBMOKZ010000339.1:0-1017 GCA_049324195.1 Candidatus Zixiibacteriota bacterium | reverse complement strand
ACTTCCGTGGAATTCGACGGCAAAATAGCAATTCCGGCCGAGGATGTTGCTGTTTCGATTGCCGGAGCATAAAGACCGTTCAGCTGAAAGTTATCGGCGGCGGCGATGACGGCTGCCGAAGAGGTTGCTTCCAAGTATTTGTCGTTTATGGCCAAAGTACCGATCTCTAATTTATCGATACTGACGTTGTCAGTATCATTTAAAGCTTTAATTTCATCCGTCCGTATTCCGGCCTGAGCAATCAGCTGGCCGCGGGTTGTTATCGTCCCGTCCCGGGCCATGGTGACGGCGCCGTCGAAGAAGTTAATCTTTGATAGGGCTGAAATGTTCAAATCCCAACTTAAGGCCAGGATTTTGTTGTTCTCAATCAAAAGATCTCCGGTCGAGATTGAGTTGGAAACGGACAGGTTATAGAGGTTGGTGTTACCGGCGACCGTCAGCTGCTCGAGGTTAAGGGCAGTTAGGTCGCTAATATTTGACAGGTCGGTCTGGGTTTCCGGCTGCGGGACGGGATCGTTTTTTATATCAGCCAAAAGCTTCTGGATGTTATTGATATTTGAGGCCAGAGTGGAGGAGTCGCTGGCAGTCCGGGTCAGTCTGTTTTCGATGTCGGTGATATTATCGGCCTGAACTTCCTTGGCTGTCAGTGTGCCCGATACAGTCGCTTCGTTGGCTTCTAACTGGTTAGCGGTTAACGTTCCCGAGACCGAGGCATTGTTTTCAATCTGCAGGGAGTCGGCTACCACCTGGCCCGAAAAACTTGCGTTCCCGGCCGCATCTATGGTGGTGACGGTTTTTCCTTCAAGGCCTTTGATGACAAGCTGGGCCAGTTTGCCTCCCTGGGCCTGGTTGTTGTTGCTTAGGTCAAAGATAACGTCTTTTTCTTCTGGTTTTATCTCGCTGGTTTCGACCTTGTTTATTTTAGCCGTATCGTTAACGACAAGATTGTCTGTTTCTATAACCGGGGAGGAGATCTTTTCCCTGACGACAAGGTTCCTGACGCTGGCAACTCCCGCA
>JBMOKZ010000338.1:0-8091 GCA_049324195.1 Candidatus Zixiibacteriota bacterium | reverse complement strand
AACT
Organism: Candidatus Zixiibacteriota bacterium; assembly: GCA_049324195.1. Classification (GTDB taxonomy): domain Bacteria; phylum Zixibacteria; class MSB-5A5; order GN15; family FEB-12; genus JAFGNW01. Next base: position 8,087 of record JBMOKZ010000338.1, on the reverse strand, counting down.
GGTGATGTACGGAATCGAAGGCGCCAATTTTACTACCGGCAAAACGCTCAATCTCGAAGTCGAACGGGCAGCCCGTAAAGTCCGGGATCTCGTTCTCGATGAAATTGAAAAAGTAAAATGATTTTATTAATATAAGGCGGGTTTCACCCAATCCTGTTTCCCGAAAGTGAACAACTGTAATGAGATCCCCGTCCGGTAAAAATAATATGTCCCCGCAAAACGGCGACCACGAAAACGATCGAAAACGGCTTTGTCTCGATATCGAGGGCTCGGTGCAGGGAGTTGGGTTTCGACCTTTCGTTTATCGACTGGCAACCTCCATGGGCCTGACCGGAACAATCGGTAACACTACCCGGGGAGTCACGATTGAAATCGAGGGTCGCCCGGACACGCTGGATAAGTTCATCGAACGCCTCCATTCGGAAAAACCACCTCTTGCTAAAATCACGAACCGTCAGACTTCGTACCAGCCGTACTTCGGCGACCGGCAATTCACGGTTCGGCAAAGCCTGAGCGGCGGAGTAAAATCCGCCCTGGTCCTCCCCGATATCGCCACCTGCGACGACTGCCGGAAAGAAATTTTCGATTCCGCCAACCGGCGTTACCGGTATCCGTTCACCAACTGCACCAACTGCGGCCCCCGGTACAGCATTATCGATACCCTCCCCTATGACCGGCACAACACGACCATGAAAATATTCCCGATGTGCGACGCCTGTCTCGAGGAGTACGAAAATCCCGCCGACCGCCGCTTCCACGCCCAGCCCAACGCCTGCCCCGTATGCGGGCCTCATCTCGAACTATGGAACCCGACCGGTGAAATCCTGTCGCGCTGCGACGAAAGCCTGCTCGGGGCGGCCGACGCCCTTAAAAAGGGCGCGATCGTCGCTCTCAAGGGCCTCGGCGGCTTCCAACTGATCGTTGACGCCCGCAACGACGGAGCCCTCGAACAACTCCGCAAACGCAAGGGTCGCCGAGATAAACCTTTTGCCATGATGTATCCCTCGCTGGAGGCCATCAGCGAAGACTGCGAACTCACTTTTCGGGACAGGGAATTACTGACTTCCCCGCAGGCGCCGATCGTCCTGGTAGCGGCGATAAAAAACTCCAACTATATCTCCTCCCGGGTCGCCCCCGATAATCCATGCCTGGGGGTGATGTTGCCCTATACGCCCCTGCACCACCTGCTGATGCACGAGTTGAAATTTCCGATTGTCGCCACCAGCGGCAATATATCCGAGGAACCCATTTCTATCGACGAATACGATGCGCTTGACCGGCTGGGCCGCATCGCTGACCTGTTTCTGGTGCACAACCGGCCTATTGCCCGCCAGGTGGATGACTCGTTAGTGCGCGTGATGAGCGACCAGCCGACCGTTCTGCGCAACGCCCGGGGTTTCGCCCCGGTGACCGTGAACCTTCGCGAATCCCTGCCCACTGTCCTGGCGACCGGCGCCCATTTGAAAAACACCATCGCTTACGGCCGTGACCACCAGGCGATACTCAGCCAGCATATCGGCGATCTGGAAACCAGCCTGGCTTTCGAGGCTCACCGCACCGTCACCGATTCCCTGGCGGAAATTTACGATTTCACCCCCACCGTCATCGCCTGTGACCTTCACCCCGACTATCTCTCCACCCGCTTTGCCGAACAGCGGGGCCTGCCAACCGTTAAAGTTCAGCATCATTACGCCCACGTCCTGGCCGGGATGGCCGATAACCAGCTTGACAGCCCGGTGCTCGGGGTTGCCTGGGACGGCACCGGTTTGGGACTCGACAGCACCATCTGGGGCGGAGAATTCCTGCGGGTCAACGACACTGGCTTCACCCGCGAAGCCCATCTGCGTACGTTCTCCCTCCCTGGCGGCCACAAGGCGGTGCTGGAGCCGCGCCGAAGCGCGGTTGGCTTACTTTATGAAATTTTCGGCGATAAACTGTTCGACAAACGACACCTGCTCCCCCTGGAAACTTTCTACAGAACGGAAAAGGACACTCTGAACAAGATGCTGACGCATCATATCAACACCCCCCGTACCTCCAGCGCCGGGCGGCTCTTCGACGCTGTCGCTTCGCTTATCGGACTGGCTCAGGTGAACAATTTCGAGAGCCAGGCGGCAATGCGGCTTGAGTTCGAAATCGGCGATTATGATACCGATGACGCCTATCCTTTTTCCGTTTCCGGAACCCGGCCCTTAATTCTTGACTGGGAACCGACTGTCACCGAAATTCTGGCGGACCTGAAAAAAAATATTCCTGCCGGCTTGATTTCCGCCCGTTTTCATAATACTCTGATAGCGATGATAAGCAAAATCGCGGATGAAATTAATTTACCACAAATCCTTCTGACCGGGGGTTGTTTCCAAAACCGTTGCCTGACCGAAAAAGCCTTACGGTATCTGACCGACCGGGGTTTCCAGGTCTATCGGCATCGGCAAATTCCCCCCAATGACGGCGGCATCGCGCTCGGCCAGTTAATCGCGGTCAGCCGCGAATATAAAAACTGCGAGGGCAAATAATTATGTGTCTGGCCGTACCGGGAAAAATAATCAGTATCGAAGGCGACGGTCTGGAGCGCACCGCAAAAGTCAGTTTCAGCGGAATTGTCAAATCCGTCAACCTGGCCCTGGTCCCGGAGGCGGAAATCGGCCGGTATGTCCTCGTCCATGCCGGTATCGCGCTTAATATCGTGGATGAAAGCGAAGCCGCTCTGACGCTGGAATATTTCCGTGAAATGGACGTCCTGAGAGAAGCCGAGGATAACGAAGCGTGAAATATATCGACGAATACCGCGACCCGAAAGCCGCGACGAAAATAGTTGAGGAAATCAAGCGCACCATCAGCCGTCCCTGGACCATTATGGAAGTCTGCGGCGGTCAGACTCACGCGATCGTCAAACACGGCCTCGACCGACTTCTGCCCGATAAAATTACGCTGCTCCATGGCCCCGGCTGCCCGGTCTGTGTCACCCCGGTAGACATGATTGATAAAGCTCTGGATCTGGCTTCCCGTGACGATGTCATTTTCTGCTCGTTCGGAGATATGCTGCGCGTTCCCGGCACCGGCCGCGATTTGCTGACCGTCCGCGCCGAGGGGGGCGATATGCGCACGGTTTACTCGCCTCTGGATGCGCTTGATATCGCCGTGGACAATCCCGATAAAAAGGTTGTGTTTTTCGGCATTGGTTTCGAAACCACCGCCCCGGCCAACGCTCTGGCGGTCATCCGAGCCAAAAATATGGCTCTGACCAATTTCTCTTTCCTTTGCGCCCAGGTGCTTATTCCCCCGGCCATGGAAATCATACTGAACGACGCTGCCTGCCGGGTTAACGGCTTTCTCGCCGCCGGACACGTTTGCACCGTGGTTGGTTATGCCGGGTATGAACCGCTGGCCAATAAATATAAAATTCCCATTACCGTCACCGGTTTCGAGCCGCTGGATATTCTCCTGGGCATCCTGATGACCGTCCGGCAGCTGGAACAGGGTCGCACCGAAGTCGAGAATCAATATACCCGCGCGGTGAAAAAAGAAGGCAACCTTCAAGCCCGTGAAATCATGAACCGTGTTTTTCGCACCGTTGACCGCCGCTGGCGGGGACTGGGCGTGATTCCCTCGAGCGGTCTCGGCCTGCGCGATGAATTTGCCGCTTTCGACGCCGAAAAAAAATTCGGACTCCCGGAAAAACCAGTACCGGATGACCCGGAGTGCATCAGCGGCCTGGTGCTCCAGGGACGCAAGAAACCCTCGCAGTGCCCGGCTTTCGGTGAGCGCTGCACCCCCGAAAACCCGCTCGGGGCAACCATGGTGTCGTCCGAAGGCGCCTGCGCGGCTTATTACCGCTACCGGCGAGAAGAAATCCTGAACCGATCACAGGAATAAACGATGAAAGAAGAACCGAAATACCCCGCCTGCCCCATCCCGATTTCAGAATACCCGCGCATCCTGCTGGCTCACGGCGGCGGAGGACGGCTTATGCACCGGTTAATTGATAAAATCTTTATCGCGGCTTTCGGACAGCAAAATCCCGAAACCCGTCACGATGGTGCCTTGCTGGATATCAAGCTGCCCGGCCGCGCCGTATTGACCACCGACTCCTACGTCGTCCATCCCCTCTTCTTTCCCGGCGGCGATATCGGTAAGCTGGCGATTGACGGCACCGTCAATGACCTGGCCATGTGCGGCGCGAAACCGCTCTTCCTGAGCGCCGGCTTTATTATCGAAGAGGGTTTTGAAATCGATAGTCTCTGGAGAATCGCGCTGTCGATGTGTCGTGAAGCTGAACAGTCGGGAGTGCGAATCGTCACCGGCGACACCAAGGTGGTCGAACGCGGTAAAGGACACGGACTGTTTATCAATACCGCCGGGGTCGGAATTCTGGAGCACGACCTTATCATCAATCCTTCGAGCATCCGGCCGGGCGATGTGATTTTAATCAACGGGGATATCGGGCGACACGGCATTGCCATCATGTCCAGCCGCGAGAGCCTGGCGTTTGAAACTGAAATCGAAAGCGACTGCGCTCCTCTGGCGGATACGGTGCGGGCCATGCTGAACGCCAATCTCGAGCTTCATTGCCTGCGCGACCTCACCCGCGGCGGTCTGGGTTCCGCGCTTGTCGAAATCGCTGAATCCGCTCAGGGTCATATTCAAATCGAGGAAGATAAAATCCCGGTTTCTGAGCCGGTCCGGGGCGCCTGTGAAATGCTCGGCTATGAACCGCTTTATATCGCCAACGAGGGACGCTTCGTTGCTTTTATTCCCGGAAAAGATGCTTCGAAAGCGCTGGAGCTTCTGAAGAACCGGTGCGGCTGGACGCAAGCGGGCATAATCGGCCGGGTTATCGACCGGAACCGCTCACTGGTCACCATGAAAAGCCAAATCGGCGCCGAAAGAATTATCGACATGTTAAACGGCGAACAACTGCCACGTATCTGTTGACGTTTTATCCCTTTTTCTTCTCGCTTACTTTTCCCTCCAGCCAGTTAAACCACGCGGTCAGACCTTTGTTCCTGGTACAGGCAGTTTCGAATATCTCCAAGGCGGGATTGATACTCAAGGCATTTTTTTTCACCGCCGCCATATCGAAATTCGAAAACCCCAGTAGGTCGGTTTTGTTGATAATCAACACCGACGACCTCCGGAACATGGCCGGATATTTCAACGGTTTGTCGTCTCCCTCGGTGGTGCTGATAAGCGCCACCTTCATGTCCTCGCCCAGGTCATAACTCGACGGACATACGAGATTACCGACATTCTCGATAAACAGAATGTCGAGACCATCGAGCGAAAAATTCTCGAGAACCTTTGTTACCATCTTGGCGTCGAGATGACAAGCGCCGCCGGTTACCAGTGGAAAAACCGTCTCCCCGCCCGCCTTCTTAAGTCGGTCGGCGTCGTTTTCCGTTTGAACATCGCCGGCGATTAACGCCATTTTCAACCGTCCCTTGAGGGTCTGCAGGGTTTTTTCCAGAAGGGTCGTCTTGCCCGAACCGGGCGAACTGACCAGGTTGAGAGCAAACACCCTGTGCTCGCTCAGGTTGTCGCGGATTTCCGCCGCCAGCCTGTCATTTTCCGAGAGAACCTTTTTCGCAACATCGATTCTTTTATTCATAACACATCCGTTTAACTCAAGAAAACTAACTGCCCGTTAAATATGTTATTTCCAGTTCATCCCCGTGCGTTATTTCCAGGTCGGTTGAGCCGCAATGCTCACAAATAAAACCGTAATCGACCACCTGTATCTCCCGGCTGCAGGTGCGGCAGGTGCCTGAAATCTCGACATACTCGATGCTAAGTTTCGCCCCGGCCAGCGGGGTGTCGGCACACGCCGCCTCGAAAGCGAATTGCAGGGCGTCGGGATTCACTCCGGTCAGAGCGCCTATTCTCACACCAACTTCCTCGATATGAGAAAGCTTTTTTGCGGATGCTTCTTTTATCGCGATATCGATCATCCCGGTGGCGATACTCAACTCGTGCATAGCTCAGCTTCTGTCCTGACCGTTTATTAAAACCTGGGTAAATATGCGAAAAATCCGCTGCTTGACAACCTTTTTCGTACCTGACCAATTGAAAAATTCCTTGCCTGCGCCGGAATAATAAGTTTTCTTGGTGATATTAAATAACAAATCAATCAAAAAATCGTATCAATATTTAAAGACACCAAACAATAGGGGAGTAAACATGAAATTTGAAGATTCCATCAAGGGCAATACCGCCATTTTCGATATTTCCGGTAAAATTATGGGCGGCTCGGAAACTACGATGTTTCACGGCCGGGTCCATGAACTGATCAACCTGAACAAGAAAAATATCATTCTTGACCTCGGCCGGGTAGAGTGGATGAACTCGGTTGGTATCGGGATGCTGATTTCGGCGATGGTCACGGTCAAAAACGCCGGCGGACGACTGGTGCTGGTCAATATCGATAAAATCGAAAATATCCTCGCCCTGACCCGGCTAATCACGGTTTTCGAACATTTCGACAGCCGTGAGGAAGCCCTGAAAGCCCTGGCCTGATTCCAGGGCTCCCTCAAACCATCATCTTAGCGGCAGGGTGCGACCGGCATTCCTGATAGATAAAGATAATCTATCAGCCGAGTTACGTCGGTGATATCCGGGTCCCCACCCGGCTCGTTGAACGGCCGTCCGGAACCGTCGATATCGCTCTCCTCGGGACAGCACAACGGCGCCTGCGACAAATACAGATAGTCTATCAATCGGGTAATATCCGAAATATCAGGCTCTTCGGACTCGTTGCAGTTGACGTTCCCGGCATAGCCGATACAGCACCCGGCTGAAGTTCCCGTCAGAGCCTCAATCAGCGTTCTGGCTCCGGTTTGACTCATGTACCACAGATGGAAACCGAAAGCGTAATAGGTGGCGTTCATCGAACGGCACCTCAAACCCACCGGTTTGTCGGTCAACGGCGAACCCGAGGGATATTTAGGTACGAAATTATAAAGAACCTCGCCGCTGTCGTTGGGAGCGAAAGCGACCACCCCCGGTACTGATTCCGCTGGCCAGAATCCGGCCAGCGCCGGGTCGAACGGATACCGCAGAACGTCATAACTTACCGTACTGAAATCGTCATCCACGGCCTCCGCCCCGACAAACCCGAGTGTCGAATCATAGGGAAAGACACCCGCGATAAACGCCGAGTCAATCCCGAACAGGTTGTTAAAACACGTATCCGAAATATTGTTCCATGCGGCAGTAGCGGAATTGCTGCTCAAGGCTCCGAAATAAGCCACCTTCCCCTGGTTTGCCTTATTTAGGAAAAGTGCCTCCCTCATTTTCGTGTCGCCCATGAAATAATAATAGAAATTATTGAAGCCGTCGTCGAGAATCACCAGGTTATAAGGCGTAAGAAGGTGCCAGTCAACCGAATCCGGGGTGTACCCGAGCGAATCGAGACAATGATAAATATCGTAATCGTAACCGGCCAGAACAGTGTTGTAGAAGTTCATTATCGAATCATCGCTTACCAGCTGCCCGGAAGTGTGCGTATAGGTCAATACCAGGATATCCTTGGTTTTCGCCAGAGGTATCTTGGCGATAATTTCGTTGGATAAGTACGATTCCAGACCGTTGTCATCCACATAAGTCACCACGTACCGGTCGTTTTCGCTGACACTGTAATCCTCGTAACTGCTTGTCCCCGCAGGGATTTGGGCGTAAGGCTCCATGGCGAAATAATAATACATCGTCTCTTCGACATTGAAACTGTCCCGCGGCTCGATATCGGTCGTATAACAGGCGTCATCGTAAAAAGGCAGATAGAAATCGGCATCGTCGTCGACCGTGAATTTGTAGAGATTATAATGGTCCACCGTACCGGCGGGAGTATTCCAGCTAAGCACCGCCGGGTCGCCCTGGACGGCAAAAACATAATCATAGGTGTTCTCGAGCACGACACTCTCGGGCCGCCAGCCGCAATAGATAATAAGCGGCTCGCTGTGTATCCCCGTTCCCCCGGCCGTACGATTGGCGATATTCACAAAATACGCCTTCGAGGAATCCAGATAAAACGTATAACTGCGTTCCGGTCCGATAATATCGTATGTCGTATAACTTTCCGGCCTCAGCCAGGG
>JBMOKZ010000337.1:0-8104 GCA_049324195.1 Candidatus Zixiibacteriota bacterium | reverse complement strand
TACTGCTTACGCTCATTTCTTTTTTTGCCAGCAGCTCGATAATCATCAGTCTTTTGGAGCTGGCAATCATCCGGCAAAATTCCGCGTGCATCTCGAATATTTCAAAATCTTTTGTATTCATATCCATTTCTATGCGTTTATGCGTATATACATATATATAATTTTGCATTTGTCAACAGGAAAATCTGATTTTTTTTAAAAAATTTTTCATAACAACGGTAATTCATGATTATTCATCGATTTACAATCGTTGGTTGAACGATAGGGCGGCGATAGCCGGAGGGCAAAAAGGAATTGCTGGTGATGTCGAATTTTGTTTTTTGGTTGATTTTGTATGGCGGCAGGGATTATTTTTAAATATCGTTGTTGAATTGAGAACAAAATGAAAAACCAAAAATCACTTTGCGAAAAATTACTTACGATCGTAAGCAGTATAGCCGACGGCGTTATTACCGTCGATTTGGATTGGCGGATCACCTTCATCAATAAAGCGGCTCAGAGAATTACCGGATTTAAGGATATTGAGGCTATGGGGAAAGTTTGTCGGGAGGTTTTTCAGACAAATGTTTGTGATGTCAATTGTCCTCTCAAAAGGACTTTTACGACCGGAACCCCGGTTATAAATCAGCCGGTCTGTTTAACGAATAAAAGCGGACAGCGGATTCCCGTCAGTATTTCGACGGCGCTTTTAAAGGATGAAAAAGGCAGAATTATTGGCGGTGTCGAGACCTTTCGGGACCTTGACCTGGCCCGGAAACTTCATAATGATTTTGAAGTAAAATTCACTCACGAGGGGATGATCAGTCGCAACAAGGTCATGCAGGAGCTTTTTGAGATTCTCCCTACGATTGCCGAGAGCGGCAGTCCGGTTCTGATTGAGGGCGAAAGCGGACCGGGAAGGAGCTGGTGGCGAGAGCCTTGCATAATTTGAGTCCGAGGAAGACGGGTCCTTTTATAGGTTTGAATTGTGGGGCTCTTCCGGATAATCTGCTTGAGTCGGAACTTTTCGGTTATGTTGCAGGGGCATTTACCGACGCCAAGAGGGACAGAAAAGGACGTTTTGCGCTTGCCGAAAACGGCACTTTATTCCTCGATGAAATCGGTAATATCTCACAGGCGATGCAGGTCAGGTTACTGCGGGTCCTTCAGGAAAAGGAATTCGAACCCCTGGGAGCCGCTAAATCCATACAGGCTGACGTCAGAATTATCACCGCCTCGAACAGCCCTCTGGATCAATTGGTTTCACAGGGCATATTTCGCGCCGATCTTTTTTATCGCATTAACGTCGTAAAAATAAACCTGCCTCCTTTGCGTGATCGCAAGGAGGACATTCCGTTATTAATTGACCATTTCATTGAGCAATTCAATCGCCTTCGCAACAAAGACATCCCCGGAGTTTCGCCGCCGGTGCTGGAGATACTCATGAATTATGATTATCCCGGCAATATCCGCGAACTCGAAAACATAATCGAACATGCTTTCGTCCTTTGCACCAATGGTATCATCAAGCCTGAACATCTGCCGACGAATTTACAGGATAAAAGACCGATACCGGCTGTTGAAATAGCGGCCACCATGAATGAGATGGAGTCATTATTTTTGATTGCGGCATTAAAACGAAATAACTGGTCACGTAAAGATACCGCCCTGGAAATCGGTGTAAATCCGTCTACCTTGTACCGAAAAATTAAAAAACTCGGCCTAAAAATTCCTAATCATAAAGACTGATTAGCCTTTGATATTATCTTGCATGTTTGCACGATTATAAGATCGTATCGTGCGATAATGCATTATTTCCTCATCTTTTATTCTACCGCTCCGGACGCGACATCACTTTCTTATTTTATTGTAAATCAGTTAGTTGTATGGATAATTCGTCTAAACAGAAATTTTGGCACACTTTATGATGCTGTCTAATTTAGATAAATAAAACGAAAGGAGGCTAAAAATGATTGGGCTTGACAGGTTAATGAAGATAGAAGGAGTGGTTGCTGCCGGACAGTTTTCCGAGGACGGCAAGGTCATTCGGAAAGTAGGTGAGATGCCGGAGGATTTAATGGAAAGCGCCGAACTCTGTGTCCAGCAGACCCGGGCCTGTCGTGATTTTCTCAGTTCGCTCAACAGCAAATTGCCGAGGGAGTTTGGGTCGTTGTGGGGATGGACAGTCTGGGGAAGTAAGTACTCGGTAGTCGTGGTCGGCAACACGCGCGTTTTTGTCAAAACCAACCGCGCCGACTACAACCAGCTTATGATTGACTTAGCCGAGACGGAAGCTACCGGGCCGAGACAGGTAAATTATTAATAATGAAATCTGAATGTATGACAATTTATCTGCAAACATTCAGAAAGACAAAAAAGGAGGTGATTGAAATGATGGAAAAGAACAATGAAAAGAAGGTCTTGGGTGATGGCATCTATAACCCCGGGGCAAGACCGATGGAAGTTTTCCGCGACGAAGATGGTTGTCTTTGGTTGTGCGATAAGGGAACAGACCCCGATAAGGATTTCGAGCAGCAGGGTTGCTGGCGCTGTAAGGATCTGGCCTTTACACGCAATGATTAAAAGGCAATCATCGATTGTGCAGGATATGTATAGTCTGAATCCGGAATATGAATGGAGACGAGAGAATCGTTCCCACCGGTGGGAAAATTACTGATGGTATTACCTGACGAGAGCGGTAAGACGCTAAGCTGATTATAAACATATCGGCGGACTCAAATTAAAAGGCGGGTCAGCCATGCTGACAAATGAGCAGAGAAAGCATCTGGAGGCTGAAAACAAAGCTATTCTGCACAACGTGCAGAGTATCAAGCACCGGATTATCGTCTTGAGCGGTAAGGGAGGTGTCGGGAAAACGACGGTAAGCGTCAATCTGGCTTACACTCTCAGGGCCAGGGGATGTTCAACGGGGCTTCTCGATGCCGACGTGACAGGGCCGAATATTCCCAAGATGTTGGGACTTGCCGGAGAATTGCATTCTCACGAACACAGGATTATTCCGCTGTTAAGCGATAATGTCAAGGTGGTTTCCATTGCTAACATACTCAATCCGGATCAACCGGTGCTGTGGCGTGGGCCGATGCGGTCGAAATTGCTGCACCAATTCCTGGGCTTTGTTGAATGGGGGGACCTTGATTATCTGGTCGCCGATCTCCCGCCCGGGACAGGTGACGAGATAATCACTCTGATACAGAAAATGAAGCCGGATTTGGCTGTCGTCGTGACAACGCCCCAAGAAGTATCCCTGATTGATTCACGCCGGGCCATAAACATGGCCAGGGAGATGGGTTTAAGCAATATCGGGATTATCGAGAATATGTCCGGACTAAAATGTCCTTACTGCGGCGGCAGGATTGATCTCTTCGGCAAGGACGGCGGCAGAAAACAGGCTGAGGATATGCATGTTACCTTTTTAGGGTCGCTGCCCATAGATATTCAGGCCAGGATAACGGCAGATAAGGGCAAACCTGTTGTCCTGTCGCAACCCGACTCCGAAATAGCTGTCGCGATTGAAGCTATCACCGAAAAAGTGGTAAACATATTCGGCTCATAAGCCGATGACGGCCGGGGCCAAGTGGGTATTATTAAATCGAACCGGGCGGTGAAACCGCAGAATAAAATACTAATAATGGATTATTGGGATAAGCCGAAATTGAGTGATGGCCAAGATTAATCCATTTGAAAAGCGGATGGAAGAATAAGCTTTTTGGTTTAAAGAAAATTATTCTGCTGGATGGCTGATTGATTATGAAAAAAGGACGGCTGATTTAAGGATATTCCGGCATACGATTTTATTTGTCGCTTTGATCCCGGTCTAAGGTTGTCGTTTCAGGCACAACAACAAGTAGCAATTTCGGACCGGCTGCTGATAAGGTGTGCAGGTTGATAAGCTCAAACAGCAGGTACAGGAAAAGGGAAAAATGGTGCTCGACATTCTGGAAAAATCTCTGATGATAACCGGTTTTGTCGGATTGATGATGCTGGTTATTGAGTATATTAATGTTATCACCAAAGGTGCCTGGCAACAGGGTTTGAGCAATCATAGGTGGATGCAGTATCTGGTAGGGGTGGTACTGGGGATTACTCCCGGTTGTCTGGGAGCCTTTGCGGTGGTGGCCATGTTTTCCCACCGGGTGGTGACTTTGGGAGCTTTGGTGGCGACCATGATTGCTACCAGCGGCGATGAAGCCTTCGTCATGCTGGTCATGTTTCCTGAAAAAGCCCTTCTGCTTAACGCCATCCTTGTCGTTATCGCCCTGACGGTCGGGTATCTGACCGATTTATTAGTATCCAGGCAATTTGATGGCGGGTCGGAGAAAGGCTGTCAATTCGAAATCCATGAACCGGAATATTGCAATTGCTTCCCCGGAAGTGAAATACTCTCGCAATGGCGTCGCTTATCGATAGCCAGAGGAGTTTTGAGTTTAGCTTTGATTCTGTTTGTTTTGGGCTTGGCTGTCGGCTCAATTGGACCGCAGGCGTGGGATTGGAAACGCGTAACTTTATTGATAGCCGGTCTGACCGGGCTCTTTATAACAATCACTGTTCCCGAGCATTTCCTTCAGGAGCATCTCTGGAATCATGTTGCCCTGAAACATATACCGGGAATTTTTCTGTGGACTTTGGGAGCGCTTCTGGTTTCCCACGTCATTATTAATCAACTGCATTTGGAAAAGTCCATCCAGGCCAACGCCTATATCGTGTTATTGTTCGCCTGTCTGCTCGGGATTATCCCCGAATCCGGCCCGCACCTGTTATTTGTCACTTTATATGCCCAGGGTGTAATCCCTTTTGCCGTACTTCTGGCCAGTTCCATCGTTCAGGACGGTCACGGCATGTTGCCGGTGCTGGCTCATTCGCGTCGCTTATTCGTGCTGGTCAAAGCGATTAATCTTATTGCAGGTCTGGTCGCGGGCACGATTTTTTATTTTGGTGACTGGCTGTGACAGCGTATGATGGTAAGTTAAATCATATGCGAAAAGAAAGGTAATTGTTATGTATGTATATGGTCCGGTGCCGTCGCGACGGCTCGGTCAATCTCTGGGTGTTAGCCCGATTCCGCCCAAGACCTGTTCCTATACATGTGTCTATTGTCAGTTGGGTCGAACAACCCGATTGCAGGTGACCAGGGAAAGTTTCTACCCAAAGGAAGACATCCTGGCGGAGATAATAAATAAGGGTCCAAAAGCGAAGCCTGATTTCGTTACTTTTGTCGGTGATGGCGAACCCACTTTGTGCAAAGACCTGGGCTGGCTTATTCGCAAGACCAGGGAAAAGCTGCATCTTCCCACCGCCGTCATCACCAATGGTTCTTTGCTTTTTCGCGAGGATGTCAGGGAGGATTTAAAAGAGGCTGAGGTCGTGATTCCCACGTTAGACGCCGGCTGTGAAAAAACTTTCAAAGCCGTCAACCGGCCCCATCGGGATATCGATTTCACGACGATGTTACAGGGCCTGGTGGAATTCCGCCGCATGTATTCCGGGCAAATCTGGGTCGAGGTTATGCTGGTGAAGGGACTCAATGACACCGAAGAGGAGTTGCGCAGCATTAAAAAAGAAATCGATATGGTAAATCCGAACAGGGTATATATCCTTACTCCGATTCGTCCGCCCGCGGAATCCTGGGTACAGCCGTCGGACCCTGAAGATATTTTGAGAGCTCAGGAGATAATCGGACAAGCCATAGCGGTGGCGGGATTGGAATCGGGGCAATTCGGTCTAAAGGAATTCACCAATGCCAGGCAGGCAATTCTGGAGATCGGTTCGCGTCATCCCTTGCGCCGGCAACAGGCGGAAGAAATTGAAAAGAACTTCACCGCCTCGGATATACTAAAAGAAATGCTCGATAAAGGGGAACTGGCGGCAGTCACTTACAAGGGGGAGGAATACCTGCTTCCGGGACATTTCAAGAGGGGAAGAAAAACCATAAAAAATAAGGAGGCAAAAAAATGAAGCCAGTTTGCATAAAAGCCAATGATTTGCATTGGAAACCGGCGGAAGGATACGGGATGGGTGCTGAAGAAAAAGTGCTGAACGAGGGAAACAGCGTGGCGCCGAGGGCGATTCTTCTGAAAATACCGCCGGGTTGGAGTATGGATGCGCATTCCCATTTAAATACGGAAATGCACTATATCCTTGAAGGCCAATACGAGAGTCAGGGTAAAAAGTTTCCCGCGGGTACGTTTTGTGTCATTCCCAAGGAAGTAAAACATGGAGCATATTCAACGAAATCCGGAGCAATTATTCTGGTAACGTGGTGCGATTTGAGACAATAAGATAGTGCTGGTATCCGAGCGGATATGAGGGAACGATTATCCTCGCTGTAATAAACGGCCTGGCTGAAAAATACGGCGCCGATACTTTTATGATATCGTATGTGGAAGATGAACTAATTATGTCTTAAACTCATGTCGGCCCTATCTTTTGGCAAGCGGTGAAAAAGCCGAAAATTCTGGCCCCGGAATTGTGCCGATTCGACTGAATAAACTCGGTTTCCGGATACAAATAAAACCAAATAAACTGAAATTTAATACAGCCCGGTGAGTTGCGGAATAATTTTACGCGACTCAAAAACTATAAAAACGCGTTTATTGCACTCCCTGTCTCCACGAAAAAGACCGCCGATGTTTCTTCAATCGGGAGCAATTCAGCGGTCTCAAACAAGCCTTCCTTGACGAAATTTATCGAGATATGCTCTGGCCGCCTCCTCGCGGTTTTATTGAAAAATAAGTATAAAAGGATGAACTTTTATCCATCTTTTCGGTTACAGGTACTAGTAGTCGAAAAAGTCCGATAACAGTCGGGGACCTTTGGCGCCTAGAAAGAGGTCAGGCAGAATCGGGTACAGGTTCTGCCCATAAATATAGATAAGACAACGGGAAGGCAAAATGGCACTAAAAGCTCAAATTAGAAGTTCCAAGCGAAACAATATCCGGAAAGATCTGAAAAAATACACTTATTTAGGATGCCCGATGACCAAAAACCGGTCCCCCTGGTGCTTCCGTATGTGTAAACCGAATGCCGACGGAACCGGCTTGTGCGGCCGGGTGGCTCCTCATGGATTGAAGAGCCGTATCCAGCAGGGCATAGAAGATTTCAAGAAAAGGCAGACCGAGTCATCGCTCCTGCTTCGCTACTATAAACCAACCTCCCACAATGATGCCTGACGTTGGGACCAGGGTAAATTTTACCGGCATTGCTTCATCGAGTAATGCCGGTTTTTTGTTTCCGCCGTAAAGTGGGTGCGAGTTCAGCTGGTAATAGAAGCGAAAGGCTTTTATCTTACCCGATAAAAACCCATCGAAGGCGCGGAGAATAACTAAAGAGTCATACGACAACAGTGGTTCCATGAAATCAAAATTGTATTTCCTCCCGGGGTATGCCTGCATGGCGGATATCCGGCGGTGGCACTTTCCCGGTCTGGCCGAACAGTACGAGATAACCGCGCTTTCCTGGCCGACCGACCCGACATCCGACGACCATCAGACGGTTCGTGCTGGTAAAATGGTTGAAAGCACAGTTAGAAATAACAATGATTGATAAACGACGGGAGTGTTAATCGGTGACGGTCAGAATACCGCGAAGACGGATGTCTTTGGACGACGCCCCGACCATGATGCGAAAATCTCCCGGCTCGACCACCCTTTGAAGATTTTTATCCAGCATTGAAAGCAATTCCGGGGTAACGGCGAAACTCAGCTCCCTTGACTCATCGGGTTGGAGGCGGATCCGCAGGAATCCTTTAAGCTCGGTAACCGGACGGGCCACCGAGGCCAGTTCGTCTCTTATATACAGTTGTACGACTTCGTCACCCTCACGATTACCCGTATTTTTAAGGGTAAAACGCACCAGAGCTGTATCGCTGGCGGATATTATCGATGGTTCCAGCCGAAGGCTGTCGTATTCGAAAGTCGTGTAGCTGAGGCCGTAGCCGAAGGGGAAAAGCGGCTGACCGGTCAGGTCGTAGTAGTCATCGCCGCGTCCGGTCGGTTTGTGGTTGTACACGAGCGGCAGCTGACCTTCCGCAACCGGGAACGTTACCGGCAGTCGGCCGGCCGGGTTGTAATCGCCGCACAGCACGTTGGCGACCGCCCGTCCGCCTTCT
>JBMOKZ010000336.1:0-1019 GCA_049324195.1 Candidatus Zixiibacteriota bacterium | reverse complement strand
ATTTTTAAAGACCTCGAACTGCCACCACCGAAATACAATCTCGAAGTCGGTTCCGGCATCCACGGCGAACAAACCGGAAAAATTCTCGAACGCATCGAAAAAGTCTTTCTCGAAGAACGCCCGACACATGTCATAGTCCAAGGCGACACCAACACCACCCTGGCCGGCGCCCTCGCCGCCAGAAAACTCAACATTCGGGTTGGCCACATCGAAGCCGGCCTCCGCTCATTCGACCACCGCATGCCGGAGGAAACCAATCGCACGCTGGTCGATCACATGAGCGATTTTTGCTTCGCGCCAACCCCTCAAGCTGAAAAAAATCTCATTAAAGAAGGTCTCCCCCCGAGCAAAATCCATGTAACCGGCAACACCGTTGTCGATGCCGTAATCCAACACCTGTCTCTCGCTGAAGAAAAAAGCCGCGTTCTCGAAACGCAATCGCTCACTCCGGAAAACTATTTCCTAATCACCGCCCACCGCGCCGAAACCATCGACAACCCCGACAAACTCCGTGAACTCATCAGCGCCTTCCAATCCATCGCTCAGAAATATTCACTGCCCGTAATTTTCCCCATCCATCCTCGCACTGAAAAAAACCTCCAGGCCGCAAATATCGAGCTGCCAGCAGACCTCCGCGCGATTCCCCCGATCGGCTACCTCGACATGCTCAAACTGATCAAACACGCCGCCCTGGTAATCACCGATTCCGGCGGCCTCCAAGAAGAAGCCTGCATTCTCGAAACCAAATGCGTAACCATTCGTGACAACACCGAACGCCCCGAAACCGTCGAAATTGGCGGGAACATCATCGCCGGCACCGACCCCGAAAAAATCCTCACCTCCGTAGAGGAAATGCTTAAAAAGCAAGTTACCTGGAAAAACCCCTTCGGCGACGGTACCGCCGGCAACAAATGCATCGACATCCTCACCGACCACGCCATGAAATCCAAAAAAGTCTGCGTAGTCGGCCTCGGATACATGGGGCTTCCAACCGCCAGTCTCCTGGCAACACACGGCTA
>JBMOKZ010000335.1:0-1019 GCA_049324195.1 Candidatus Zixiibacteriota bacterium | reverse complement strand
GACCGCAATTTCTTCATGTCTCCGCAGGAAGCGATTGATTACGGCATCATCGATAAGATTTACGAGTACAAACGAAAAGAGAAAAAATAGCCTGCCGGCAGTGGCGGCTCGAGGTAAAACGACGTGACCAAGAAGGACAAAAACAGTTCCGGCGGCGATGACGACAACAGTTATACCACCCAGCATCGCTGTAATTTCTGCGGTAAATCGGCCGCCAAAGTAAAACGTCTTTTCGCCGGCTATGAGGCTTTCATCTGCAACGAATGTGTGGCTCTCTGCCATGACATTCTGGTCACTTCGCCCGTTGAGGGAGATGAGCATGAAACTTTCGAGCTTCCCCGGCCGCACGAGATAAAAGCGTTTCTTGACCAGTATGTAATCGGCCAGGAGATGACCAAGAAGAACGTTGCCGTGGCGGTTTACAATCATTATAGGCGGATTAACGCCCTCTCGGAGATACGTCGCGGCCGCCTGCCCGACAACTATGTGGAGCTGGAAAAATCAAATATCCTGCTCATCGGTCCCACCGGCACCGGCAAGACTCTTATCGCCCGCACGCTGGCGAAATTCCTCAAAGTTCCATTCAGTATCGCTGATGCCACGGTATTGACCGAAGCCGGCTATGTCGGCGAGGATGTCGAGAATATTCTGGTGCGGCTATATCAGGCTGCCAATTATAATCAGGCCCGCACCGAACGCGGAATAGTTTATATCGATGAAATCGATAAAATCGCCCGCACCTCCGGCAATCCCTCGATTACTCGTGATGTCTCCGGTGAAGGAGTCCAGCAGGGGCTTTTGAAGATACTCGAAGGGACCATCTCGAATATTCCTCCCAAGGGGGGACGGAAACATCCCGAGCAGGCGTTTGTCCCGATAGATACGACCAATATTCTTTTCATTTGCGGCGGCGCCTTTGAAGGGCTCGACAAAATAGTTGCCCGCCGGGTTGGGAAGAAACAGGTCGGGTTTGACGCCGAGAATCTCGAAATCAGCGAAAAATCGCGCGATATACTTGA
>JBMOKZ010000334.1:0-8116 GCA_049324195.1 Candidatus Zixiibacteriota bacterium | reverse complement strand
CGCGGGAGACATGTCGCCAAGGTATCAGTGATATGACCGTTCTCGATGATTTTTACAAAGGCAATATCCGCGCGCTCTCGAAAGTGATTTCCTGTGTCGAGAACCAGGCGGAGGATTACCAGAAGCTTCTGGGAACGCTGTATCTTCGGGCCGGCCACACGCTTCGTATCGGCGTCACCGGGCCACCCGGAGCTGGTAAATCGACACTGGTCAATTGCCTGGCCCGCGAGTATCTGAAACAGGGAAAGAAGGTGGGGGTGATCGCGGTAGACCCGACCTCGCCATTTACCGGGGGCGCCCTGCTGGGCGACCGGGTGCGCCTCAGTGAGTTTCCCGCCGACGGTAGTTTTTATTTCCGGTCGATGGCCACCCGAGGAGCCTCGGGCGGGCTGGCCGCCACCACCGACAACGTCTCGGTGGTTTATAACTCGTTCGGGTTCGATATCACTCTGATTGAAACGGTCGGGGTCGGCCAGGTAGAACTGGATATTATCAATACCTGTGATGTCGTGGTGGTGGCGCTGGTCCCGGAATCAGGCGATTCGGTGCAGACAATGAAGGCCGGTTTGATGGAAATCGCCGATATTTTCTGCGTTAACAAAGCCGACCGCGAGGGTTCCGACCGGCTGGTCACCGAGTTGCGGCAGGCTCTGGACAGCCGGAAAAAGGTCGAGGGGCGATGGCGCATTCCGGTTATCCCCACGGTCGCGATAAGAGCTGAAAAAATCGACAAACTGCTGACCAAAATCGAGGATTTTTTGAAATTCCGCAAAGATAACGGCCAGTTCGAGCAACATCGGAAAAACCAGCTTAAAAAGAAAGTTCACAATATTTTGACCACTCGCGTTAACCGGCTGGTCAGCGAAAAACTGGGTCATGTGACGAATTTCGAGGAAATAATCGAGGACATTTACCGGGGCAAGGGTGACCCGTATTCGGTCGCCGAGGACCTTTTTTCCAAAATCAACCGTTGAGCTGAGCGGTCATTATTTCGAAAAGGCGGCTGACTAAAAATATCTGTTACCCGATATCAAAAATTCTAATAGGACCGGTTTTCTCTCAATAAGGCCGCTTTTTTCGCGTAATATAAATATTATAAATCGGTTAGCCGGGGCGCCAAGTCGCTTGATTTTAACCGCCGGTTTTATTATTATTAAATTTATTTAATTTGAGGAAAAAGAATGTATAATAAGTCCTTTCTGGAAAAACTTAAAGACCGTCTGAACACCTGGAAGAAAACGGCGGAAAAATTCCGCGACAAGAAGTCCATGCCCCGCTTTTTCACTATTTCGGGTGAGGATATCAACGAACTGTACACTCCCGATTCCGTGAAAAACGTCGAGCAGGACGATTATTATTTCAAACAAATCGGCCTGCCGGGCGAATATCCCTATACCCGGGGAGTGCATCACACCATGTACCGTACCCGGTTGTGGACGATGCGGCAGTTCGCCGGCATGGGCACGCCCCGCCAGACCAACGAGCGGTTCAAATATATCATCAAGGAGGGCGGCACCGGGCTTTCCACGGCTTTCGATTTACCGACCCTGATGGGTTACGACTCGGACCATCCCCGTTCGCTCGGCGAGGTCGGCAAGTGTGGTGTGGCGGTGGACACTCTGGCCGATATGGAAATCATTTTCGACGGTATCGACCTGTCTCAGGTTTCGACCTCGATGACCATCAACTCTCCGGCCTCGGTGCTGATGGCCATGTATCTTGGGGTAGCGGAGAAACAGGGTGTGCCTTTCGAGAAACTTCGCGGCACCCTCCAGAACGACATTCTGAAGGAATACATCGCCCAGAAGGAATTCATCTATCCGCCGCGACCCTCGATTCGCCTGATTACCGACATGATGGCTTATTGCACGAAAAACGTCCCGCAATGGAACACCATTTCCATTTCGGGTTATCATATTCGCGAAGCCGGCGCCACGGCCGTGCAGGAGCTGGCGTTCACGCTGGCTGACGGGTTCCAGTATATCGAGTCAGCCATCGCTGACGGGCAGGATGTGGACGAGTTCGCCCCGAGGCTGTCGTTCTTTTTCAACGCCCATTCGGACTTTTTCGAGGAAATCGCCAAGTATCGGGCGGCCCGGCGGATTTTCGCCCGCCGCATGAAGGAAAAATACAAAGCGAAAGACCCGCGCAGCTGGCTGTTGCGGTTCCATACCCAGACAGCCGGGTGTTCGTTGACGGCTCAGCAGCCGGAGAACAACATCGTCCGGGTGACCACCCAGGCGCTGGCGGCGGTGCTCGGCGGCACCCAGTCGCTGCACACCAACTCGATGGATGAGACCCTGGCGCTGCCATCGGAAAAAGCGGTCCGAATCGCCCTGCGCACCCAGCAGATTATCGCCTATGAGACCGGCGCGGCCAACACCGTGGACCCGCTGGCCGGGTCGTATTTCGTCGAGGCCCTGACGGACAAGATGGAGGAGGAAGCTGAGAAATACTTCAAGGAAATCGAGCGCCGCGGCGGCGTCATCAATTGTATCGAGGAGGGCTTCTTCCAGCGTGAACTGGCCAAATCGGCCTATCGTTTCCAGCAGGAAATAGAGAAGGAAGAACGGGTCATTGTCGGGGTCAACCGTTATACGCTCGAAAACGAGGAAATCGAAATCCCGGTGCTTAAGATCGATAAGGAGGTCGAGCGCGAACAATGCGCCTTCGTCAGGAAAGTACGCGCGGAACGCGACAGCGCCGCTGTTAAAGAAAAGTTAGAAAAGCTTCGCGCCGTTGCCAAAGGCGAAGGCAATACGTTCGAGGCCATTCTGGAATGCATCCGGGTGTACGGCACGCTGGGCGAGATATGCGACGTCCTTCGCGAGGAATGGGGCGAGCATATCGAGTCGGCCTCGGCCATGCAGGTATCGTAAAAAGTTGCATTAAACATAAAAGAGTTCTATGTCTAAAAAAATCAGAGTTTTATTGGCCAAGCCCGGTCTCGACGGTCACGACCGGGGCATCAAAGTCATCGCGGCGGCCTTTCGCGACGCCGGCATGGAGGTCATCTATATCGGCCTGCGGCAGACCCCGCCGATGATTGTCGAGGCGGCGATCCAGGAGGACGTGGACGCCATCGGGGTGTCGATTCTCTCCGGGGCGCATATGACGCTGTTTCCCGCTATTCTCGAGGAGATGAAAAGGCAGGGCGCCGACGACATGCTGTTATTCGGCGGCGGGATTATCCCCGAGGACGATAAGATAGAACTGGAGAAGATGGGGGTCGCCCGGATATTCACGCCCGGCGCGCCGACCGAGGAAGCCATCGAGTGGCTGCAAAAGACGGTCGGGGAAAAAGGTCCCCGGGATAAAATCATGTAAATACGAAATTGGATTTATAAACGTTAATGTTCTGGGAGGAACAATGAACAAGAATTTCGATCCGAAACAACAGGCAGTAAGAGATGAAGTCAAGGCGTTCGCCGAGAAGGAAATTTATCCCCGTTCAGTGGCACTCGACCAGATGCCGGAACCGCGGAAATTCCCCGTTGACCTGTACCGGAAAATCGGCGAGGCCGGTTTTATCGGTTACGCCATGCCCAAAGAATGGGGCGGTCAGGGGAAATCCCATCTGGAATACATCACCCTGGTCGAGGAGTTGTGTTATCACGACGCCGCGGTGGGGCTTCTGTGCGCGGTGGGTGAGCTGGCCACTTTCCCGATTATTCATTTCGGCAGCGACGAGCAGAGGAAAAAGTTCGTCCCGGACTGCGCCGCCGGTAAGCGTATCCCGGCATTCGTGCTGACCGAGCCCAACGCCGGTTCCGACGCCGCCAACCAGTCAACCGAGGCGGTGGATACCGGCAGCGAATACGTCATCAACGGTGAGAAGATTTTCATCATGCACGGCGACGCCGCCGACCTGGGGGTCGTATTCTGCAAGATCAAGGACCAGCCCAAGCTTTCGGCCATAATCGTCGAGGACACCAAGCAGGCCGGCTGGGAAGCCCGCACGCTCAAGAACAAGATGGGGATGCGCGCCGCGACCACGGGCGGGATATACCTCAAGAACGTCAAGGCTCCCAAGGCGAACCTGCTCGGAGAAATCGGGAAGGGTTTCCGTTATGCCATGATGACGCTCGACAGCGCCCGTATCGGGGTGGCCGCCCAGGGTGTGGGTATCGCCCAGCGCGCGCTGGACGAATCGATTGCCTATGCCAAGAAGCGTATTGCGTTCGGCGCGCCGATCGCGAAACTTCAGGCGATTCAGTGGATGATCGCCGACATGGCCACCCGGTTGCAAGCCGCCCGCGGTCTGTGCTACCAGGCCGCCATGATGCAGGACAAGGGCGAAAGCATGTCGCTCGAGGCGGCGATGGCCAAGCTGTTCTGCGCCGAAACGGCCAATTTCTGCGTTGACCGCGCCATGCAGATTCACGCCGGTTACGGCTATATCGGCGAGTTCTCCATAATCGAAAAACTGTATCGCGACCAGCGCGTGCTTGAGATTTACGAGGGTACGTCCGAGGTTCAGCGGCTGGTTATCGCGGGGAACGTCATCGGCCGGTAAATGAAATTCGGTCAATTTGAAATACACACCTTCGTCGAGCAGAATTTTCGGCTCGACGGAGGTTCTATGTTCGGGGTCGTCCCGAAAACCATCTGGCAGCGGCTGATTCCGGCCGACGAAAACAACCTGATCCCGATGGTCACCAATCTTTTCGTGTTGAAAGCTCATGGGAAAACGATGATATTCGACTGCGGCCTGGGAGATACCCTGACCGACCGGGAGAAAAAAGTGTATGGAACGACGGGGGCATCCCGGCTCGAAAGCTCGCTCGCCGAACTCGGTCTGAAGACAGGCGATATCGACGGTGTCATTTTAACCCATCTGCATACCGACCATGCCGGGGGTGCGGTCAAAAAAGATAACGGCGGTTTCGCGCCGCGCTTCCAGAACGCCCGCTATATCATCAATCGCCGGGAATGGGAACAGGCCATTAATCCGGACGAGCGGACGAAGGCAGTGTACATCCCCGAGCGGCTGACCGTGCTGGAGCGGGCGGGACAGGTCGATTTTATCGATGGAAATACAGAACTGTTTCCTGGAATAAGGGCAGTTATGACCGGAGGACACACCGCGTCGCATTTCGCTTTGGAGATGGAATCCGATGGCACGGCGGTCTTTTATTATGCCGATATTTATTGTACCTCGCATCATATGAAAACCGCCTATGTTCCGGCCACGGACCTTTACCCGTTGCAGACAATGGACATAAAGCGGCGCGTTCTGCCGCGCATTGTCAATCGCGATGTGATAATGGCGTTTGACCATGATGTGGTATATCCTCTAGCCCGGATAAAGGAAAGAGACGGGAAAATTTTCGCCGAACCGGTCACGGACCGGCAGGTATAATTTAAAAATCGAGAGTGAGAACATGTCTTTAGAAGAAAAATTAAATTATCTCGAAAAATTGCGGAAACAGGCCGAGCTTGGGGGTGGCGAAAAGCGCATCGAAGCCCAGCACAACAAGAAGAAACTGACGGCCCGAGAGAGAATCGAGCTTTTGGTGGACCAGAATTCGTTCGAGGAATTCGACATGTTCGTCACTCACCGTTCGACGGATTTCGGCCTGGCCGACAAGAAGATTCTCGGGGACGGGGTCGTAACCGGGTGCGGGAAAATCAACGGCCGCAAGGTTTATATCTTCTCGCAGGATTTCACCGTGTTTGGCGGCTCGCTATCCGAAGCTCACGCCGAGAAAATCTGCAAGATAATGAAAATGGCCATGAAGGTCGGCGCGCCGGTGATCGGCATCAACGACTCCGGAGGCGCCCGGATACAGGAAGGTGTAGTATCGCTCGGCGGTTACGCCGATATTTTCCTTTTGAACACCCTGGCCTCGGGCGTGGTGCCTCAGATATCCCTGATTCTCGGCCCCTGCGCCGGGGGGGCGGTGTATTCGCCGGCTATCACCGATTTCGTGATGATGACTAAGGGTACCTCGTACATGTTCGTGACCGGACCCAACGTGGTCAAAACGGTGACTCACGAACAGGTAACCTCGGAAGATTTGGGCGGGGCGATGGTGCACGCGTCGAAATCCGGGGTGGCGCATTTCGCCTGCGAAAACGAGGCTGACGCCATCGATAAACTGAAAAGACTGATAAGTTATATTCCGCAGAACAACTGCGAGGATCCGCCGTTCGTGGAAAACGACGACCCATACGACCGTGAGGAAGAACAGCTCAATCATATCGTGCCGGAAAACCCGAACCAGCCCTACGATATCAAGGATGTGATTAATCTGGTGGTGGACAAGGGAACGTTTTTCGAGGTGCACGAAGAATACGCCCAGAATATCGTGGTCGGCTTCG
Organism: Candidatus Zixiibacteriota bacterium; assembly: GCA_049324195.1. Taxonomy (GTDB): domain Bacteria; phylum Zixibacteria; class MSB-5A5; order GN15; family FEB-12; genus JAFGNW01. The sequence goes on along the minus strand of JBMOKZ010000334.1, from coordinate 1,792 downwards.
CCCGCCTGGGCGGCCGCTCAATCGGCATTATCGCCAATCAGCCGGCGGTTTTGGCCGGGGTGCTCAATATCAGCTCCTCCATCAAGGGGGCGCGGTTCATCCGCTTCTGCGACGCCTTCAATATCCCGATTCTGACGTTCGAGGACGTGCCGGGATTCCTGCCGGGCGTGGACCAGGAACATCGCGGCATCATCCTTAACGGCGCGAAACTGCTGTACGCTTATTGCGAGGCGACGGTGCCGAAAGTCACGGTCATTACCCGCAAAGCCTACGGAGGGGCGTACGACGTCATGAATTCCAAGCACGTCCGCGGCGATATGAATTACGCCTGGCCGACAGCCGAAATCGCCGTGATGGGTCCGAAGGGCGCGGTGGAAATTATTTTCAAGAAAGATATCGCCGAAGCCACCGACCCCGAAGCCGAGATTCGGAAAAAGACCGACGAGTTCCGGGAGAAGTTCGCCAACCCGTTTATCGCCGCCGCCCGGGGGTATGTCGATGACGTTATCGAGCCGAAAACCACCCGGCTGCGTTTGATTCGGGCGTTCGAGATGCTGGAAACCAAGAAAGATTCCAATCCCCTCAAGAAGCATGGGAACATACCGCTTTGATGAAAAACAGGAAAATCAAAAAGATACTAATCGCCAACCGGGGGGAAATCGCCGTCAGGATTATTCGCGCCTGCCGCGACCTGGGTATCGGCTCGGTCGCCGTTTATTCCGAGTGCGACCGGACCGCCTTCCATGTTCGCATGGCTGACGAGGCATATTTTATCGGACCTTCGCCCTCCTCCGAGAGCTATCTGGTGCCTGACAAAATCATCGAGGTGGCAAAAAAATCCGGTGCCGACGCGGTGCATCCGGGTTACGGTTTTCTGGCCGAGAACGCCGCTTTTGCTGAAAAATGTATCAGGAACGGTATTATATTTATCGGACCCGAACCGGAGACGATTCGTCTTTTGGGTGATAAATTGCTGGCGCGGAAAACCGCCCTGAAAGCCAATCTGCCGGTAGTGCCCGGCGTCGATATCGGCGGAATGAGTCCCGAGGCGGCTCTGGAGGCGGCGAAAGAAATCGGTTTCCCGGTTCTGGTAAAAGCGGCCGGCGGCGGCGGCGGTAAAGGTATGCGCGTGGTGGAATCGGAAGAACTCTTTGCCGAGTCCCTGAAATCAGCCTCGAACGAGGCCAGATCGGCTTTCGGTGACGGCCGCGTGTTTATCGAAAAATATCTTCGTCGGCCGCGCCATATTGAAATTCAGATTCTTGCCGACCGGCATGGTCATTGTCTTTACCTGGGCGAGCGCGAATGTTCCATTCAGCGCCGGCACCAGAAGGTTATCGAGGAATCACCCTCACCGGTAGTGACAGAGGAACTTCGTATGCGTATGGGTGAAGCGGCCGTCAATATCGCTCTTATGTCGGGTTATATCGGAGCCGGTACCTGCGAATTTTTAGTCGATGAGGATATGTCGTTTTATTTTCTCGAGGTCAACACCCGTCTTCAGGTCGAGCATCCCGTTACGGAAATGGTCACCGGGTTGGACCTGGTCAGGGAACAGGTGGCGGTGGCCGAAGGGGAACCGCTGGCTTACCGGCAGGAAGATATTAACCTGCGCGGGCATGCTATAGAATGCCGTATCTATGCCGAGAATCCCGACGAGGGTTTCATACCCTCGACCGGCCGGCTGACCCATTATCGTATCCCGGCCGGACCGGGGGTCAGGGTCGATTCCGGCGTTCTGCTCAATTCGGAGATTCCGATTTATTACGACCCCATGATTGCCAAGCTGGTT
>JBMOKZ010000333.1:0-1030 GCA_049324195.1 Candidatus Zixiibacteriota bacterium | reverse complement strand
ATTTTCCTGAATACAACGGGTTAACCGGAGACGTCGTCAATGCCGAGGTAATTCTGTATGCCCGAGGGCTGATTAAGTTCCAGTATATGAGCATCGGGGCGGGATTCGATAACCGGAATTGCGCTGTCGGAATCGAAAACGCTTCCGGCGCCGATGGTTTGGAAGTGGCATATCTCACAGACTATCTGCGCGACAGTCTGGCGATTGCCTTTTACCTGCCGGAAAAATGGCTGACTCTCTCTTCTCTGTCGGGAACCCTGGCTCAGAATGAGACTGATACTATCAGATGTTTGTTCGATACCAGAGACCTGGCATCGGGAGTCTATAATGCTGCCGTTGCGATTAAAAGCAATGACCCGGACTCGACCGACAACCCCTGGGTACTGCCGGTCTCGCTGGAGATTATAGGCGACCAGCAATTCATCTGCGGCGACGTCGACGCCAACGGCCGGGTCAATATTCTGGATGCCACTTATCTTATCAGGTACCTGTACAGGGGGGGCGAATCGCCGTCACCCCGGGAGGCAGGGGACCTCAATGGCAGCGGGGAGATAAATCTGGTCGATATCATTTACCTTGTCAGTTACCTTTTCAAAGAAGGGCAGGAGCCGACCTGCCGTTAAAAACCAAAACCTGATTTCCGCAAAAGATAGGCGCTTGTTTTGTATCGCCGCCGAGACGACAGCAGAAAACAGTTGCCAAAAAAGTAGATTTCGATATCTTGATTTGCACACAAAATCAGAATTTGGGTAAGCGCCGGCGCGGAGAAACAGGACCGGAAGCTCACCGCGATTCAGCCTCATCAAAGTTCCATTAGAGTTCCTCGGCTGTTGATTCCTGCGCTGCACAGGGAGGTCAAATGCGACGGTTCTTGTTCCTGTTAATCCTTTTGACGGCAATTCTTCCAGGGGAAGAAGCAAACGGGCAGGGGGATACGCTATTTATTACCGCCCGGATACCGGAGCAGTTTCTTTTCGGCTCACCGGACACGATTATCGCGGGAGATTTCTATCTGGAGATTGTCTGGAAT
>JBMOKZ010000332.1:0-1033 GCA_049324195.1 Candidatus Zixiibacteriota bacterium | reverse complement strand
GGAGTGGGGGTGATGGCGGCAATAATAGTTCTCTTCTCCGATTTATTTCGCGACGTAGGAGAACGGTTTCGAACCCTTGCCGATATCGATACCGGTACCGTCTGGCTGCGGGTGTCGCTCTGGAAAGCGGCTCTGGTTGCATTTCTAAGCGACCCCTTGACCGGCATCGGTCCCGGAAATTACAGATATATCGACAGCATTTTTCCCTCCTTAAAATTCGACCCGGCGCGATATTATGTGACCGGCTATTCCTCCCATAATATATTTCTCCATTATCTTGCCGAGACCGGGCTTCTGGGGGCGCTTGCCATGGTCTCCATTTATCTAAAGAATTTCCGTACGGGGCTCAAGATCAATCGACCGGCGCAACCGAAAGGAGACCTTTCGGTGTCGTACGCCTTGCTGGGGGCCGGGCTGACTATTTTTGCGGCGCTCTTTTATCTGAATGGCTGGATGTGGGGTCATTCGGCATTTCTGGCGCCGCTCTTTATCGCCTTGACTGCCAAATATTACAATTCCATTTCAAATGGCTAAACGCGTTGTAATACTCGGAAATGCTTCCTCGGTGCATATTATCCGCTGGGCTACCGGTATTGCCAAGGCCGGATTTGAGGTTCATCTCATTTCGTTGGGTGGCGCGCCGATTGAAGGAATTAATACCATCATTGTTGAGCCGGGAAAATTTCGAAGGTTATCTTATATCACCAATCTTATGAAAGTGAAGCGGCTGATAAAGAGCCTCCGGCCGGATATTCTTCACAGCCATTACGCTACCGGCTACGGGCTCTGGGGGGCCGCCAGCGGTTTTCATCCCCATATAATAACTATCTGGGGAAGCGACATCCTTGCTTTCCCTTCCAATTTCGTTCTCCGGGCAGTCTTGAAGAAGATACTGCTTTCAGCCGACTGCCTGACCGCCACCGGAAAATTTTTATGCCGAGCAATGGCGGAGCTGATTCCGAACAGAAAAGAGATGGTTTGTAATGTCCCCTTTGGTGTACAGCTACCTGAATTAGTAATCCCTCATTCTCCT
>JBMOKZ010000331.1:0-1035 GCA_049324195.1 Candidatus Zixiibacteriota bacterium | reverse complement strand
TAAAGCGGTCGTCACCTTCTTTTCCGGGTTAGGGTTTATGAGCCGAAGCTTATGCCCATTTGTCTTGCCGCCCTTAAGAGATCATTGCCCAGCGGAACACGGCGCATTGCTCCTACCGCCTCGGCGAGGGGCACAGATCCAATGTCGGGTGTCCTCAGACAAACCATTTCGCCAAAGCGTCCTTCCGCAAGAAAATTAACCGCGGCGGCGCCGAACCTGGTGGCCAGGATGCGGTCAAAAGGTGTGGGCGTGCCGCCCCGCTGTAAGTGACCCAGGACGGTTACTCTTGTTTCAATGCCGGTGTTCTTTTCAATGCTATCGGCTACCAGGTTTCCCACCCCGCCAAGTCGGTACGGTTCAAAACTTCCCTCGACAACTTTTTTCACGACAACCTCGCCGCCAAGGGGTTTGGCTCCTTCAGCCACCACGATAATGCTGAATTTTTTTCCGGCCTTCTGGCGCTCGATCACTTTATTATAAACTTCAGCAAAGTCAAAGGGGATTTCCGGAATAAGAATAACGTCGGCGCCCCCGGCGACTCCGGCGTGAAGGGCGATCCAACCGGCGTAACGGCCCATTACTTCCAGAACCATCACCCGGTTATGGGATTCGGCTGTCGTATGAAGTTTGTCGAGAGCCTCGGTGGCGGTAGTCAGAGCCGTATCGAAGCCGAAGGTCTGGTCGGTTGCCGCTATGTCGTTATCGATGGTCTTGGGAACTCCGATAACGGGAAGAGTATAACGTTCCCACAATTCCTTGCCTATTTTAAGGCTGCCGTCGCCACCGATAATCACCATCGCATCAACCCCTTGTGACGCGATATTGGCCATTACCCGGTCGGATACGTCCCTGTACACGATTTCGCCGTTTTCCTTGAACGGGTAATGGAAGGGGTTGTCCCGGTTGGTGGTTCCCAGGATTGTCCCTCCCCGCGGCAGAATTCCCACCACGTCCTTTTCCGTCAGGCGATGAGCCCGATTCTCAATCAGTCCCCCAAAGCCGTCCTCAAACCCGATGACACTAAAACCGTATTCG
>JBMOKZ010000330.1:0-8258 GCA_049324195.1 Candidatus Zixiibacteriota bacterium | reverse complement strand
GTTTTCGTCATGATTTACGTTCCCGATTGTAAGACTATAGACTCTGCCAAAGGCTTGAGTGAATTTGCCGGTTAAAGATAAAAATCGGGGCGACTGGATTTGAACCAGCGACCTCTTAGTCCCGAACCAAGCGCGCTACCAAACTGCGCCACGCCCCGAAATCAAGAATTTAATTATAGGAGATATTTGTCAGTTGTCAATGATTTTATCGGATAACCGTCATAATTATTTAAACCCCGATAGAGTTTCAAAAACGCTCAGAAATTAAGCTTCATTCCTTCCATTACGGCCATGGAATCGGTATCGGTAAAATTGAGCTTGAGCGGGGTGATAGAGACTTTTTTCTTCTCGATAGCCTCGAAATCAGAGCCCTCGGTGCTGGTCCATTTGGCCTCGCCCCCGATCCAATAGTACGGGACGCCCCGGGGGTCGGTTTTATGAATTATGATGTCATGGTATTGTCTAAAGCCCAGCCGGGTAATGGCGTATTTCTTATAGGGCTTACCGTTATAATAGGGAAAATTGATATTGAAAAACGTCTCCGGGTTGATTTTCAACTGGTCGTACATCTTCACAAAACGACAGATGAACCGAGCGGCGTTCAGAAGCGACATCCCCGGCCGGTAGTGGACCATCGAAGCCGCGATGGAGGGAATTTTCATGATCGAGCCCTCGATGGCCGCCGCCACCGTCCCCGAATAGGTCACGTCGTCCCCCATATTCGCCCCGTGATTGATACCGGAAATAATCATGTCCGGCGGCTTTTTTTGGAACAATAAGTGAATCGCCAGCATCACGCAGTCGGTCGGGGTACCATCGGTAATGTAACAGCTACGGTCAATTTTGTGGACCCGCAGGGGCCGGTTCAAAGTCAGCGAATGTGAACTGGCCGACTGCTCCTTATCAGGCGCGACGATATATACTCGTGCGAATTTCGCCAGTTCCTTCGCCAGAGTATTGATGCCGTTGGAAAAATAGCCGTCATCGTTGGTCAGCAGAATCGTTCTCTTTTTCTTTTCAGACAACCGGTACCTCCAGTCCCTGCATCCGCATCAGCATAAATATCTGCCCCCGATGGCGGGCCTGGTGTTCGACCACATGCCAGACCAGCCAGCGCTGAGACACTTTTTCGTCATGGCCCGTGATTTCATAAAAAATCCGGTCCCAGGTAGAGGTATCCTCCTGTTCGAGAAAACGGATAAACTCATCGTGATAATACTCGAGACTTTTCATAATATCAGAGAGCTCATGCAGGTTTTGAAACTTGCTTTCGTCGAACATCGTTTCTTTTTTCAACGCCACGACCGTCACCCACCAATATTCGGTTTCGGCGATATGAATGAGCAGTTGCCGGATGGTACCGGGATGAGCAGGCGCCTTCCAGGCAAGCTGTCCCGGGGTAAGATTTTTGACGGTTTCGACCAGTTCGTGCCGGACAGTCAAGTAATTGGAAAATATCGAACTTAATTTCATAGATCGAAAACTACGCCCCTGACGGGAAAAAAGCAAGCACAAGTTGCCTTTAAAACCAGATGCGTTTCCATATCTGGCGGATAAATCGCAGGGTGTCCTTGTACGGGTTGATAAAAGACCGGGACCCGTCGTAAATAGTCGAGATGGGCACCTCGCTGACGGGATAGCCCAAAGCGCCGATTTTAAACAGTAACTCCGATTCGAAATCGTACCCGACGCATTTCAACGGCACCAGCCGAAGTGCCTCGACCGGGATAAGGCGAAAACCGGACTGGCTGTCGCGGACACGGGCCGAGGAAAAGACGGATACGATAATCGAGGTCAGGTTGTTCGACAGCCAGCGCCCGAACGGCATGATTTTGAGATTCATGCGCCGGGTCCCGACCAGCACCGTCCGGCCGTTGTCGGCCCGGATGAAATCCGGGATTTCTTCGGGGGGATGCTGCAGGTCGGCGTCGAGCGTCAGAACCGACCGGTAATCCTGTTCCAGGGCATAAGCGAAGGCAGTTTGTAAAGCCGCGCCTTTCCCGCGGTTATCGAGGTAGGTGATATAGCTGACTCCTTCCCTTTTAAGAATATCAAGGCTGGCATCGGTGGAACCGTCGTTTACGAACAACAGGTCGTTGTCACCCAGAATCCGGCGGCAACGGGCGATGAGTTCGGGAAGGTGTTGTGCGGCGTTGTACGCCGGAACGACCACCAGCACTTTGTCGCGGTTAAAAGTCTTCATTCATTGATTATACCGCCAGAGGGGGCTCGGGAAGCATAAATAAATGGTCGGAGCGAGCCGATTCGAACGGCCGACCTCTCGCACCCCAAGCGAGTGCGCTAACCAAACTGCGCTACGCTCCGACACCAATATGACGTTTAGCAACAGGCTAAAAGCTGAACAAATTTACCGAAAAATCCGGGAAACTCAAGAGAAAAATTTCAATATATCCTCAATATCGCGGCGAATCTGCCCGGTAATAGTCTTTATCCGGGCCGAATTAACCATGGTGTTTTGTTTTTCAGCCGGCTTTTTCATCATCAATTTGGTTCTCGCGCCGGCAATTGTCAGTTTCTCCCGGGTCCGCAGGTGTTTGATCCGGTTAATCAGCTCGATATCTCTCGAGGTATAAAGCCTGTTACCTCCTCGGTTTTTTTTGGGTTTCAGAATCGGGAATTCTTTTTCCCAGTACCGCAGCACATAAGCCTCGAGTCCCGTGATTTTCGAGACCTCGCTTATTGCGTAGTACTTTTTCTCTTCCATAGCTTTCTTCGCCATTAAATCTATCCTACTCTTATGCTCATTGCCAGATTTCGGATTTCAAAGTTCGGCCCATCAACTGTTCGACCGCTTTCAAGGGCGACATGTTTTCGAATAAAACCTCGTGTACGACAGCGGTGATGGGCATCTCCACCTGGTGCAGGCGGGCCAGCTCATACCCTGAACGAGTGGTTTGCACGCCCTCGGCCACCATCTTCATTTTGCGCAAAATATCGTCAAGTTTCTCGCCCAGGCCGATTCTCTCGCCCACCCAGCGGTTACGGCTGTGCCGGGAAATACAGGTCGTCACCAGATCGCCGATACCGGATAATCCTGCGAACGTTTCGAGCGAGGCTCCCATGGCCAGTCCCAGGCGCGTGATTTCCGCCAACCCGCGGGTAATCAGCGCGCCCTTGGTATTGTCGCCCAGCGCCAGACCGTCGGCGATGCCCGTTGCGATGGCGATAATGTTTTTCAGCGACCCGCCCAGCTCCACGCCGATTAAATCCGGGCTCTTGTACACCCGGAAAGAGTTGTTGCTGAAAAGTTCCTGTATTTCGACCACGAATTTTTCGGAGTGCCCGGCCGCCACGACCGTGGTCGGCAAATCATGGATGACCTCCTCGGCGTGGGACGGTCCCGACAGGGTGGCCACTTTTTCCACGGGAAGCCCGCTTTCCTCGACAATCACCTCGGACATCCGCTTGAGGGTTTTGTTCTCGATGCCTTTCGCTAAATTGACCACACCGAGAAGATTCCGCATACGGCTGCGAAGCGGTTTGATGGTGGCGCGAAGGAACTGCGAGGGTACGGCGATAACCAGCAGCCGGCAGCCGTCGACGGCATCGAACAAATCATGAGTCACCCGGATGGAATCCGCCAGCCTGAACCCCGGCAATTTGTCGGAGTTGCCGCGCACTTCGACCAGTTTTTTATAATCGGCTTCATTGAATTCCCACACGGTCACCCGTTGCCCGTTCATATCGAGTAACCGGGCTACGGCCATACCCCAGGAACCGCCACCGAGGATGGTCACATGCTCAGACATGAGAACCCGCCTGTTTGGTTTTCCACGGCAAAGTCAAACGGTTCTCCTTACCCGAAAGCAGACGACCAATATTCTGCCGGTGCGAAAGGATAACCAGCAGAGCAAGCGTGATGCTCAGATAGAGATATATCGTGGCAACCATCAAATTCATCATGTACTTTTCCACGACGATAACCGCCAGCAGTCCAACAGCCGCTAAGATCGAACCCAGCGAAATATACCGGAAAATCAGCACCGTCAGCAGAAAGACCGCCAGCGCTATCAAGGTTTCCACCGGCAACAGGGTAATCATCACCCCCAGCGAAGTATTGACACCCTTGCCGCCCCGGAAGCGCAGGTACACCGGGAAGACATTACCGATTACTGCCGCCACGGCACAGATAACAAGCAGCAGGTCATACGAAATCAGGGTCGGATGGAACTGCCGGGCGATCATGATAGCTGTTACCCCCTTGCCGATATCGAGCAGGTACACCCACAGGGCGGCTCTCGGACCGGCTATCCGCCAGACGTTAGTCGCACCGATATTGCCCGAACCCGCTTGGCGGATATCCGGTACCCCGTAAAGACGGGCGACAATCAGTCCGAACGGAACAGCCCCCAGTAAATAGGCAATAACGACCGGCGCGAGGATGACAAGCAATTCCATATTTACCCAAAGATTACATCCGGGGAAAAACCCCGGTTATATTTATTATTCCGAAGGAACGGTGTCTTCGACGATGATGCTGTCGACCTCAACCGCCGGAGGAAGAAACGCCCCCAGATCCGGGAAATAGTCAACCATCATACCCTGAATAACCCCGACGTCTTCCGCGGAGAGGTTCTTGGTGGACATAAAACCCTGGAGCTGAGAGGCAAAAGCGGAATATTTCTCCAGATCCAGCTCGGTTTCGTTCAGCCTGGTTACGAAACCGTCGGCGACAGCGTTGAACTGAACCGTATCCACGCCCTCTATCGGATTCGTAACGATAAGCGTCTTGACTCCGTCAACGAATTTAACCATACCCATTTTGGCCAGGTCGTCCTTGAAGACCCAGCAGGAAATCGCCCCGATGATTATAATGACCAGAATTACCCCTGCCACAATCAGACCGACCATACAGCCTTTGGACATGCCTTTTTTCTGTTCTCCGTCCATAGTACTTCCTCTCCAGATAATTTTTTAAAAGTTAAATTTTTCCCTAACGAGCATGAATCACACTCCCTGTGAATACTCATGCAAATTTAAATTATTCACGGTCCGGTTTGGTTTCTTTCCCTGGCGAAGGAACCCGAACCGCAACGAACGGGGCGATAGCTTTTGCGGATGTTGATTCTGATATAAAAAGCAGCGAAAAACGACAAGAGCAGATGGAAATTAACAGAAGCCGATACACGCGCCATTTTATCCCCGGCAACTATCTGTTTAAGAGACTTGCATTCAATCAATTCATCATAATCGTTGAAGCATTGGATTAATTATTATATAATAAATAAGAAAATATATATCAAGCAATTTTCCACATAAAAAAACCCGCTAATAAAGCGGGTTTTAATCTTATATACCGCTCCCGAAGGAAGTTAAGAAAAGGAATAAAAGGGATTACACCCAAAAATTATTTCGCTTTGGCGGTTTTATCCTTGGCGGTCTTTTTCTTTTTATCCTTGGTATCGGTTTTCTCGACCGGTTTTTCCGTCAGCAGTTCCACCACGGAAATCGGGGCACCGTCGCCGCGGCGCACGCCTAATTTAATCACGCGGGTAAACCCGGAATCGCGATCGGCAAACTGGGGGATGATATCTTCATAAAATTTCTTGAAGACGTTTTTCACCCTGATGGTTTTGGCCACCTGTCGTTTCGCAGCCAGGGTGTCTTTCTTAGCCGTCGAAATCAACCGGTCCACCAGCGGACGCAGGGCTTTCGCCCGGGCGTCAGTCGTTTTAATCATCCGGTGGGTGAACAGCGACATGGCCATGTTGGCCAACATAGCCTCCCGATGTGACTTGGTTCGGCCTAATTTCTTTACTCTATCCTGATGACCCATTTTTCACTCACATTTATTAATTATTAGACGGTTCCAAAAATTTAGAGATATCCATCCCGAACGAAAGGTCCATCTGCTCCAGCAGAGTGCCGATTTCGTTAAGGGACTTACGACCGAAATTGCGGTACTTGAGCATATCCGCTTCCGTCTTGGTAACCAGTTCCCCGAGCGTCTGGATATTGGCGGCCCGGAGGCAGTTGGAGGAACGAACGGATAGTTCCAGTTCATCGACGCGGGTTTTCAAAAGGTTACGGACACGGACAATTTCTTCGTCCTCTTCCGGTTCTTCTTCGACCATGATCTCCTCGTCCATATGGATAAAGAGTTGCAGGTGGTCTTTGAGCAGCTTGGCGGCGTAGCTGAGAGCGTCCTCGGGCGTGATGGCGCCGTTGGTGGTTATTTCCATTATCAAACGGTCGTAATCGGTTTTTTGTCCGACGCGGGTGTTCTCGTTAAAATAGGAAACTTTGATGACAGGTGAGAACAGGGAATCGAGAAAGATGGTGCCCACCGGAACATCGGCCCGCTTGTTCATTTCGGCTAACGAGTAGCCCCGGCCGGAGTCGATATCGATTTCCATTTCGAATTCGACGTCGTCGGTCAACTCGCAGATATGCAGGTCGGGATTGAGGATTTCGATTTCCGGGTTGCCCTCGAACATACCGGCGGTTATTTTGCCCTTCTTGTCGATTTTCAGTCTCAGGGTCCGCAAATCATCGGCGTGCATCCGGATGATGATGTTCTTGACATTGAGAACGATTTCGGCGACATCTTCATAGACACCCTTCAAAGTCGAAAACTCATGGAGGCAGTTGGTTATTCTCATCGATACCACCGCCGCTCCCTGGATGGACGAGAGCAGAACGCGGCGCAGGCCGTTACCGAGCGTAACTCCGTAACCCCGTTCCAGCGGCTCGATGATAAAACGCGAATAGTTGTCGGTAGCCGAAGACTGGTCGTTGACGACCTCTTTCGGCATAGTTATTGGTTTCCACTTCATATCTTTATTTAACCTCCCGCAAGGGACATTATTCCTATTTCGAATAAAGTTCTACGATCAACTGTTCATTGGCTGTGAGAGGGATCTCCATGCGTTTGGGTACTTCCAAAAGCTCCCCTTCCAGAGCCGCTTTGTTCAGTCTGAGCCACGGAATTTCATCCCCGCGGCCGAGCTTGAGGGCGGCGTGAATGAGGTCAAGTTTTTTGGACTTGTCACGGATCTTGATTATCTCGTGGGGCCGCACCTGGTAGGCGGGTATATCCACAATCCGACCGTTGACGGTGATGTGGCGATGCCTGACGAGCTGCCGGGCGGCCTTGCGCGAAGGCGCAAACCCCAGACGATAGACAAGATTGTCCAGACGCTGTTCCAGCATCTGAACCAGGGTTTCACCGGTGATACCGGTCCGGGCATCGGCCTTCTTGAAATAATTCTTGAACTGTTTTTCGAGCAGTCCGTAAGTCCGGCGGACTTTCTGCTTTTCCCGTAACTGCAAACCATAGGCGGAAATTTTCCGACGCAGGCTCTGGCCGTGCTGACCGGGAGCGTACTGACGGCGTTCGACAGCACATTTATCCGTCATGCAACGGGCGCCTTTGAGGAAAAGTTTTTCGCCCTCACGACGACACAACTTACAGTTGGCATCACGATAACGAGCCATTTATTCTCCTATAAACAAATTAATAAATTCCAATCAAACCCGACGACGTTTCGGGGCTCGACAGCCGTTGTGCGGAATCGGCGTCACATCTTTAATCATCGTAATCTCCAGACCGGCCGCGGAAATGGAGCGCACCGCCGCTTCGCGTCCCGAGCCGGGTCCCTTGACCCAGACCTCGACCTTGCGCAAGCCCAAATCCATCGCCTCTTTGGCGGCCTCGGAGGCGGCCATCTGGGCGGCGAACGGAGTGGATTTCTTGGAACCTTTGAAGCCGACCTTGCCGGCTGAGCCCCAGGAAACCGCCTTCCCGGTGGAATCGCTGATGGTTACGATAGTATTGTTAAAGGTCGCCTTGATATGGACGGTACCGCTGGTATCGACCAGACGCACTTTCTTTTTGGTTTTTTTCTTTTTAGGGTCTGCCACTTCGTACCTCTAATTAATATACTTTCTTTCTACTGTCCCGCAGGTTTCTTCTTCAAACCGCCGATCGACTTACGCGGTCCTTTCCGGGTGCGGGCGTTGGTTTTCGTCCGTTGACCGCGCACCGGTAAACCGCGTCGGTGGCGTAAACCCCGATAGGAGCCGATATCAATCAGCCGCTTGATATTCATCGAAATCTCACTGCGAAGGGTACCCTCGACGTGATAATCGTTCTCGATCACGCTCCTGAGCTTGGAAACATCGTCATCAGAGAGCTGATGCACACGGGTATCGGGATTGACACCGGTCTTTCTCAATATCTCGGAGGCCGTGTGTTGGCCGATTCCGTAAATATAAGTCAGACCGACCTCGATCCG
>JBMOKZ010000329.1:0-8258 GCA_049324195.1 Candidatus Zixiibacteriota bacterium | reverse complement strand
AAATACGACGCATATATCACTCCCTAAGATAATGACCGTTGATTCTTTTTTTAACTTTGTAACAGTTTTATTAATTCTTCCCGCGAAGGGACTTTCCCGACCACTTTGACCGTACCGTCGAGCACCAGCGCCGGTGTCATCATAACCCCATAGCTCAAGATCTTCTGCAGGTCTTCGACTTTCACGATTTCGCAATCCAGGCCAAGTTCCGTCGCAGCGGTTTTGGTTTCCTCGGCCAGCTTCTTACATTTGGGACAACCTGTCCCCAGAATCTCGATTTTTTTCATTTATGACTCCCGTAGTTATATCAAAGTCCCGTATATCATGCCACTCAGGGCGGCCATAATAATCACCAGCGACACGAACACTACCGTCTTTTTGGTTCCCATCACGCTGCGAATCACCAGCATGTTGGGCAGTGACAGGGCTGGTCCGGCCAGAAGCAGCGCCAGCGCCGGTCCCTGACCCATCCCGTTACCGAGCAAACCCTGAAGAATGGGAATTTCCGTCAGGGTGGCGAAATACATGAAGGCTCCGGCAACTGAGGCAAAGAGATTGGCCCCGAACGAATTACCTCCCACCGACTGGTTGACCCAGCTGGCAGGTATCAAACCCTCGTGCCCCGGTCTGCCCAGCAGCAGACCCGCCGCCAGAACACCGTAAAACAGCAGCGGCATGATCTGTTTGGCGAAACCCCAGCTTTGCTCGAACCATTCCCCGGACTCACCTTTGGCTGAGGCGATAATCAACGATAATCCCAATAACCCCGCGCTAAAAGCGAGCACTGGATGTTCCGGAAAAAACAGGGTAATAGCGGCTATAATGGCGGCTGTGATTATTACTTTAACCTTAGACACAGCAAACCAGAAAATCAAAATCAGACCAAGCAGGCCAGCCAAGATACTCGTGATAACCCATTTGAATGACGCTATGGTCTGCCATAACCCGGTTGAGGATTCGACACCGCTCCAGTTGGCGAATATCAAAATGCCGACCATGACAGTGAAATACAAACCGGTCTGCCAGAGCGGACGAGTGGCATCGTTTTCGGGCATGACCGCCTGCGGAACGGCATTCTCCAGGTCCTCTTTGCGAAAGATAAGATGCATCAGCAATCCGATAATGATACTGAACAGTACCGCTCCCAAAGCCCGGGCAACCCCGAGCTGGAAACCGAGAATCCGGGCGGTCAGGATGACCGCCAGAATATTGATAGCCGGTCCGGCATAAAGAAAAGTTGTGGCCGGACCAAGACCGGCCCCCATGCGGTAAATTCCGGCGAACAGCGGCAGAACCGTACAGGAGCATACCGCCAGGATGGAACCCGAGACCGAAGCCACTGCGTAGGCGAGTATTTTATTGGCGCTGGCGCCGAGATATTTCATCACCGTATTTTTGCTGATAAAGACGCCAATCGCCCCGGCGATAAAAAAGGCCGGTACCAGGCAGAGTAAAACATGTTCCCGGGCATACCATTGGGCCAGCTGCAGGGCTTCACCGACGGCGTTGTCGGTTTCGAAAGCATCCAGGGGGATATAATAGAAAATCAGGAAGACAGCCAGAATGACTGCCAGCGGTTTTCCTTCCTGCCTGAGATTCATTTTGGCTTATCCTTTTTTCAGAAGCTGTAACTGCTCCCGGGCGGTGGTTTGCAACACCGCTTCAACACAGTTAAAGAAGTTCAAAACGCAGGGCATTCGCAGACTGTAATAAACCTGGGCGCCTTGTTTTTCGTCGCTAACGATCCCGGCGCTCTTGAGCACCGAGAGATGTTTTGAGACCGTAGAGATATCGGCTCCGACCATGTCCGTCAATTCGCAGACACATTTTTTTTTGCGGGACAGTTCCTCGACGATAAAGAGGCGGGTAGGGTGAGCCATCGCCTTGATTACTTTCGCGCGAGCCTCGTAAAGGGCCAGTTTTTTGGCGTCCATAAGCACTCCATATTTTTATATTTGGCAAAATAACCAAGTATATCTTATTGTCAAGTTCTTTTTCTTGTTTTGCCTTAATCACCCGGACGGTTTTAGCCGTATCTCTTTACTTGGCAAGTCAGCTTCGGGGCTTTATATTAGGACACTTTAAACGGTTAAAGTTGTTTAAAAAGATATGATAGATTATGGTAAAATAAATATCGGAGTGCTGGCGCTCCAGGGGGATTTTGAACGCCATCTGCACCAGATAGCTCTTCTGGGAGCGAAACCACTCCAGGTGAAACTGCCTCGCGATTTGGAGCAAACCCATGCCCTGATAATCCCCGGCGGGGAGTCGACCACCATGAATATCCTTATCGACCGCTTTGACCTTCGGTCGCCGCTGCTGGCGTTTGGCCGCACCTGTCCGATATACGGCACCTGCGCCGGGATGATTATGCTGTCCCGGAATATCATTAACAACAAGTCGGGTGTGGTGCCTCTGGGTTTAATCGATATCGATGTAGACCGCAACGGCTACGGCCGCCAGATATATTCGTTCGAGGATGTTTTAAAGGTCGATCTGGGTGAGGGGATGCGGAATTTGAAGGTCGATTTTATCAGGGCGCCCAAGGTGGTACGAGTCGGAAAGGGTGTGAAGGTGGTGGCCGAGCACAGGGGTTTGCCGGTCATGGTGGCGAGCGGCCGTATACTCGCCAGTTCCTTCCATGCCGAACTGGAAGACGATATTACGCTGTTAAAATATTTTGCGGACAACTTCCTATAATTTTCTCGTTTCGTTGCGTAACTCTTTTGGAAATCATGAGTCGCCTATGATAAAGAAGATAATCATCGCTCGTCATCACGGTTTTTGCATGGGGGTTAAACGGGCGATCCGCATTGCCGAAGAAACCGCTCAAAACGAGACCGGCCGGGTCACCATTCTGAAGGAAATCGTTCACAATGACGCCGTGGTGGACAAGTTTCGTCAGGCGGGTGTAAGGCAGAGTTACACGGTGGACGAGGTCGAATGCGGCACGCTGATTATCTCCGCTCACGGAGTGGCGCCCGTAATCAAGCGGATGGCGAAGGAAAAGGGATTGCAGGTCGTGGACGCGACCTGTTCGCTCGTCCGGCGCATCTACGAAATTATCGATAAAATAAAAAAAGATTATTATATCATTCATTTCGGCGACCCGAGTCACGATGAAACCGAGGGGATTGTGGGGCACGCCCCGGACCGGATTACGGTGGTGGCGACGTTGGAAGAGATGTTCGCCCTGCCGGAATGGAAAGACCGCCGGCTGGCCATGACGGTGCAGACCACGGCCAATCTCGACGATTTCACGGAAATAGAAAAAACCGCCCGGGTGAAATGGCCGCATATCAAGATTTTCAATACCATCTGTAACGCTACCCATCAGCGTCAGGAGGCTATCGTTCAACTGGCGCCGACAGTCGATATGGTGCTGGTGGTCGGCTCCGCGACTTCGGCTAACTCCAAACGACTTGTTAATATCTCCCGTCCCCTGTGCAAGCGGGCGATGCTTATAAATTCCGAAAAGGATATCGAGGAAACCTGGTTTGCCGACGGTCAAGTCGAGAAGGTGGGACTCACCGCCGGAGCGTCAACCCCCGATTTCCTGGTCAAAGCGGTAATTAAACACCTGGTGGACATTTCGGGGGGGAAAGCCGAGGTTTTGTATCAAAATGATTCCGACTGAATTGAACTGACTGTTTTAAAAAGCGATTAATATTATCCCCGGGAAAAGAAAATCATTGAATTTCTATTGATATTGAGTATATTAAATTACAAGATGTTCTTGACCCGGTTTTAACAAACCGTTCCAGGTTCTGTCACCATTAAAATGTAGTCCGATACGGCAACTTGGAAAGCTACATCAAATTTCCGGCGGGTATAGTCTGAATGACTTCTGTTCGGTGGTATCAATTGCAGGGACATTCATTGGGGTTTTCTTTCGGGACAGGTGTTGCGATGCTTTCAAAAATCGAAAAATATCTGTTGGCGGTTACACCGGAGCGTCATCCGGTCTTGTCCGAGATGGAGCAATACGCCAAAGAAATCGGTTTCCCCATCGTGGGGCCGTTGGTGGGGCGCTTCTTGTTTCAGATGGCGCTTTCCATCAAAGCCCGAAGGATTTTGGAACTTGGTTCGGGGTTCGGTTATTCGGCGTTCTGGCTTTCCCAGGCTGTCCGGGGGAAGGGGCACCTCACTCTGACCGATAAGAGCGCCAAGAACAAGCGACTGGCGATGGAGTATTTCAAGCGAGCCGGTTTGCAAAGCCAGTTCGATTTCAGGGTGGCCGACGCTTTGAAAATCATAAACGACCTGGTTGGTCCTTATGACATGATTATTAACGACATCGACAAGGGTGGTTATCCAAAGGTTATCGATCCCGCCGCTGCGCTGTTGCGTAAGGGGGGACTGTTGATTACCGACAATATTCTGTGGTCCGGGCGGGTGCTTGAGAAAAAACAGGACGAAACCAGCGGTGCCGTCGTCGAATTTACCCGGAATATTTACCGGGACAGTCGTTTTTTTACGACGATTTTGCCGCTTCGGGACGGACTCAGCGTCTCGGTGCGATTATAGAAAAAATAAAGGTAAAAGAAAGGCACGAGCGCGGTCGAGCCGGGGGAGATAAAGGCTAACCGATTAAGGTAAAGGAAAGGTGTGATAAAATCGGATGAAAACCGGAACAAAATAGCGACTGCCGTGTTTAAAAATTATAGAATATCAGTAAAGTTGCTTTGAGGCGTACCGATACAATCTATAAGGATTCTCTCAGGGAAAAATCAACCTTAGAAAGTTATCTCCGATTGTTTAGGGAGCGGTTGTTCACCTTATAGATGTATAAACAAAGCGATGTTCAACGGGGGCGGCTGAACAGTTTTCTGGTTGTCAGTTTCAGACACCGTAAAAAAATTTATAAATTGTTGTTTTTTATTGACAAACAGGCTATAAAAACGTTTTTATTATGGCCTGAGATTTCATTCTTGTTGAAATCATGCTGAATATAAATCAAATAGTGATTCTCTCTTTCGCGAGTTTTCACTTAATTCACTAAATTTTTAAATTTAGTAATTGGCAACAGGGCTGACATTAACTTTTGGGTTGTTTATTAGGAGGTCGCGATGACCTTAAAACATGTAAAATACGTCACCTACGACGAAAACGAACAATGTCTTGATATCCGCAGGTTAATCGAGGAAAACGGAATTGTGCTGGATGTTCGTGATATTAAAAAAGATCCCTTAACCGAAGTAGAGTTGAATGCGCTGGTGGGGCACTTCGAAATCAGTCATTTCTTGAATCCCTTCTCCGATTCATATACCAAAAACGGTTTTGATAAAAAGATTCCGGACCGGGCTGAGCTCGTGAAGGCTATTCTGAAGGATTATACTCTTTTAAGAAGACCGATTATCAGAACCGCCCGGCTGTTCACTATCGGCTGCAACAAGCAGGCGATTGTCGACATGCTTCAACTCAATAGGAACGGGAAAAATAACGAATCACAGGAAAATCAGTTCAATCAGCAGCAATCGCGTCGAGCCATCGCCGGTTCAGCTAAAAAATAGTAAAATTTAGGTTTTCCTCGGGGCTCTAATTTCTTATCTTGGAATATCGTCAAAAGATATATTCTGCGTTTTAACCATTAATGGGGTATGGTGGTATGGATATTGAGCGTGAAATTCTCGAGACCGATATTCTAATCGTCGGTGCCGGACCGGCCGGTCTGGCTACAGCATACAAATTAGCACAACTGGTAGCGGCGGACGAGGGTATGGAGATGCCCGAACTGCTGCTCATGGAAAAAGGCGGGTATGTCGGTTCGCATTCGTTGTCGGGAGCGGTCATGGACCCCCGCGGAATTGCGGAGCTGATTCCCGATTTCGCCGCCAAAGGCGCGCCGCTTGAGGCGCCCGTCAGCGGCGAGGCGATGTATTACCTCAAGGAAAAGGGCGCAACCAAGGTCCCGTACCTTCCTCCGGCAGTCAGCAACCACGGCAATTTCGTCATCTCTCTCAACAAGTTCACCGGTTGGATGGCTGAACAGGTCGAGGCGCTCGGTATCGATATCTACACCGGGTTGGCCGGGTACGATTTGCTTATCGAGGACGGAAAAGTAACCGGTGTCCAGACGGTTGATATGGGGTTGGACAAGGAAGGCCAACCGAAAGGCAATTTTGAACCAGGTTCGCTCGTCAAGGCCAAGGTTACGGTGCTCTGTGAAGGCGTCCACGGCTCGCTGGCCCGCCATGCGTTCGAGAAAATCCCCGAACTCAGGGCTGACTGCCTGCCACAGTCCTATTTGACCGGTGTCAAGGAAGTCTGGGAAGTACCCCGGGGCCGCATCAAGGCCGGGCAGGTTATCCATACGCTCGGCTGGCCGCAGCCCTCGAATGAATACGGCGGCAGCTGGATTTACGGCATGAGCGATACTATGGTCTCGGTCGGCTACGCCGTCGGGTTGGATTCACCCGACCCAACGAATGACCCCCATATGAAATTCCAGCGTTTCAAGACCCATCCGCTGGTGAAGAAGATACTTGAGGGGGGGCAGATGCTGCATTACGGCGCTAAAACCATACCCGATGCCGGCTATTACGCCATCCCCAGACTTTATCATGATGGATTGCTGCTCTGCGGCGATACCGCCGGAATGCTCAATCCCCTCAAATTGAAAGGCATCCATACCGCCATCAAGTCCGGGATCATGGCCGCCGAGACAGTTTACGACGCGCTCAAAAACAACGACTTTTCCAAACATACTCTCAAGGGATACGAGGACCGCTTCAAGAAAAGCTGGGCTTTCAAGGAACTGTACAAGGTACGTAATTTCCACGCCGGGTTCAAAAGCGGACTGGTGTCCGGTATGGTACACGGCGCGATTCAGATTTTTACCGGCGGCGGGGGATTGTTCGACCATCGCCCGCACAAGCGCGACCATGAGTACATGCTGAAAATTGCCGACTACAAATCCCGATTCGGGACGGAGCCGAAAAAAATCGAGGTCAAGTTCGATAATAAGTACCTGTTCGATAAATTGACCGATGTTTACAAATCGGGCACCCAGCACGAGGAACACCAGCCCTCGCACCTGGTCATCGCCGATTACGATATCTGCAACAACAGGTGCACCGTAGAATACGGCAACCCCTGCCAGCATTTCTGTCCGGCGCATGTGTACGAGATGGTGGATGACCCTGACCGCGAGGGGAAGAAGAAACTTCAACTGACGCCTTCGAATTGCGTGCACTGCAAGACGTGCGATATCGCCGACCCGTACCAGGTCATCCGCTGGGTGACGCCGCAAGGCGGGGAAGGTCCGAACTATACTAATTGTTGATATTCTGAAGAGCTTATAATTATAAGCAGGGCGGAACCCTTAAGCGGTTCCGCCTTTTTTCTTCAAGTTACCCAGAGCGGAAGAGTGATTTCGTCTTTGTTATCCCTCGTCGCTCGGGATGACTTACGGTTTAAGTGAGTAGTGTCGGCTCCTGCGTCCGATCTTTCGGACGTGTGACCCGACGCTTATAAAAGAGTGTCAGTTCACACTTGCCTTCGGCGAGCAGGAACTGACACTGGATATGACATAGGCATTTGATCAAAATTAAAAAGGCAGGACCACAGGGACCCTGCCTCAAAATTTAAATATGAAGTAATCCTATATTATGGGCAGTCTGTCAACGGCGTGTGTGACAAGTAGAGGAAATCAATCAGCCGGGTGATGTCCGAGATGTCCGGCTCACCGCCGCTGCCGTTGCTATCGGCTTCCTCGAGACAGCAGAGCGGCTCGTGCGAGAGATAGAGGTAATCGATCAGCCGGGTGATATCGGAGATATCGGGTTCCTCGCTTTCCGAACAGTTGGCGTTGCCGGTAAAGCCGACACAGCAGCCGGAATACGTTACAGAAGCTTCGGCCAGCGCCGGCTGGTATTCGAGCAGGTAGCCGACCAGACCGGGTGCGAAGGTGTCGTAGCCGTCCATGACAATATAACTGGTGTCGCCCAGTTCACCGGCGGTTATTTGAAAATTAAATTTTATAATCGGGCCGGTGCCGGGCTGAAGCAGTGGTGCGCCTCCGGCGTCTAATTCCATATAGAATTGTTTGTTGTTACCGTCGTAATTGAGGTAGTCGACATAGTCGAAAGCCTCGGTACGGCAGCCCGCGCGCGAATAGCCTTTATAGACCAGATTCAGCGGGCCGGAGTATTCAATCGGCAGCCGGATTTTATACAACGGCAGATTATTGGTGACGTTGATGGTAATTTCCACGATCGCGCCCGAGGTGCCACCGATGTCGGTGCCGGCCAGGGTGT
>JBMOKZ010000328.1:0-8261 GCA_049324195.1 Candidatus Zixiibacteriota bacterium | reverse complement strand
TTTCAAGAACTTATTTTGTTGCGGCTTTGGACCAGGCCGGCGCTTTGTCCAGTCCCGGACCGGTCAGTCTGCGGGCGCCGTTGCCGGTTATATCGATTATCCAGACCGAACCGTCAGTAGTGGAGAAGGTCAGCCATTTGGAATCGGGAGAAAACGAAGGCGGGATCGTGTAGACATAGGTCCCGACCGGCGGCTCGAAAATAAGGTACCGTTCCGTTTGAGCGGCATTAGTAATATAAACGGCGTTGGAGTTGATATCGTTATAGACATAAGCGATCCATTGACCGTCGGGTGACCAGGCTGGAGCGACGCCTTTATCGTTCTTACCGGCGAGAATTTTCGCCGAGTCCACGGAGATGGAATAATTGCCCTTCGTCATGACCCCGAACCCGCGAGCCTGCAGATTCTCGAAATAAACGAAAGCAACATCGCCGTTCAGGTTCATCGATGGGGACGTAATGAAATTCTTGGGATTTAAAGTGTCATCGGCAATCCAGTTTTCCCTGAGCATCTTGACATTGGTGCCATCGGAATTCATCGTGCATATTTGATACTGCGGCAACGAGGCCGTGACGTATTTGGCGTTCATATCTTTGGTGAAAATCACGGTCTTCCCGTCGGGGAGAATATCCGGGTCACGGCTGCCCATCTCTTCGGAGATACGTCGCCAGAACATGGTATTGTGGGCTTCGGCTGAGTCGAGATAAGCCAGGAACAAATCATAAAGTTTATGATGCCCGCCCATCATGTTTGGACCCTTGACGTCGAATTCGCCCTTGCGGGTGAACATAATCATCCGGTTATTCCCGGTCCAGGAAAGACGGCCGTCAGCATTGGTGACCTCGGTCACCAGGGTCTGGTTAGTGCCGTCGGCGTTCATGTACCAGATATTTTTATCCCGAATAAAAGCTATTTTGCCTTCCGGTTGACCGATTACACCCGCTTTTTCCGGGGGCATCTTATCGGCGGCATAAAGAGAAACCGTAATGCCGACAGAAAAAATACAGACTGCGAAAAGAGTTAGAATTATTCTGCCTGTCCTATTCAATTTGTGGTCTCCTATTCTATGAAATGAAGCATCTTAGTTTCGCTTAAAATATACCTTGGATGTTGTCTGTCAACCCCTTAATTGAGCATTAAAAGCTGAAGAACCGTTTCAGTTCCATTTTAGCCCGGAAACCGGACAGACCCAGGTCAACCCGGCCCTCGGGAGTACCGTTGGTCGTAACGATAATTTCTTCGTCTTCATTGTTATACCAGGCAACGTTGGTAAAGTTCAGGTACATATAGCTTAAATCGGCTCCAAAGACCATCCCGAAAAGGTTCAGCGGATAATCCAGCCCCATGCCGATGGTAAAGCCGGGAGCAGTTCCCTTGAAAGTGGTGTTATTGGACGTAGCCGGAACACCCGTGGTCAGGTTCAGATTTTCATATTCCGGCCAGAGGTCCCATTTAGCCTCGTAATAGCCGACCGTACCGCCGACTCTTAAAGACATACCGGTGATATGCTCAACCTTATGGGGGTGGTTGAAAATATAATACTGGATTCCGGTATAGATACCGTAAACTTGAATTTCAGAGGAGGGGTTATCGATATCATCGCCGGTGGCGAGGTAAGTGAAGGAACCGTCGAGTTCATCACTCATTTTCAGCCAGTATTCACCGCCGAGAGACCAGGCCCAGCGGTCCTTGAAAACCATACCCAGGTCTAATCCGAAAGATTGAGCGGTATTCAGCCAGCTGAAATCGCCGTTGGTGAATTCGTTGGATACCTGATTGGTGAAATCGTTGTATTCGTTATGACGGTTGATTCGATTAACAGTGAAATTTACCGCCACAAAGCCGGTTTTAGTGATATGTTTGGATTCGGTCCGCTGTAAGAATTTGTTGACCATTTCCTGTTCGGTGTTTTGAGCCAGGCTCAATACCGGGATAACCAGGGTCAATAAAATCAGGGCTGTAATAAAGTTCTTGAAACGCATTTTTCCTCCGATTCATTAAGTCTTTATACTTATCAGAATTATCGGAAAAAAGACTGCGAATCTTGATAAATTAAAGAAAAATTGAATAAAAAAGGCGGGCTTTAAAAGAAGCCCGCCCTTGGGGATATTATGTAAATTCGCCTTATTTGACGGCAAATCTGGAATAATCCATTTCAGCCATCTGCTTGAAGAGGTTCCAGCGGTGGTCACAATCCTGCTGGCCCAGTTCGATCAGCATTTTGGCTCTTTCCGGATTCTTGGTTTTGAGTGTCCGGTAACGGTTTTCCAAATAAGCATATTCGGCAAATTTTATGGTCGGTTCTTTGCTGTCGAGCTGAAGAGGGTTTTTACCCTTCATGATGAGATCGGGATTATAGCGGTAGAGGAGCCAGTGACCGCACTTGACCGCCATTTCTTCCTGCTCCAACCCGTGGGCCATATCAATACCGTGAGCGATACAGTGAGAATATGCGATGATAATCGAGGGACCATTAAAACTCTCGGCCTCTGTCATCGCCCGTACCGTCTGGCTGGTATTGGCGCCCATCGCAATCTGGGCGACGTAAACGTTGCCGTAAGAAGTCAGCATCAAACCCAGGTCCTTTTTCGGGACCGGTTTTCCAGCGGCGGCAAACTGAGCGGTGGAAGCCCGCGGCGTAGCCTTGGACATCTGACCGCCGGTATTGGAATACACCTCGGTATCAAGCACCAGGATATTGACGTTCTTCCCGGAGGCCATGACATGGTCAACGCCGCCGTAGCCGATATCGTAAGCCCAGCCGTCACCGCCGATAGCCCAGACCGATTTTTCAACCAGGAAATCAGCGATGCTCTTCAGCGCCGCAACGCGGTCACCGCCGTTCATGCCTTCGAGCTTCTTTGTCAGAATAGCCACTCGTTCCCGTTGTTTTTCGATACCCTCCTGGGTTGTCTGGTCGGCGTTGGCGATATCGTCGTACATTCCCGGGACTAGTTCCTTGACCAGTTCCAGGGCGTATTCTTTCAGTTTATCAGCCGTCAGACGCATCCCGAACGCGAATTCAGCGGCGTCCTCGAACAGCGAGTTCGACCAGGCCGGGCCGCGACCATCAGCTCTTTTGGTATATGGCGTGGTCGGCAGGTTACCGCCGTAAATCGAGCTGCAGCCGGTGGCGTTGCCGCAGAGAGCGCGGTCGCCGAACAACTGCGACATCAGCTTGACATAGGGCGTCTCGCCGCAACCGGCACAGGCGCCGGAGAACTCGAACATCGGTTTAATGAACTGTGAGCCCTTGATGGTTTCTTTCTTGACCAGCGTCGGGTCGGTATCGGGCAATACGTTAAGGAAGAATTCCCAGTTCTTTTTTTCCTGCTCGCGCAGCGGCAGCTGAGGAGACATGTTAATGGCCTTGAAATCGGTCTTGTTGCCGTCGGCATCTTTTCTGGCGGCCGGACAGGCATTCACGCACACCTCACAGCCGGTGCAGTCCTCGGGGGCAACCTGCAGGGTATAGTAAAGACTCTCCAGGGGTTTTGACTTGGCGGCGACATATTTGAACGTTTTCGGCGCCTGGTCAAGATATTTTTTCTCGAATAGTTTGGGCCGTATCGCCGCGTGCGGACAGACAATCGAGCAGATATTGCACTGGGTGCATAGTTCCGGCTCCCAGACGGGGATATCGACCGCGATATTCCGCTTCTCATACTGAGTGGTGCCGGTAATATAAGTGCCGTCGTCAGGGAAAGCCGAGACCGGCAGGGAGTCGCCGCGACCGGCGATGATTTCCGCGGTCACGTTTTTGACGAAATCCGGCGCGTAATCGGGAACGATCGGGGGACGGGTCAGCTTGCTGGTCACCACGTTCGGGTATTTAACCTCTTCGATGGCGTCGAGCGCACCGTCAACCGCCGCGTAGTTCATGTTGACAACCTTCTCGCCCTTCTTGCCGTAGGTTTTCTTGATGGCGTTTTTGATGGCCGCGATCGCTTCATCTTTCGGCAGGATGTCGGAAATCAGGAAGAAGGCTGTTTGCATAATCATGTTGATGCGCGCGCCCAGGCCGAGTTTTTTCCC
Organism: Candidatus Zixiibacteriota bacterium; assembly: GCA_049324195.1. Lineage (GTDB taxonomy): Bacteria > Zixibacteria > MSB-5A5 > GN15 > FEB-12 > JAFGNW01. Next base: position 4,226 of record JBMOKZ010000328.1, on the reverse strand, counting down.
GAGACTGATGGCGTCGATAACATAGAATTTGACTTTTTTGTCGATAATCTGTTTTTGTACCTCGCGGGGGATATTGTCCCAGATTTCGTCTTTCCCGTAAGGGGCGTTCAACAAAAACGTCCCGCCTTCTACCAGCTTGTCGAGCATGTCGTATTTTTCCAGGAAGGAGAAATTGTGACAGGCGACGAACTGGGCGGAGCTGATCAGATAAGGTTTCTGAATCAGGCTCTTGCCGAAACGGACGTGTGAGGTCGTAATGGCGCCGGCTTTTTTGGAATCGTAAACGAAATATCCCTGGGCGTAATAATCGGTGTTCTCGCCGATGATTTTGATGGAGTTTTTGTTGGCTCCCACCGTACCGTCGGCGCCGAGACCGTAAAACAGGCCGCGGAAGTTGTCACCTTCGAGATTCAGGGAGTTGTCCGGTTCCAGCGAGGTCATGGTGACGTCATCAATAATACCGGTGGTGAAATGGTTTTTCGGTTTGTCCTTTTTGAGGTTGTCGAAAACCGATTTGGCCATGGGCGGGTTGAATTCGGCCGAGCCCAGCCCGTAACGGCCGCCGATTACCAACGGGCGTTCTTTGAAAGGCGCGAAACCGTTGTCGAGCATTTCGTTGATTGCCGTCTGGATGTCGGTGTACATCGGCTCGCCGATCGCGCCCGGTTCCTTGGTGCGGTCCAGCACCGCAATTTTCTTGACTGTCGCAGGCAGAGCTTTCGCGAAAGCCTCAACCGAGAACGGCCGATACAGCCGAACCTTGACAAGCCCGACTTTTTCGCCATTATCTACGAGATAATCCACCGTTTCGTGAACGACTTCGGCCCCGGTGCCCATGACAACGACCACATGTTCGGCTTCGGGATGACCGACATAATCGAACAGGTTATATTCACGGCCAACGACTTTATGGAACTTGTCCATATATTTTTGGATGATAGCCGGAGCGGCCAGGTAATATTTATTGACCGTTTCCCGACCCTGGAAAAACACGTCCGGATTTTGCGAGGTACCTTTGATGGTCGGGTGGTCGGGGGAGAGCGCCCGCTGGCGATGTTTGATAACCAGGTCGTTGTCTATCAGAGCGCGCATATCGTCAAAAGTGATTTCCTCGACTTTCTGAACTTCGTGGGACGACCGGAAACCGTCGAACGCGTGCACCATCGGCACCCGGCTTTCGAGCGCGGCGGCTTGCGCGATAAGTGCGAAATCCATGACTTCCTGAATGGAACAGGAAACGATAATGCCGAATCCGGTGGAGCGGACGGCCATGATATCCGAATGGTCGCCGAAAATCGACAGGGCGTGAGTGGCCACCGCCCGGGCGGAAACGTGAAAAACCGTCGGCGTCATTTCACCCGCGATTTTGAACATGTTGGGGATCATCAAAAGCAGGCCCTGCGAGGCGGTGAAAGTCGTCGTCAGGGCGCCGCTGGTCAGGGCGCCGTGTACGGCTCCCGAGGCTCCGGCCTCGGATTGCATTTCCACCACGGAAGGAATCGTTCCCCAGATATTACGTTCGCCGGCGGCCGATTTGGCGTCGGCAATCTCGCCCATGTTGGAGGAGGGTGTGATGGGGTAGATAGCGATGACTTCATTGGTAGCGTGAGCCACATAAGAAGCAGCCGTATTACCGTCAATAGTCACCATGCGGCGCTTCTTATCTGTGGGTTTGAGGTCATCTATCTTTCTTAGAGCTTGTGACATAACTAAACTCCTGAAATATTAATAAACACAATATTACTTACTATATCGTACGACTTAATCAGACCTTGAAAGAGTAATTTTCTTCTGACCCTGGTATTTCCCTTTTTTGTCCTTATACGAAATTTCACAGATTTCCGCCGCCTCTATAAAAATAAGCTGGGCAATGCCCTCGTTCGCATAGATCCGGACCGGTAATGGTGAGGTGTTAGCCAGCGATATGGTGGCAAAACCCTCCCATTCCGGCTCGAACGGAGTGACGTTGACAATTATGCCCGACCGGGCATATGTCGATTTACCCTGACAGACGGTGATGACATCTCGGGGAATCTTGAAATACTCTTTCGACCGGGCCAAAATATATGAATTGGGCGGTATCTGAATCGACTCGGCCTTGATATCGTGGAACTGCTCAGGGGGAGTGTTTTTCGGGTCAATTTCCGTCAGAGCCTCGGGATTTAAGACTTTAAATTCATCCGACAAACTGATATCATAACCATAGGAGGACAGACCGAAACTGATACCCTCGCGAACCTGTTCGGCCGCGAAAGGCTTGATCATTTCGTGGTTGAGAGCCATTTCCTTTATCCAACGGTCGGATTTGACGGGCATGTTTTTCCTACTCCTTTCAGGTCAGGAACCTGAAAATAAAAAATAAATACGAAAACGCAAACGCTAATCTGAATTTAAGGATTATTTTTAACCTACCGATGATTTTTCTTTTTCCCATTTAACCAGGTCAGCCAGAGTGTACTGCTCAAATACCGAAACCAGCTTCCGTTCCGCGATTATAAGAATCTCCCGCAAGGGGCAAAACTCGGCTTTGTTCATCGTGCAGGATCTGATATCGGTCAGGCATTTCATTAAATGGTAAGGCCCCTGGATGGTTTCCAGAACCTCCTTAATACTAATCTCGGAGGGGTCCTTTGCCAGAGTAAAGCCGCCTCTGACCCCGCGGTGTGAACGAATTATACCGGATTTCGATAATGCCTGGAATATTTTGGCCAGAAATTTTTCCGGGATGTTTTGTGCTTTTGATATTTCGGAAAGAGGAGTTACTAAGGTGCGGTCCTTTTCGGCCAGATATAAGACGCCGAAAATGCCATATTCTTCTGCTTTAGTAAATTGCATCGTTAACGCCCTTAAATCTAATAAATTCTAGTTGTCGTTCCAAGTGCCGAATACCTTATATGGGACAAATAATATCTTTATTTGTCGGGCTATAAAGATAATTAATATAGACCTTAAATGCAATAACATTTGTTAAAAATTTCACAAAAATTAAGCCAACCGACTCTTCTTTCCAGCTCAAAATAAATCTTTATATTTCCCCTTTAAATTGCTACATTCCCTTAATTGTTAAGGAGTAAACATGGTAGAAGAAGAGAAGAAAGTTGGCTTGCTAATTGTCTATACCGGAAACGGGAAAGGTAAAACCACCGCATCGCTGGGGATGTGTGTCCGGGCGGTTGGCTATGACTGGAAAGTCTGTATGATCCAGTTTATCAAGGGAAGCTGGAAATACGGTGAATTAGAAGGGATTAAGAGACTTGCGCCCAATGTGGAACTGAATGTTATCGGCGAGGGTTTCGTAGGGATTATAGACGATAACAAATCTTTCGAGGAACATCGCGCCGCGGCCCGCAAGGGAGTTCAGCTGGCTCTGGAAAAGATAACCTCGCAAGCCTACCAACTGGTGGTGCTGGATGAACTTAACGTAGCCTGTGATTTGGGATTGGTGACCGAGGAAGAACTGGAAACTCTGGTTATGGCCCGCAGTAAGGATCAATATCTGGTCATTACCGGCCGCAATGCCGGCGAATGGCTACTCGAACAGGCTGATCTTGTCACGGAAATGAAGGAGATTAAACATCCTTATCAAAAGGGTATTCTAGCCCAGAGAGGGATTGACTGGTAAAAAAACCGGTCGCTGAAGATTATCATCGTAATTGATTAAGCTTAAGGAGAAATAAAAATGGCGGAAGATAAGCGTTATGATATTGTTATTGTTGGAGCCGGTCCCGGTGGTCTATGCGCCGGTTTGTATGCGGCGCGCGCCCAGAGAAAAGTCGTTGCCCTGGAAAAGTATATGCCGGGCGGGCAAATAGCCATTACCGGCGAGGTCGAGGATTATATCGGATTCGAGCATATCGAGGGGGCCGAGCTGGGTATGAAATTCGCCAATCACGCCAAGAAATTCGGTTTGAAAATCGAGATGGAAGAGGTGCTTGAAGTCTATTGCGATGGTGAGGAAAGGGTGGCTAAGTGTGCTTCGGGCAATATCTATCGCGGCAAGGCCATCATTCTTTCCACCGGCGGGTCGCCGGTTAAGTTGAATGTTCCCGGCGAGCAAAAGTACAGCGGCCGGGGAGTGTCTTATTGCGCAATTTGCGACGGTGCCTTTTTCAAAGACCAAGTAATTGCCGTGGTCGGTGGCGGCGACGCCGCGGTGGAGGAGGGGATGGTCCTGACCAAGTTCGGGTCTAAAGTTATCGTTATCCATCGACGGAACAAACTTCGCG
>JBMOKZ010000327.1:0-8305 GCA_049324195.1 Candidatus Zixiibacteriota bacterium | reverse complement strand
TGCATGTTTCTTCCTCCTGGGTTTGGGCAACGCCAAGAAACATACAGCCAGATCCCGCAACGCAGGCAACGTCAAAACCATGGGTTCCGGGCGAGGCGCGGTCGAGAGATTGGTGCTGGCGGAGCTTTTATCCGGCAGGGCATCCATGTACCCTTGCCGCAACTGCTGCAGAAGGTCCTGGGCGGAGCCTTGAGCCAGACACAATCCCAGGCACAAAAGCGCCGCTACGGTTATTTTTAAGCCTTTTTTTTCCATATATATAATATACAGATTAAGACGGATAATTGATGAGAAAAAGATAAAAAAAACCGCCTTAAAAAGGCGGTTTTTTTATACAACAACAAATAAAGTCTATTTGAACCGTTTCGGGCTGCGCGCTTCCCATTCCACTACGATCGGGCTGGCGACAAAAACGGAACTGTAAGTTCCGACGATAACACCCAGAATGATGGCCAGCGAGAAGACCTTAAGGACTTCACCGCCGAAGAAGAACAGAATCACGACCACGAACAACACCGTAAGCGAAGTATTGATAGTACGGGAGAGTACATCATTGATGGACCGGTTCACGGAGTTGACGAACTCGCCTTTGGACCGGAACTTCTTCAGATTCTCCCGAATACGGTCAAAGACCACCACCGTATCCGTCAGCGAATAACCGGCGAGAGTCAAAAGCGCCGTTATTACCAGCAGGTCGAATTCGTATCCCAGAATATAGAGAATCCCGAGCACCGCCAGAACATCGTGGAAAGTCGCGACAGTCGCGGCCACCCCGGAACGGAAATCAAACCGGAACCCGATATAAATCAGGATGCCGAGAAGTGAAAGGATTACGGCCTTGGTGGCATCGTCCCGGAGGGTTTTGCCGACCGCGGGGCCGATGATGTGTTCCGAATCGACATTGAACGGGTTGTCGCTGAACTGTTCGCCGATAACCACCACGATACGTTTCAAACGGGCGCTGGCCTCGCCTTCCGTTTCCGGGCGTTTGGTTTTAATGATAAATGCGTTTGGTTCCTTGAAATCGGTAACCTCGGTTACCATGACATCGGGAAACTCCGTGATGAGTTTTTCACGCAAGGTCTCAATCGAGACAGGTTGCGCAAAATGCCCCTGCACCATGACACCGCCGGCAAAATCTATACCAAGGTTGGCATTACCGGTGGCAATCATGATAAAAGCATAAATACCCAGAAGAACAAGGCACAGCGAAATCAAAAACGCCACCTTGCGCACCCCGATGAAATTTATGTTGGTATCACCAATAATTCTAAACATGTTTGCCTCACATTCTTAAATACTTAAGGTTCGATAAGACTTGCGAATATCGAAGATTGCCTTGGTTATGACATAAGCCGTATAGAGCGAAATCGTCACGCCCCAGAACAGGGTCACGGCAAAACCTTTAATCGGACCCGAGCCGAGCAGGAACAGCGCTCCCGCCGTTATCAGGGTGGTGATGTGCGAGTCGAAAATTGCCACGAACGCCCGGCTGTAGCCGGCGTCGATAGACGCCCGAACAGTTTTACCGGTGCGCAGCTCCTCGCGTATTCGCTCGAAAATAAGAATGTTGGCGTCAATGGAAATACCTATCGTCAGAATGACACCGGCAATACCCGGCATGGTCAGGGTCGCCCCGAGCCCGGCCATAATCGCTAACAGGAAAAACAGGTTGAAAATAAGACCGACATCGGCGATAAGACCGGAAATGCGGTAATAAACCGCGATATAAACCATTACAATTAAAAGTCCGAACAACGACGAAAGGAAACCTTTCCTTACGGAATCCGCCCCGAGCGTCGCTCCCACTACGTTCTTTTCGATAATCTCAACCGGGGCTGGCAGGGCCCCCGCCTTAAGAACGATTTCGAGATTCCGGGCGTCGTCGATGGTCGCCGAGGTACCCATGGTAATCTGTCCGTTACCACGAATCTTGGTGCTGATAAAGGCGGCTGATTCAACTTTGTTGTCGATCACTACCGCCAAGGGTTTGTCGATATTCGAACCGGTCAACTGAGCGAACCGGGCCGACTGGTCGCCGGTGATTTTGAAATTGACGGCGAAACCGCCCATGTTGTCACGTCCAAGCGAGATGCCTTCCAAAAACTTGCCCAGGAACTGAACCTTGCGCTTCAGCAGGAACAGTTCATAGATTTCGCGTTCGTTACGGATCACCGAACGGGTTGACCAGGCAAATTGAACGTCGATAGGAATCTGCGCCTGTACCTCGGGAAGAGCCAGCCACTTATCGATAAGTTCCTTGTCCTTCTTGTACACCGCATAGCCGGGCCAGTTGGTGGTGGACCGGTTATGATAAAGCGACAACTCGAGACGCGACGTAAGGGGCTGCAGGTTTTCGTCCAGACCGAGATTTTCATCGTAACCGAAATCCGTCGTATCGGTGGCGGAATCACCCATCAGTTCCGCCATGACGTCAACTTTTTCGTTCGTCGTGTCCTTTATCGCTTCGGGAACTTTCTCAGCCGTTTCGGCGCCGACCGAATCGGAACGCGCTTTCTCATACTGGTGCACTACGGAGTCGATACGGGAAAGAATCAGGGAAGCGTTTTCAATGCTCTCCAGGAGCTTGAACTCGAGAACCGCCATCTGACCGACCAGTTCCTCGGCCCGGTCGGCATCGGTATAACCCGGCAGGTCTACGCTAATACGGTCTTCGCCCTGCGTTTGAATTACCGGTTCGGCGACTCCGAGACCGTCGACACGGTTGCGGATCACCGATTGAGCGCGCTCCACAGCGCCCTCAGCAGCGCCTTTATCCAATTCTTCGGTTTTAACTCTCAATACCACATGGATACCGCCCTGGAGATCCAAACCCAGGCGGATCGCTTTCTGTTGCAGCTGCAACAGGGCGCCCGGGTCTCTGTCGGCGAGAGCCGCCTTGTCGGCATCGCTCATAGACCACAACTTGAATGTGTTCCAAAAAGCGAAACAGGAAAGAAGAATTAGCAAAACAGTCAGCCCAAGCCGCCATTTCTGGGTGGACATATAACCTTCCTTTCAGATTAGATATTATAAAATTATTTCTTTTGCTGATTGAATTTTACGCGGTCGAAAAACGGGAGGGTTAGCTGGTGCCGGAGGGTTTGGCGCCCACGAGAGTCAGATTCCGTCCCGTTGCCGATGAAACCAGATTCACCGTGCTAACCGGATGAGAATTTTGATTTTGTTCGATATGAATCAGGATGAAATTTCTGATTATAAAATAATTGGAGGCAAGCTGGTTTTTATCGTTTCCAGCTTTCAAAAAAATTGGGGATTCGAAACAGGCATCCTGTTCGGTAAAAGGCCGGCTGCCCGGAGCCATGGTATCGGCGGCTTTTTCGGTTTCCGATACATCGGGGATAAGCTGCATATAGTCATAAGTTACATCGGACGATAGGTCCTCAAGAGGGCAAATCGAAAAAAGCCGAGCCGCGCCACTGGCGCCTGAAACACCCAGCGCCATAACGGTAAACAGGACTACTGCAATTCGACCAACCGATATAATGATTTTTACAAGTTGACTCATGTTACCTTTAAATACAAGTGCGGCTAATATACCTGTTCTTGACAGGAAGTCAATTCCAAACTTGGTTCTAACCAGATTTATCGGTAGAAAAACGCCTCTAACTTGTTAATTGACGGTAGATTTATATGAAATTGCTCAAATATTGAACAGGTATCAGATTCTTTTAGTCAAGAAAAATTTTCCGCCTCGGGACAAGAACAAGCATGTTTTTATTCAAATGTCATAAGGAAAAGTCCCCTTTCCGCTTGACATGCCTTTTCAACGGAATATATTGCTCGAAATTTGTTAACACTATTTTAATGATACGCAAATAATTTTGACAGCCCCAATGGCCAAAGAGACTAAGAAAAAAACCTCTTTTTATTCCCTGCCGAAAGATTCGGTCTTCATCAAAATCGTATTATTATTAAGTTTACTTTACCTGTTCATATTATCCATCACAATGATGGGCGGAGCCTTCAAGCTCTTCGGGCGGGAATTCGCCGAAACCATTTTTCAGGCCGCCTCCAATCCGCTGGTGGGACTTATGATCGGCCTGCTCTCGACCGCCATTATCCAGTCATCGTCCACAACCACTTCGATTATCGTCGGCCTGGTCGGTTCCGGAATGGTGAGTTTCGAATGTGCCATTCCCATGGTTATGGGCGCCAATATCGGCACCACCATCACCAACACGATCGTCTCGCTGGCGCATATATCCCGGAACGAAGAATACCGCCGGGCTTTCGCCGGAGCATCGCTGCACGATTTCTTCAATATCTGCTCGGTTATTGTATTGTTTCCGCTGCAGGTCTATTTCGACGTCATCGGGAAATCCGCTCATGCGATAGAAGGCTTGTTCGGGGGGTTTTCGGGCGTTGAATTCAATTCTCCTCTAGCCGACATGACCAAGCCCGTTTCGCATTATTTTCTCCACGCTTCCGGTGACAACGGCTGGGCAGGAATTCTCATATCCCTGTTTCTGCTCTTCATTGCCCTGCGTTATATCGTCAAAATTTTAAAATCGCTGGTCTTGTCCCGGGTGGAAATATTCTTCCAGCGCTATATTTTCCGCAACCCGGCTCTGGGATTCCTGCTGGGCGTCGGTCTCACCGTTCTGGTCCAGTCGTCCTCAATAACGACTTCCCTGATTGTTCCCCTTTGCGGGGCGGGTGTTTTGCATTTACACCAGATTTTCCCTTACCAGATGGGCGCCAACATCGGGACGACCATCACCGCCTTTTTAGCTTCTTTCGTAACCGGTTCCCATGAGGCTGTCAGCGTGGCGTTCGCTCACCTCCTCTTCAACGTTTACGGTATCTGTATTTTCTGGCCATTACAGATAATACCCATATCTCTGGCGCGTTTTTTCAGCAAACTGACTCAAAAATCCAAATTGGTGCCGATTATATACATATTAGTTGCGTTCTTCTTGATCCCGGGATTAATAATATATTTTATGGGGTGATTCATGTTTGAAAAATTCAAAGAATTATTTGCTTCAGAAAATCTTTTGGACGATGCTTTCAAGACAACTCTCACCATGCTCGAGTTCGACCGCGAAATGTACGAAGCTTCCAAGATGACCCTCAGGGAATCCAACACCGCGGAACTCCCCTTCGATATCAAGCAGACCGATCGGAAAATAAACAAATATGAACGGGAAGTCCGGCGCAAGGTTTTGACGCACCTGACGGTATCGGGCATACACAATCTGATTCCCGGACTGGCACTGGTCTCGATCGTGATCGACGTCGAACGCATAGGCGACTACACCAAAAACATCTACGAACTGGCTACCCAGCACAAGCAAATGCTTAAAGCCGGCAAATATGAGGGTACTTTGCTGGAAATCGAAAAAGTAATCGAGGATATTTTCCCGAAAGTAATCGACGTCCTGCAGTCGCAGGACAAACCGACTGCCCGCTCGGTGATGCAGGTCGAAGAGTCAACCGCACTGAAATGCAAGTTGATCGAAGGAGCCATGATAGAAGGCAAGGACCCGGACCTTTCAACCGCATCTTCGGTTTCCCTGGCATTATATGTCAGATATTTGAAGCGAATCGACGCGCACCTGACCAATATCGCCAGTTCGATCGTCAATCCGTTTGCCCGTATCGGATTCAGGGAAAAGCTCGGCCCGGATGAGTACTGAGATTACTTCTCTTTAAGTCCCAGACCGGTGCGAGCCGCCGGGATTAAAGCCTTGCGGTGAACAATATGAAACACCAGAGCCAACACCAGATAGGCGATCGCCACCTCCAGCCGGATTTGTTCAACGATTAACTGCGAAGCAAACAAGACAAACAACAAAAGACCATCCAGACGGCTGAGCCTAAGATTGACCAGAACCGCCACGGCGAAAATAGATTGGGCGGCGGTCAGGAACAGTTCGTGTCCCTGGAACGTATCGAGCATGAACGGCCGCCAGAAAACCCCGCTGGAAATGGAAAACACCAGCGGAATCGTACCCACTAAAAGCGTCCACTGGTTGACTTTCGAAGATATCAGGGCGTTAAGAGCCGACGAGGCCGCCCCGCGCATGGCCCAGGTCGCAGCGACAATGAATTCCGGCGCCTCACTGGCGATCGGCGCCAGCCATTGAATCAGCAGAAATTCATCGACTCCGAGCACCTTCCCCGTTTCAACCAGGGATTCCGCGAAAGGCTCCGCCACAAAAAAAATAACGGTCCCGGAGAAAAGAAAACAGAAAACCGTCGTAAACCGTCGACCGCTTTTACCCATATTGGCGATTATCCTGACCGGCCCGACAAATTCCGGTTCATTGGATTCGAGCTGAGCCGCCCGACGAGTATACATCCCGAACAACGTCACCAGAATCACCGTATCGATCAGGTTCAGGGAACCCTTTAACGGTATAGTGAACGAGTAGAGAGTGGCCATGGCCAGATAGAAAACCTCCACCCGGTGAGACTTCTCAAGCACTATGGCTTTCTTTTTCTTTGCCAGGATATAAATCAGGAGTACGGCCGGCCAGCCGAGGCCGACCAGCAGACGATTGGCTCCGGTCATGTTGGCAATAGCGTAATGAGCCTGACTCGGGTCGTGTGCCGCTTTCCAGGTGAAAACGAAATCCACGGCGTATTCCGGCAGGACAGCAATGAGTGCCAGGATAGCCACCGCCAGAGATTCGGAAATGTCTATCTGGGCCGCTTCAGCCGCCCAGGACAAAATAAAAGCCGCACCGAACACCGCCACCCCGAACATGACAGCGCCAAACTGCGGCAGAACATGTTTGCCCACAAGGCCACAGTAAAAGCCGGGAATAGTGGCCGCAAAGGCAACAATAAACAGTAAATATAAATAGGGGTCGATGGCGTTTTTTTTGAGGGATTGATTCATTGAAACCTGTCAGCGGAAAAGGGGAATAACACCGCTTAACCTCGAATGATCATGTTGACAATATCCTTGCGCAGAAGCACCCCTACCAGATTATCCCCGGAAATGACGAATACTCTGCTGATATCCTTAAAAATCATCATCGCCGCCACCTCGACAATCCTGGTTTCCGGCGTTGTAACCTCGAAATCCTCCCGAAACAATTGCGAAACCTTTATCTTATCTTCCTTTTTAAGCAACTCCTCGAATGGTTCGACATCGAGCGAATAATTCAAATTGGAGATAAGCGATTTATAGTCGGGCAGGGCGGCCTTTATTAAATCCCGGTCATTGATGACCCCCAACAGCCGGTTGTTGTCGTCCACCACCGCCAGAGCCGAGAGGCGGTATCGAAACATGATATTGGCAACTTCTTTCAAGGTATTGTCTGGAGTGACCGAGGCGACCTTATGGCGCATGACGTCCTTGACCATCAGCTCCTTATCCACCGTAACATTGGTGTCGGACACCAGCTTAATGAAATCACGACTGTTTTCAATCTTCATGATTTTATCCAGCACTCCCTCCATCCGACCAAACGTCGCCAGACCGGATAAAGTTTGGAGATACAACTTGGCGATTGTTGAAGGGGTCAGAAGCAGGCAGACGACCTGGACCGGGATATTATCGATGGTTTTTCCTTGCAAACCGTTTCGGGATACTCCCACCAGGATATACATTTCCTTGACAGCGTCCGTTCGGGCATGAGGAAAAGCAAAACCACGGCCGTACGATGTATCTTCAATCTCTTCTCTCTCCCTGATTGACTTTAGAACTTCGTCATAATTAAACTCAACGCCTTCCTCGCGAATCATATCCAGCAAGGCTCTGATCGCTTCATCTTTGGTATTAGCCTGAAGGTCGAGATTAATTCTGCGATCCATCAACAAATTAGCCAGTTTCACTTAATAACCTCTTCATCTTCCGCCCTCGCGGGGGCTTTTTTACGTTTCAAACGGTCAGGCGATACGACGCCGCCGGAGACGAGAAATTTCACACCATCCTCAACCGTCATATCCAGTAATATGACATCTTCTATAGGAACAATCAAGACCATTCCGGAAATCGGAGTCGGGGTTGAGGGGATAAAAACCGTTAACGATTTTTCAGTTGAGTCTTCGAAATCGACTTCGATCCGGCGGGAAACAAAACAGAGCGCCCAGGCGTCCCGCCGGGGATATTCCACCAGCCCGACCTCTTTGAAAGTCTGGGAACTGGAAGTTGTCAGGGCTTCCAGAAGTTGCTTGGCGGCGGAATAAATAGGCCGAATCACGGGCATTTTGACCAGAATCCGGTCGCCTAACCGGTAGAGTTTGGCGCCGATATAGTTACGGGTTAAAATTCCGGTCAAAAGAATCAGCAGGATAGTAGTTATTACACCTAAACCAGGAACAAAAT
>JBMOKZ010000326.1:0-1057 GCA_049324195.1 Candidatus Zixiibacteriota bacterium | reverse complement strand
GGCGATATAGTTGCCGTTGATACGGTAGGGATTGGGATAAACGTAAACCTTAAGATTTTTGGCCGCCACGGAATCGCAGCCGGTCAAGGGGTAAACTTGTTGGGAATTGTAAATCCTCGAGGATTCCAGCGGACCGAGATTAGAAGTGGGCGAGCCGTAGTCGAAAGCGCACACGTTGATATAGTAAAAAACGGTCGGCAGCAGATTTGTGATTGTAAACTCGTATTCGAAATACTTGAAATAGCCGTCCTCGGTCAGTTCCGACGGGTCGGCCAGTTCCGGGTCATAGGTGCTCGGATACGGCTGGTCGGGATAGATTTTCCGAATCTCGGTGGTAGCGTCGGGATAGTTACCGAGGATATAACGGTTGAAATCCTGACCCTCGAAATAAAACATGGAATCACCCATAATATAAGGAGTGCCGCGGGTGTAATCGGTCGGGTCGAACAGAGTGTCGTTGCAGGGGCTGCCGTTGACGGTGTCGCCGTAAAGGCAGCGCAGGTCCTCGAGCGTGAAAACGGTGTCAATCAGGATCCAGTCGTACTTCTTGATATTGAAGACGTATTTGCGGTAATCCTCGATATCATACGAGGCCAGCAGGGAATAACTGGTTTCCCGGTCGTCGCGGGCGAGATAGACGCGGTAGCCCTCAAAATCGTACCGGCGCGAGAAGATATCCGGAGTGGTCTCGGATTTCAGACCGTTCCAGCGGATCCTGATGGTGCTGACGTCGGTTTCGAGCCAGAATTTCGGCGCGGGAGGCGGGGAAGAACCGACCAGGTCGGGAATGCCGTCACCCTCGTACCAGAACTTTTCACAATAAGCGCCGTCGCAGCATTCCACGTACTTGCCGGCGTAACCGTCGGTATCGGTGTCGATTCCCGGATTGTCATAAACCCATGACGACCAGACAGCGTTGTTGGCGAAATCCTCGAAATTCGAGTTGTTGTAAAAGGCGTCGGGTCGGTACGAGCGGCGGATATTATCCCGGTAATTGCGGTACCAGGTATGGAAATTCTCGCCGCCGACAAAGGCGAAAGGTACGGTAACTTCAGCA
>JBMOKZ010000325.1:0-8367 GCA_049324195.1 Candidatus Zixiibacteriota bacterium | reverse complement strand
TGCCGTAATTTAACTTTACCGGCAATTTTTCAAAGGGTACCAAAAGAATATAATGAGCGGAAACTGCCGGTGTCAAGCCGTACAATGAGGGTAAGTTTTATATAATTTTTTATCCCGGACGGATTCATGATGTCACGGACTTTTCCGCGCAGCGATTTATAGGTATCGATGTTCGTTGAACGCCTTCGAAAATACCGTTAAACTGGCGCATGTCCAGACGACAATATCGCTGGCTGTCGTTAATCAGGAGCCGGACGGCGGCGCGCCGCCTTTGAGTTTGTCGTCGAGATAGCCGATATGCGCCATGATGCTGTTGGCGGCGTCATCGATATTTTTGACCAGCGCCTGTTCGGTGTTTTCGATGCGGGCAATACCCGCCTTGCTCGAGGCCTCCAGGGAAACGTGCAACTCTTTGAATGCCTTCAGGACCAGCTCCTGCAGGGCGGTGAGGCGGGAATTTTCCGCCTCCTGCGCCAGCGCCCGCTGTTCGTCGAGCTGACGATGAAGACGTCGCGATTCCACCAGCCAGGAAGTGCGCAGAAGCAGCGCGTAGGCCACCAGCAGCAATACCAGAGCAAGAATTATCACCAGCAGGATAACCCCCAGGGGACCCTCGAATTCGAACACTACGAAAGACATCGTCGTGTCAGCGTTAAGTACGCTCCAGTTGGCGGCGGTAAAAATAATTAAAACCAGCATTACGATGGCTATGATAAAAAGCAATACTCTCATTTCATTAATCCTCGTTATTGTTTTTACCCCTTGGACCCTCAATATTTATCGCGTGCAATCTCGGAAATGAGGGGAAAGCTCCCTATAAAATAAAAGGGAATACTTAAAATGCTACAAAATAGTAATCTGCAACTCAAGAAAAAGCAATCAGGAAAAAGTTATTTTTCTTTAATGCTCTTGCCCCTGTCGTAGAACTCCGCTTTTTGCATATCCCCGGTTTTTGTCCAGAGCACCCACAGGCCGTCTTTCTTACCTTCCACTTTGTGGCCGACGAAAAAACAGCATTCCCTCATTTTCCATTCGACCCACACATCAAGAGTCGAATTATAATACGGGCTGCGGCTGTCGCTGCAGGAAAATTCATAATTTTTGGAATCCTCCTCCTTAATCGTCACCAGTTCCTGTCCGTTCAGATAAAACACTTCGCGCTCAAGCCCTAAATTGGGATTGTTGAAGAAATCCACGACCGGATAATCGGTTTTCATCCAGGAACACAAACCATGCAACTGACCGTTTCGATAACAGAGAATCTTTTTAATCGTGCCGTTTCGATTCCACTCTATTTCCGTACCGTTTTTCAAATTGTCGGAAAAGTTGATTTCCTCGATACGACGACCGGTACTGTCCCAGAGAATCCAGGTCCCGCATCTGAGGCTCAGTTCATAATTGCCCTCTCTTTCCCGCTGTCCGTTGGCGTACCAGGACCGATAGAACCCGTGCCGGTAGGTTATTTCGTTACCGTAAGAATAAGCCGTTTGGTACTGTTCCCTGAGCTTACCGTCGAAATCTCGAACCTCTAACGTATCAACTTTAGCGTCCTACCAGGCCAAAGCATCGGCAACAGAAATAATTAAAATAAGAACCGCGATGACGAATATTCTCATGCTACCTCCCTTAATTCGTGATAATATGTAAAGCGTCTTGCGAGGAAATGCCGATACAAAGATGACCGTCATGCCGTTTTCCAAAACATCAAATAATTCATTTCCTGTTTTATTATACCCTGATGATTGAAAGTAATCAAAGAAAATAGTGAGAAAGAGCAAAATCGGTATCAGGGGTAAGTCGTTATTTAACGTAAGCAGTTGTCAGGTATTTTCAAATCCCCGGCCGAAGCAGGTGTTTACCCCCGAACAGGGCGCGAACCAGGTAAGAAAAAGAAAGGATTAATGACATTACGGAAAGTAAACTGCATAAAAAAGTTGGAATCATAAACCAGATATCGGACACACCGGTTAAAACCGATTCCGAAAGCGTAATCAAACCGGCGATAAAACCGAACAGATAACAGGCGGTAAGAAAATACTGCAGCGAAAAGCGAAACAGGTTTTTCCTCCGGTAAGCACGGTCTTGCACTATTTCCGGCAGGATCCAGCGAAGCAGCGCCGAGCGGCTAAGCCGACTTGTCATCCCCGAATGGAGCAATGAGACCGATGTAGCTTTGGCGGCCCATTTTTTCCCGGAGCGGATATAGGTCACGACCTCTTTATCCTCGAAATAAATAAGCATGTCCGTTGGTTTATCCGCAAATGAGGTCTTGTCAGCCTCCAGCATTTCCGTCAGAGGAAATTTTACGGACTCAGGGTACGGCAGCCGATTGATTGAAAACAGCGTCCGATAACCGGCTTCGAACGTCCGGTCCAGAAGCTCGTCGATCATCTCCGGGTTTTTATGAAAGAACGTCCAATTTTCACTCTGGTTGATAAAATAACCCTCACAACCCTCGATAACGGTCGGGTCGAAAGTATTGTCGATTTTTATGCCCCGGTCATCGATGCCCAGGCGGCCACCGTCCTGCCGGAGCCGCTCGCGAAAAGACGAACAGTCGCTGCGGACAATAAGAAAAAGATCGAGCTCGCTCGTTATGCCGGACGCCAGAGCGCCCTTTCGTATCGATTCGGGAGAATACACCAGAACGCCGTCGTCGTAGCTGACCCGGTTCCGAAAAGTTCTCAGGCCGATATCGTAGATGTACTCCTGAACGGGAAACAAGCAGCCCCCGATCACCAGTTGAACAAGTTGATAATCCTTCAGGACTTCACATAAAATATCGGTCATGTCCGGCGGGGGTGTTCCGGTTATATTTTCATCGACCCGATAATTCGTGAAAGGCGCGACCAGCGAGATTCCGTGCAGTTCGTTTTCCCCGATCGATGACCGGTACCAGCCCAGTTCGATATCGGTCGCGTGTCGTCTCCGCCAGCGAACGCGGAAGATACGGTAAAAACTCGACATCAGGAATAGAAAGCTTAAAACCAGTACATGTCTGAGAATCGGTTCCATCTGATTTTTTTATCCTTTACAGGCTTATTCAAACTTAATATTAATGTCGGTCAGGAAAGTCTTGATATTAAGGAGAAATTGCGTTTTAACCGGCCACAGCGCCACTTTCCGCCTTTCCGGGGAAACCGCTTGACATTATCGCTGGACGGCTGCTATAATAAAGGATGACCTCACCCGCCATCAAAAAAAAGCTCGTGACCGTCGGAATTTTGACGATGATCGCGTTTTTCGTTCTCGTCGGGCGGGCGTTTCCTTCCGACGCCGCCCCCGCCCCGGATACCGAAACCGACTCTCTCGTCCTGAAGAAACTGGAATGGTTCCAGGACCAGAAGTTCGGTCTGCTGATGCACTGGGGTACTTATTGCCAGTGGGGCGTTGTCGAAAGCTGGAGCATCTGTCCCGAAGACGAGAACTGGACAATCCGCCGCGGTCCCTATGCCGCTGATTATTACACGTACGTGAAGGAGTACGAGAAGCTCAAAACGACATTCAACCCGGTGAAATTCGATCCGGCCGCCTGGGCCGCCGCCGCCAGAAACGCCGGCATGCGCTATGTCGTGTTCACCACCAAACATCACGATGGCTTCTGCATGTTCGACACCAAAGAGACCGAGTACAAAATAACCGATACCGCCTGCCCGTTCAGCGCCAGCCCGAAAGCCGACATCACCGGAGAAATTTTCTCGGCTTTCCGCAACGAGGGTTTCGGAATCGGCGCTTATTTTTCCAAAGCCGATTGGCACTGTCCCGACTACTGGTGGCCGTATTTTCCGCCGTTCGACCGCAACGTTAACTACGATATCAAACGCTATCCCGAAAAATGGGAGGCGTTCAAGACTTTCACTTATAACCAGATAAAAGAACTGATGACCAACTACGGCCGGGTCGATATTCTCTGGCTCGACGGCGGCTGGGTGCAGCCGATGACGTCGACCTCGCCGCGCTGGGGGAAAAATCCCTGTGACCAGGATATCGACATGACGAAAATCGCCGCTATGGCCCGTACGCTCCAGCCGGGACTGATTATCGTCGACCGGGCGGTCGAAGGCCGTTATCAGAACTACCGCACCCCCGAACAGGAGGTCCCGGATGAAGCGCTCGATTACGTCTGGGAAACCTGCATGACAATGGCGACTTCCTGGAGCTATGTCAAGAACGACGAATACAAACCAACTTCCCGGCTGATTCATCTGCTGGTCGATATCGTCTGCAAGGGAGGCAACCTGCTTTTGAATATCGGTCCCGACCCCGAGGGCGAACTGCCGCCGGCGGCCCGGCAGCATCTCGAGGAGCTGGGCGAATGGATGCATATTAACGGCGACGCCATTTACGCCACCCGCGCCGTCGCCCCTTACAAGGATGGCAACGTCTGCTATACGAAGATGCCGGACGGGACCATCAATGCAATTTACCTCGCCGATGATGATGATGCGCTGCCGCCCGAGATCATTACCATCCCGTCGTTTGTCCCCGAAACGGGCGGCAACGTTCGGATGCTCGGAGGGGATATCCCGCTGGCATGGGAAAAAACCGGGAACGGCTGCAGGGTTCATATTCCGGAATCGGTGCGGCTCAACCCGCCCTGCCGTTATGCCTGGACCGTCCGCTTTCGTCCGGAGTAGAACATGAAAACGAACAACGTTACAACGTTGATCGCGGTTGTTGTTATCTTATTCTTTTGTATTTCCCAAAACCTGTCGAGCCGGGAACTCACGCTCGTCCGCGACGGAGCCAGTGACTACCGGCTCTGCCTGCCGGAGAACGCCTCTCCCCGTGCCGCAGCCGCGGCCGAAACCCTTCGCGCTTACCTAAAAAAAATTTCCGGCGCGAACCTTCCGCTCGCGAAGTCGGCGGATTGTCCCGAACGAAGTATCGTCTTCGAAATCGCCGGCGTCAAGAATACAACCTTGCCGGCCCTCGGTCCCGAAGGGTTCCGCATCAAAACGGCCGATAATAAATTGTATTTCACGGCTGGCACCGACCGGGGTATCCAAAACGCTGTCTATACCTTTCTCGAAACGTATCTGGGCTGCCGCAAA
This sequence comes from Candidatus Zixiibacteriota bacterium, assembly GCA_049324195.1. GTDB lineage: Bacteria > Zixibacteria > MSB-5A5 > GN15 > FEB-12 > JAFGNW01. The sequence goes on along the minus strand of JBMOKZ010000325.1, from coordinate 3,313 downwards.
TACAGCACAACCTTCGAGGTGACACCCGCCAAGCCTACGATAACTCTGCCGGCTATCGACGATACGCAGATACCGGTCTTGACCTTTCGGATGCAGGATATTCGCGACAGCGCTTACAACGCCTGGCACAAGCTCAACGACCTCGACGACTGGGGCTTGTTCGTACACACTTTCAAAACGCTCGTACCGCCAGAAAAATATTTCGAGGACCATCCGGAGTATTTCTCCGAAAACAACGGCGTCCGGGTTGCCGACGGTCAGCTCTGTCTGAGCGACCCCGACGTGTTCCGCATCGTCGTCGACGAACTGCGCCGTCGTATTGAGACGAACCCGACCGCCCGCTACTGGTCGGTGTCACAGAACGATACCTATGTGCCCTGCGGGTGCGACGCCTGCCGGGCGGTTGACAGCGCCGAAGGTTCCCCCTCAGGTTCGATTATAAATTTCGTGAACAGGGTAGCCCGGGAATTTCCGGACAAAACAATTTCCACGCTCGCGTACCAGTACTCACGTCCGGCTCCGGTCCACATCAAACCGGAACCGAACGTCAACATAATGCTGTGCAGTATCGAATGCAACCGCAGCCGGTCCATCGCCGAGGACCCGAAAAACGCCTCCTTCGTGAAAGACGTCAAGGACTGGAGCCGCCTGACCGACAATATTTTCCTCTGGGATTACGTTGTGCAGTTCCGCAATCTCCTTGCCCCCTTCCCGAACCTTCGCACCCTCCAGCCCAATATCCGCTTCTTCGTCGAAAACGGCATCACCTCGGTGTTCGAGCAGGGGGTTGCCCAAATGCAGGGCGAGTTCGCCGAACTGCGCCTCTACCTGCTGGCGAAACTGCTCTGGAATCCATATCTCGATATCGATCCGGTGATGACCGATTTTCTCGAGGGTTACTATGGCGAGGCGGCTCCGTTCGTGCGGCAATATATCGACACCATGCACGACGCTTTAGCCCGCTCGGGAGAGGACCTCTCCTGTTTCGGCTATCCGTATCCCTCGGCCGACGGCTACCTTGCCGCGGCCATGCTCGACCGTTATGAAGCGATTTTCGATGACGCCGAAGCGGCCGTCAAAGACAAGCCGGAATACCTGCGCCACGTCCGCACCGCTCGCCTGCCGGTGCAATACGCCGTTCTGGAACAGGCCAAGATGCTGGGCTTTGAGGAGCGCGGCTTTTTCGTTCGCGACACCGACGGCTCCCGTCGGGCCAGTCCGGAACTCGTGACGCTGCTGCAGATATTCATCGACCGCTGTAAAGACGGCGGCGTTATCCGGTTGTGGGAACACGGCATATCACCCGAAGAATACCTGGCCGCAACCCGGCGGTTCATCGAAAGCTCGTTACCGCCGCATCTGGCTCTGGAAAAAACGGTCACCCTGGGGACGCCCGCCAGCCCCAAATATCACCATGGTCAGGCGGCCGCCCTCACCGATGGTCTCAAGGGCTGGGCAGATTACAATTTCCACTGGCTCGGATTCGAAGGCGAGGACATGGACGCGGTTGTTGACCTTGGTGGTACAATACCGGTCGCGAGAGTCGAAACTGATTTTCTCCAGGATATTCTCGCCTGGGTTTTCACGCCGGCGACAGTGGAGTTTTTCGTTTCCGAGGACGGCCTCGAATACAAAAAAGTAGGTGAGGTCGCCAGCACGGTTCCGCCCGAACAGGCAGGCGCGACAATAGCGCCTTTTAACGTTGAATTTGAACCGACGCCGGCGCGTTTTGTCAAAGTTAAAACCGCCAGCCTGAAAACCTGCCCCTCATGGCACAAAGGCTCCGGCGGAAAAGCGTGGATTTTTATCGATGAAATCAAAGTTTTCTGAAAAAGGTATGACAATAAAGCATTTACTTCTCGCCGCCACGCTTCTTTCGGCGGTCTCGGCGTACGCTCAGGACTATCGGGACCCGGGCAAACCCCTCGAAACCCGCGTGCAGGACCTTCTGTCGCGCATGACCCCCGAAGAAAAATTCTGGCAGTTGTTCATGATCGCCGGCGATTTCAACGGCGACGAATCCCGCTACACGGAAGGTCTGTTCGGTCTGCAGGTAGCCGCCGATACCGGCGCAACGGACCCGGTCGTCCGCGCCAACGCCATCCAGCGTCATTTTGTCGAACACACCCGCCTGGGCATACCGATTATTATTTTCGCCGAAGCTCTGCACGGCTTGGCGCAGGAAGGCGCGACAGTGTTCCCCCAGGCCATCGGGCTGGCCGCGACTTTCGATACCATCCTGATTCACGAGGTCGCGCGCGCCGCCGCGCAGGAATGCCGTTATCGGGGCGTGCGCCAGGTACTGTCACCTGTGACCAATATCGCCGCCGATGTGCGCTGGGGAAGAACCGAAGAAACCTACGGCGAGGACCCTTTCCTGGCGGCGGCTATGGGCGCCGCTTTCGTGTCGGAATTCGAGAACCTGGGTATTGTCACGACTCCCAAACATTTTATCGCCAATGTCGGTGACGGCGGTCGCGACAGCTACCCGATCCAAATCAGCGAACGGCTGCTTCGCGAAATCCATCTCCCCCCGTTCGAAGCCTGCCTCAAACGCGGCGGTTCGCGCTCTATTATGACGGCGTACAACACCTACAACGGTGACCCCTGCTCAGCGAGCGAATTCCTGAACCACCGCCTGCTCAAGGAAGAACTCGGGTTCGGTGGTTTTATCATTTCCGATGCCGGGGCGGTCGGCGGCGCCAACGTGCTGCATTTCACCGCGGCGGACTATCCCGAGGCCGCCGCCAATGCGGTCAATTCCGGACTCGACGTCATTTTCCAAACCTCGTACGACCATCATAAATTGTTCCTTCCGCCGTTTCTCGACGGTCGCATCGACCCGGCCGGTATCGATTCCGCCGTCACGCGCGTGCTCAGAGTTAAATTTCAACTGGGGCTGTTCGAACACCCGTACACAGCGCCAGCGGGCTTCATACCCCCTGGCGCTGTGGAGCATCGCGAACTGGCCCGCCGCGCCGCGGAAGAATCAATCGCGTTGCTGAAAAATTCCGACAATGTCCTTCCGCTCAGCAAATCTATTAAAAAACTCGCCGTTATCGGACCGGATGCCGACGAGTCCCGGTGCGGCGGTTACTCCGCCCCGGCCGCTCGCACCGGTAGTATTCTCCAGAGCCTAAGGGAAAAATTAGGGTCGGGAACAGAGGTGCTTTATTCTTTGGGCTGTCGGCGGTTGACATCGGAATATGCCACCGTACCCTCGAAATACCTGTCCTGCATTTATAACGATTCGACCCGGCCGGGACTGCTCGGAAAATACTACGGCAATGTCACCCATTCCGGCGAGCCGGAA
>JBMOKZ010000324.1:0-8426 GCA_049324195.1 Candidatus Zixiibacteriota bacterium | reverse complement strand
GCAGCGTGAACAGGTCGTAGTTGACATAGACCGCAGGCATGGTATCGATATTCATCGATACGCAGATTTCTTGACCGTCGGGCGAGACGCCGTAATCGCTGAAGATAGTGTTGTGGTCCCCGAACGGAGTCGGGAATAATTTGGTATGCCTGCCATCGTTGAAATTCAGCTTTAAAACCTGCTCTACTTTCCCGTCGAACCAGCGGTTGTAATGACGGTACAGCAGATGGTCGTACAGCTTGGCTTTAACCGGATTGTTCTCTTTAGCTTCGTCGCGGGTACGGTTGCATGAGTCATCGGGACAGTCAGGCAAGACTGAGGATACGAACAGGCATCCGGTACCGTCGGGCAGCAGGGTAATATCGCCTACCCCGGAATACGCCGAGGATATCGTTTTTACGGTTTTCCGGTCCGGGTCGAAAGTGCACAACTGGAGGCCTGATTTTTCCACCGCCGACAGAAAATACAACTGCGACCCATCGGGTGACCAGCGCGGCGAAAAGCAGCTTCTTTCACCCGAAGTGTATTGGTTCATTCCGGAGCCGTCACTGTTGATAATCCAGATATGGCTAAAAGATTTATTGGTTTCGAGATTGTTCCGGGTGAGCGTGAAAGCCGCCCGGTTGCCGTCGGGGGAGATCTGCGGGTCGGATATTTTCGCCACGCTGTACAGGTCATCGAAAGTCATTTTCCCGGCTTGAATGCCGGTACAAGAAATCAATATATAAACTATTGTTAAATATTTTCGCATTTTATGACCTCCCGTAATTTATTGTTCTTCTCAACACCAGACTTCCGATGGCGACGTTCAAATGCCGGGCGATAACCGGACATTTGGCTTTCAACAGGAAAAATATATTTTGATTTTCTTCACTCAGCGTTTCATAGTTGCCCTGACCCTTGGCGATAATCATATCAGCCCGATTAAAATGCTTCAGAAATTCAGCGGAAGCCTGTTTTAAAATCGTGCCGGGGGCGTCGGAACCGTTTTCGACGATAGCGACCAACCTGCCCAGACCAGATATTTCAGCGTCAGCGCGGGTGGCGTCGTTTATCACCGGTCGGCTCTTGACCGCGAAAATGATTTTGTCGCGGGGTAAAAGTTCGATAAGCAACCGGTCGAAGACGATTTCCCCGGCATTGTCGCCGAGATAAAGAATCCGTTCCGCCCGCTCAATTTCCCTTTCAAATAGAGCGAAATCGCTTTCGTCCATCGGCTGTGTCAGCGCCTCTTCGATGGCTTGATTGACCACATCGTCATCAAGCTCGCTTTGCGGTCCGAAATCGATAATGTTCCCGGCAATAGCCAGCCGGACAGCGGTATTGAGCGGGCGGGGCGAGTGGTGTATCTTTTCCCGGTATTCATCGGCTTTGTTTAAAGCGTAGCGGTTGAAGCGTTCCTTGACCTCGAAGTAGGGGTCGTCATTGCCGGTCAGGTCGCGGATAAGCCGATGGATGCGTTGACCCATTTCCGGCGGTGTCTGATGCGGGTCGATTGACGCCGCGCTATTGATAACCTCGGCGAGAACCCGTTCGTGGATATGTTCGTCGTCGGTCGTGAAGCGCACGGCGTTTAACGCCTGCTGCAGAAAACAGGGGAAGCAGTCCAGGTAAGTTTTCATAATATCGGAAATTACGACCCGGCAGTCGAATTTTCAAGCGCTTTTTGGAATGTTGCCAGTCGGGGGTTGCTTATTGACCGGTCTTTGTATTTATTATGCGGATAATCAAAAGGAAAGGACGGGTCTTATGAAGACAGGTTTTATCGGACTGGGTACGATGGGATCCGCCATGGTCGAGCGGCTGATGGCGGAAAAGACCGAACTGGCGGTCTGGAACCGGACCCCCGCGAAAGCGACCCGGCTGGGTCTGGTGCCGGTGGAATTCCCAACGCAGCTTCTCGCCGAGTGTGAAATCGTTATTTTAAACCTGTTCGATAGCGCGGCGGTGAGTGCGGTCCTGACCGGTAATAACGGACTTTTGACAGGCGACTGCAGAGGCAAAACCATAATCGATACTACCACCAATCATTTCAAGGACGTGCTTGCTTTTCACGGTCTGTGCCATGGGAAAGGGGCGGTATATCTTGAAGCCCCCGTGCTGGGGAGTGTCGTGCCGGCCTCGAAAGGTACCCTGACAATCGTGGTCAGCGGCCAGGTGGACGCTTTTATAAAAGTAAGCCCCCTTCTGGAGAAACTGGGGCAGCATATTTTTCACCTGCCGGAACCGGGACAGGCAACCCGCATGAAACTAGTCAATAATTTGCTTTTGGGTACCTTCATGACGTCGATTGCCGAGGCGATCGTTATCGGCGAAAGGGCCGGCATCGAAAAAGAAAAAGTGCTCGATATTTTAGCCGTCGGAGCCGGCAATTCCGGGGTACTGAGCGCCAAGCGACAGAAACTACTCGACGAGGATTTCAGCGTGCATTTTTCCGCGGCGGCGATTTACAAGGATCTGCATTTCCTGCAGGATTTGTCGCGTGAGCTGAAACGGCCGCTCTTTACCGGCAGCCTCGCGAAAGAAATTTTCGCGATGGTAGCGGCGAATGACATGGATAAGCTGGATTTCTCGGTGGTGTATAAAATACTAAAAGAATTATAAAAGGTTGTCAGTATGAGTCTTCAAGAAATTAATATAAGTATAATGACCGCGAAGGATATTCCCTTCGCCAAGTCGCTGACCGATTACGAAAATTGGGGCTATCTGGAAAGCGATTTCAGGCGGTTGCTTGCGAACGGACCCGAGGGCTGTTTCGTGGCGTGGGTCGAAAAAAATCCAGTCGCGATTATTACCTCGACCGCATACGAAGATTACGCTTTTGTCGGCACCCTGATTGTCAAACCGGATCACCGCAATAAAAAAATCGGGGAGCGGTTGCTGGTCCACACCATGGAACACCTGGAGCGTACAGGCGTGGCGACCATCGAACTGGACGGAGTGTTCGGAGCGGTGCCGCTCTATCGCCGGCTGGGGTTCAAAGATAAATATCTTTCGTTACGGCTGTTTCGTCCCGGCCGGGCGGAGGCCGTCGCTGCCGATTCTCTTGCCCCTGATCCCGACCGCGCCGTGCTCGAATTCGACAGGCAAAGGACGGGTCTGAACCGGACGTCGCTTTTGCAGCGCTATCTCGACGAATTCAAGGATTCAATATATACTCATCATGACGAGCAACTTTCGGCCTTCGCAGTCGTCCGACCAAAAGAAACCGGCTATCTGGCAATCGGTCCCTGTGTGGCGGAGAATCGAAACGCCGCCGAACAGCTTCTGAATGATATCGTGGAACGTTATGCGCACAAAAGCCTGTCGCTGGGCGTTCCGGAAACAAACTGGGAAATAGTCGAACTGCTGCTGCGCCGGGGGTTTGTTTTCACGCAGCCCTCGCTGCGGATGTATCGGGGGCGCAAGCGGAATTATGAACGGCATGTTTTCGCTATCCTGTCGCCTGAAAAAGGATGAGATTTATATTTTCTTCAACAGCGGGATCTCGCGGGCAGGGTCGGTGATTCCCCCGATTTTCATCGCATAGCTGTTTTTTATTTTGATGTCCTCATCCGTGACGAAATAAACATCGAGCAGATTTTTGATCCGGTAACCGGTTTTCTGGTAATTGAATTCGCTGAGACTGTCGGACCAGCCCTCAAGCCAGAGTTTGAGTAATTGGCGCTGTTCATCGTTGCCCTCGAAATGTACGATGATATCGATATCGCTGTCAGCCCGGGCGGTGGCGTTCTTGGCGCTGCCGAACAGGTACAGGCCTTTCACCCCGAATCGCTTCGGGTCGATTTGGGCGGCGATGGATTCGACCGCCTGCTGGCGCCAGCGCCAGTGGTTTTCGAGCGGCGGTTTTTCGACCGTAGCGCGTTCGTCGACCGGAACCGTAATGGCAAGGGGTTTGACGGAGGGCTGCCGCAGAAGCGCGACCGCCCTGTCGGTATTAGCGTTCATCAGAATCTGCAGGATGTGCCCCCCGGTGACCGAGGGAACGTCGATAAGTCGGATCGTCTTGGACAAATAGCCGTAGTCCGGCAGAACTTCGCGCAGGATATTTTGTGATTTGGTGAGGAATTCGTCGTTGAAAATAATATCCTCATCGTCGGGATAAAGCGGCAGATAGCGTATCTGAGCCTCGACTAAATCCTGGAAGAAGTGCGTCCCGAACGATAAATCGGGCAGGTAATTGCCTTTCTTGCGGGCAATTTCGATCAGCACGGCGGTATTATTGATGTCGGAGTAGGTGACATTGACACCCAGCTTGATATCCCCGCGGCTGCCCCATCGCCCCGGCCCCATGAGAATGAACTGCCTTTTTGGCAAAATTTTGTTGAGTTTGCTGATCGCCCGGGCGACGTCCTCGAGCGACCGGCGGTTGGTCAGTTCCGAATATTTCTGAGGGTCAACATATACGATGTGAGTGATATCCGGCACGTATCCGTTGGAGACATACCGGTTGGCGGTGAAAATAACCTGAGCCTCGGGTAAATCCTTGGGAATGGAGGCCGGCATACTGTGGTCGGAATGGGTTTGCGGGCGGCACTGCAGGAGATAAAAATCACGGCCATCGGAGGCAAACTCGATATCGACCGGTTCCCCCTGGGTTTCCTCGAGCAGTTTCAGAATCGATTGCATCTGCTTGACAAAGGGCGTACGGTTAATCAAGCCGTCGAAATTAGCCACCATGGTTTCGTTGTCGAAATCGATATTCATCCCGATCGGGCGATGGATATGGTTGTCCCGGTAAATGGAAACGATGTCTTTGATGCCGGGAAATTCGTACCCGGATTCCTTGAGCAGTTCCGTAAACTCGATAGTTTCGAAACTGTTGGTTTCGAGATTGAGAACATCGACCTTTTTGGGTGAATAGCGGGCGGTCTCGTCAGGGCTGACATTAACCCGCAGACCCGGCTGACCGGGGGCGACCAGTACCGGGTAATCGTCGCTGAGGCGGTCCACCGCCCGGGTCCCGAGACCGGGCACCAGCCGTATCAAACCGTCCTCGCGTTTGATACGGGGGGACCAGCGAAATTCGTTGTTGCTGAACGCCACCCCGGCGTAGGAGGGCAGGTAATACTTGCCGATGCGGTTGCCGACCACCTCCTGAATCATGATGCCCATTTCCTCGCTGTAATCGATAAGACCCCGTTCGGCCCGGTATTCGATCGGGTCGGGGCCAAACGTCGATGCATAGACCTCGGCGATAGCGTCCATGAGGGCGTCGAGCCGTTTTTTCTTACTGCCCTGGTTGGCTAAAAACAGGCTTTTATATTTGCCCGAGAAGGCCGCCCCGAAACGGTCCTCCAGCAGGGAGGAACTGCGGACGATAAGCGGGTGCTGCCCGAAATCGTCAAGGGCGACCGACAGGCCGTTGACGATATCAGCAGGGAAGCGGGCGTTCTTGAAAGTCTGCACGATATGCGGATATTCGAGCCGGACCTGGTTGATTTCCTTGTACTTTTGTTCCACGACTTCGTTGAAATCGTTGTAATGAGTGAAATGCAGCAAAACGTCGGAGGTGATGTGCCAGGTTTTGGGAATCTTGACATTGCTTAACAGGTCCGAATCCTTGCCCTTTTTCTTCAGGATCTGAGCAGCCAGATAAAGACCGGCGCTTTTGCCGCCAAGCCGGCCGTGGCTTTCGGCGCTGAATATCAGATTCTGCAGCAGATTGTAAAAATCCTGAACCTCGATATAATCCTTTGCGATATTGATATACTGCAGCTGGTCAGACAGAAACCGGCGTATCAGCGATACCTGAACGCCCAGCTTGCTCGGGGTGGGCGTGTCCGGGTCGTTCTGAGCCAAATGGTGGTAGCGGCGGATGGAATCGGCAACCACGGCCAACGAGAGGTTGCGGTTGATAACTTGGTCGAGAAAACTGAGTTTTTCCTGCTGGAACCATTTCTGAATCAATCGGAGAATTTCTTTGTCGTTAAGATGTTTTATGGCGATTTCGAACACGGTGGAGCTGAAATCGGCGCTGAAAACGAGCGAACGGTGCTGCCGGGGGATATTCCAGTCGTCGCCGTTGTTGTTGGATTCGTTGTGGCTTTGTTCCATATCGAATGACTGGTAAAGCCGCTCGGCCTCGGAGACGCCGCTCCAGCAAAGGTGGTTGAGCATCTTGCGGGTAATACTGATAAACAGGTGCCGGTCGGCCTGTTTGAGCAGCTGCATGATTACCTGCCACTCACCCCTAACCCGGTCGGGCTGAACCTCCTCGGTCGGTTCGAAACCTTCCATTATCTGTCGCATTTTTTTGTGGAGAATATAATTACCCAGTCGTTCGGCAATCGTTCCGAGCAGCTTTATTTCGCCTTTCAAAAACGGTCCGTAATCTTCTTTCGGTACTTCCTCGCGATACGATATTGTCACGGTGCCGACGACCATGTCGTGGGCGACGATGTCGGCACTCTGCTCCCAGGGGGTGATGGTGAAATCGGGAGAACTGAAAGTCTGGTTTTCCAGAGTGATTTTTACCTGGCAGATACCGGGATATTTGCATCCGGAGGGAATGGCCCGAATTATTTTGTTGAAGACATCTCCCAGCTTGTCGTCGTAATTGCTGAGGATTTCCTCGATATGATAAAGGCAGTCGAGTTCTTTGGCTCGTTCTACCAGCGAGTCCAGCAATTTGTCGATTGATTTTTTCTTGGTGGCCATTTAAAGTCAGCTCCCGGATAAATACCGGCCGGTATCATAAGCCGGCACATATAATATATTTCGTTGTTTTTGCGTCCCAACTTAAACGGGTATCAGCCGTATGTCGGAATTTTATTTAAGATTGAAAGATACTAATCGGCTTCGGAAAAAACAAAAATAAATTATCAGGCAATCGGGGGAAAACAACCCCGGTGGTTTTAGTCAATAAAAAAGGTTCAGGAAGTTCCCTTCCTGAACCTCGTAAGAACAAACGATGCTTTAAATTACACCCAGCCGCGATCGTGGCAGGCGCGGGCGACCCGGTCGATAGCGATAGCGTAAGCGGCGTCGCGCATGTACAAATTCCGTTTTTCATGAAGAGCGTTGACCGCCTTGAAAGCCGCAGTCATCTTGGTGTCCAGTTTCTCCAGAACTTCATCTTTTTCCCAGAAATAGTTCATGTTACTCTGCACCTGTTCGAAATAGCTGCAGGTCACGCCGCCGGCGTTGGCCAGGAAGTCGGGTATTACGTAAATTTTCCGTTCTTCGAGCACCTTGTCGGCTTCGGGGGTTGTCGGGCCGTTGGCGCCTTCGGCCATCAGCCGGACCCGTTTACTGATTCTCTTGACGGATTCGCCGTTGACCTGGTTTTCCAGAGCCGCCGGAATCAGGATGTCGACTTCCTGTTCAATCCAGGCTTTTCCGGGCAGGATTTCATAGCCGAGGTCCTTGGCTTTGGTTTTGTCGATACCGCCGAACCGGTCGGTAATACCAAGCAATTCCTTCAATTCCACCCCGGAAGTCTTTTTGAAGGTATAGGAGGTCTGGTCCTTCTGGTCCCAGCAAGCGACGCAAATGACTTTACCACCCAGCTGGTTGTAAAGCTGAATGGAGTACTGAGCCACATTCCCAAAGCCCTGAACGGAGGCCAGGGTGTTTTTTGGGTCGATGCCGAGTACTTTGAGCGCCTCGCGAACGGTGTAAATAACCCCGTAACCGGTGGCCTCAGTCCGTCCCAGAGAACCGCCCATTCCGACCGGCTTGCCGGTAATGAAGCCCGGGTACTTACCGCCGTGGATGTGTTCGTACTCGTCGAGCATCCAGAGCATGTGCTGAGCATTGGTCATAACGTCGGGAGCCGGAACATCGTTGACCGGTCCGACATTTTTAGCCATCTGCCGAATCCAGCCGCGGCATATCTGTTCCTGTTCACGGTCACTGAGACTGTGAGGATCGCAAATAACGCCACCCTTGCCGCCGCCGAGCGGGATATCGACTACGGCGCATTTCCAGGTCATCCACATCGCCAGGGCGCGAACGGTATCGATGGTTTCCTGCGGGTGGAAGCGGATGCCGCCCTTTGACGGACCGCGTGAATCGTTGTGCTGCACCCGGAAGCCTCGAAAAACTTTAACCTGACCATCGTCCATGCGGACCGGAATTAAAAACTGATATTCCCTTAGAGGGTTGCGCAGGATTTCACGGGTAGATTTATCCAGCTCGAGCAAATCAGCAACCTTGTCAAACTGAGTTTGAGCCATTTCAAAAGGATTAAAAGCTTTCTCAGTCATTTTATTGACCTTTCACACTAAACTCCCATTATCTAAACGGAAGTGTTTCACTTAGAGAAAAGCCGGTGTGAATCTTGCAGAGAAAACATGAAGTAAGCTCGAAATCAAATAGATCCGAACTTGTCCTGTTTGCCGTTATCTCCAACATCTTCGCCCGGCAGTTTGTTACTATTTTCACGAACTTTGATACATCTTTCTTTTGCCTTTGTCAAGGGT
>JBMOKZ010000323.1:0-1068 GCA_049324195.1 Candidatus Zixiibacteriota bacterium | reverse complement strand
TACAACCCGCACAAGTGGTTCCGCCTGCCCTGCGTGGACCCGGTTATCAAGCCGATTATCAGAATTTCGCAGGGTGATGTTGTTTACCCGTTCTATGTCCAGCACGGCGACACCTATGCCCTGAAGGTGCCGGTGGAGAACGGCGGTAACGACCAGCTGGTCGTCAGCGAAATCGATTATGTTAAAACTACTTACGCCGCTTCCAACTGGCTGACGATCGACAAGACCACGATGACGATCGATTATGTCGCCCCGAACAACTGGGATACGCTGACGGTTTCGCTGGGTAACGGCGCCATCAACAACCCGGGGACGATCGTCAATCTCGTGGGCGAGGTGTATTTCCTCTCCAACGATTACGACAATGACTCGGTCTTCTTCAAGCTGGACTTCCCGGTGGCTGATACGGTCATCGGCGTTACCTGGGATACGGTCACGACCGGTCTGATCAGCCTGGTTGTCGGCAGCAACGGCAACGTGGGAAATAACTATTCCGGTGGTGTCAACCTTGACTATTACAGCAACGATACCTATGAATGCGACAACGAACAGAACTTCGATTCCTCCGGCGCGGATACCATCCCCGGTGATGCTACGATTTACCTGGGCGACGCTTCCCCTCTTATTCTGAAAGCCTCGATAGCTGGCAGCGACACCACCGTGACGGCCAGCTGGTCGATTTTCGGCGACGGTTTCGCCTCCGAGAACGGCTTCAAGCCGGTCGAGGGCGACGCTCCGTCAGGTGTTACTCTGACCAAGCCGACCCATTATTCCGATGCCGCTTATGACTGCTTCCACAGTGGCGCTTTCGTGACCTATGACTCCACGGTTGCGGTCGAAAAGACCTATTACGCTCCGACCGGTAACGTCCAGTATGTCATCGAAATGATGCGCATCTTCTCCTTCGACGGTGCGGCTCACAACGACCTGGTTATCGGTGAAGCGTTCGACTGGGATATTCCTTCCGATACCGGGTCCTTTAACAAGTCGTCGACCGACCCGGTCAACGACCTGATTTACCAGATCGGCGGCGAATGGGACGATGCTTCGGGTGACTCGCTCGAATGC
>JBMOKZ010000322.1:0-1070 GCA_049324195.1 Candidatus Zixiibacteriota bacterium | reverse complement strand
TAACGCGCCAGCAGGGCGGGGTGTGGGTCGAGGCGGCGCTGCAATACCACGACGGTTATCTCGAGAATATATTCTCTTACGCGAATACCATAAGAACCGTTGACGGGGGGACCCACGAGGCTGGTTTAAAAACCGCCCTGACAAGGGTTGTCAATGAGTACGCCAGGAAATACGGGCTCCTGAAAAACGGCCTGGCTTTAGCGGGAGAGGACATCCGGGAAGGCTTAACAGCCGTCATAAGCGTCAAGGTACCGGAACCTCAATTCGAGGGCCAGACCAAGACCAAACTCGGCAACACCGAAGTACGCGGCATAACGGATACCGTGGTGTCCGAAAACCTGACGATCTTTTTTGAAGAGAATCCCGGTCTGGGCAAACGAATCATTGAAAAAACGATATCGGCGGCGCGTGCGCGCGAGGCTGCGCGGAAGGCGCGGGAACTCACCAGGAGAAAAAGCTTGCTGGAAACCGCCGCCCTGCCGGGTAAACTGGCCGATTGTTCCGAGCGCGACCCGGCACTGACGGAGCTTTACATCGTAGAGGGTGATTCGGCGGGAGGATCGGCCAAGCAGGGAAGAGACCGGCGGTTTCAGGCGATCCTGCCCCTGCGCGGCAAGATTATAAACGTTGAAAAAGCCAGGTTTGACAAGATACTGGCCAACGCGGAAATCCGCGCGCTTATCACGGCGCTGGGCACGGGCATCGGTGACGATTTTGATCTGGCAAAGGCGCGTTATCACCGGATTCTGATAATGACCGATGCCGACGTGGACGGCGCCCATATCCGGACGCTTTTGCTCACCTTCTTTTACCGCTACATGAGGCAGTTAATCGAGGCCGGATACGTTTACATAGCCCAGCCGCCGCTTTACCGTGTTAAAAAGGGTAAAGAAACGGTGTATGCGTATAACGACGGTGAGCTCGACCGCCTGTTGGACCAAATGGGGCGTCAGGTGGGAATCCAGCGTTACAAAGGTCTCGGCGAGATGAATCCGGAACAGCTCTGGGAAACCACGATGAATCCGGAAAAACGGGTAATTTTGCAGGTAGACCTGGCGGATGCCGTGGCT
>JBMOKZ010000321.1:0-8494 GCA_049324195.1 Candidatus Zixiibacteriota bacterium | reverse complement strand
ATAGCGGCTATCGCTTCAATCTCTACTTTGACTTCTTTCGGGAGGGTTTTCACCGCCACCGCCGCCCGTGCCGGATAGTCGCCTTTGAAATAACCGGCGTAAATTTTGTTGACCACGGCAAAGTCGCCCATATCCGCCAGAAAAATATTAGCTTTGACAATATGCGACATGTCTGCCCCGGCCGCACCCAGGACCGCCTTCAGGTTCTCCATTACCTGTCGGCACTGCTCCTCAATCGAATCACCGGCCAGTTCCCCGGTAGTGGGGTTAATAGCGATTTGCCCCGAACAAAAGACGAGATTTCCCCCGGTCACTTTGACCGCCTGGGAGTACGGTCCGATTGCGGCCGGAGCTTTATCGGTGTGAATTATTTCTTTCATGGTATCTCCTTTGTAAGCTTCATACTGGAGATACAATATCATATATCCGAGCGGTTTTGTAAATGGATTATTGGTCAAAAATAAGAAAGGGAAGGAAAGGAAAAATCAGATATCGGTCAAACCCGACGGCCCCATGAGTTCCACGAACGTGGTCAAAATACGTTCGTCATAAGCCCCTTTCAGGTTGAACATGATTTTCAAGGCCGGATAGGTATCGATAGCTTTTTGATAAACCCGTTCGGTGGTCATGGCATCGAAGGAATCGACAATGGCGACAATCTTGGAATAGATATGCACCTCGTCCAGAGACAAACGCGATGGGTATCCGCGCCGGTCGCCGCGTTCGTGATGCTGCAGTACCGGGAAATAACTCGCTTTGGAAATCTGGTCGGTTTCACCGAGAATCTCCACCCCCCATTTGGGGTGCTTCTTCATGATTTCGAACTCGATCTGGTTCAGGGCGGTGCGCTTGTTTAAAATTCTTTCCGAGATTTTGGATTTGCCGATATCGTGCAGCAACGCTCCGATACCGAGTTCGTTGAGGAACTCCTCATCCTTGAACCCCAGTTGCTGCGCGAGGGCGATGGCGAACGTGCAGACGTTGACCGAATGCGTGTAGGTATAATAATCGAACGAGGTTATTTTGAGCAGGTTTAAAAACGCCTCGCGTCCCTTCAGGATAAAATCGATGGTGTTGCTCACCATGTTCTGGGAACGCTTGATATTTTCGCCGTAAGTGGGATTGCTCAAAACATCCTTGACCAGATTGGTCGAGGTTTCGTACAATATGCCGGCTTTCTTCTCCTCCTGGATGGACGTGTCCTCCAGAATCTTGTCCAGATTCTGCTCGATATAGACCTGGTACCGGTCCCTGTTTTGATTGGTGATATAGAGCCGGTCAATGCTGTTGTCCAGAAGCTTCTGGCGGGTACGCTCGGTGAAAGGCAAATCGGCGGACCGGTAGAGGACCAGTTGGTTGTTGACCTTGATATAGAGGTCAAAATCAAGGACCGAATCAACCCGCAGGGAATCCAGATAAATTGGCAGAAATTTCTGCTCGGTTCTCTTTTTAACGGCAGTTGAAGTCATTGGTACAAAAAGTCTCTAATCCTAATCCAAAAAGGGCGTAATTATCGCTAATATCCTATCATATAATGTATCGGCAATTCGGCGAATTGGCTTAAAAAAAACCTCCAGATATTTGATCCGGAGGTAACCCAAACAGAAATATATTTAAGAGAAACTTATTTCGAACCGAGATTCTTGACCGATTTTATCACGGATTGTAACGAATCGGTAATATCCGTCAAAACCTTCGAGTAACGCTTCAGAAGTTCCGAGTACTGCCATCTCATCTGAAAAGCCTGTTCCGGGAAATCGAACATCTCCAGGAGAATGGTTTTGTAAATTTCATCGATATAACGAATGACATAATACGGATAATCGACAATATTGGAGTCGCTCACCTCGCCCCTGCTGAGACGTTCCCGGTAAACCTCGATCTTCTCAAGCATCACGGTGCCGAAACACCAGGGGGTCATAATAATGCCGAAATTGGAACCATCGGTATAGAAACGGCGGACCGTCTTCAAAAGCAAATCGATAATCACCGATTTAGCCCGGTAATACGACCGCAATTCGTTCTGATTCTCGCTGGTCGAGGCGATTTTATCCGTGATAATTTCTTTTTCACGAAGGGCTTTTTCATAAGTCAATTCGAGGAATGTATAGAAATCTTCAAAATAGACCTTGGTGTTTTCCGATAGAGTCATTATATAGAATCCCTTTTCGTCCCGGCGCACTTTCGGTTCCCGGATGGATTCTAATCTTTCCGTTGAAAAACCGCGATGATATTTGCATTCTAACATATTGACTCCTAATCTTCGGTTGTGTCTGCTCTAAACCCCTTTGAGCATAAGGAGTGCCATACATGATTTTTCAGCGTACTCCAGTATTTTCCGAACATTATCTTGTTGTAAATCAATGAATTAAAATATGAAAACTGTCGAAAAGACCTGAATCCATGCGGTTTTTCTCATGGGCAAATGATTGCAAAGATTGGTAATGAAGATAATAATATGAAAAAAACTGCAGGGTCTTTCGAAATTACGGGTTCATTATATAAGGGGAAAAAGAATCACAAATTATTTTAAATAACCGCCAAAAACTGACCAAATTCTGCGCCCGAACCGCCGAAATATAGACTATAATATTCCCTGTATTTTCAGAAAAACAATTCGGAGGAAAAATGGACGATAGAACTAGATTCGGATTTAAACACAGTAATCAAAAGACGCGTAATCCAAGAAGAAACAAAGACTTTAACTATTCCGAGGAGAAATTCGACACCATGATGAAACGGCAACAGCGCCGCCAGATGAAAATCCAGAAAGAACAACTTAACGAGATGCATCTGGAAGATATGAATATCGAGGACCTGAAAGAATACATATTGGAAACGGAATATTAAGGCATTACATCCTTTGATTTCAGAAGGGCGCTTTCAGGGCGCCTTTTTTTATCCCCCTTTTCAGTTTATTATTTACTCACCGCTTACCAGGCCGTTATTTTCCCTAAAGCAACCGCGAAAACCCCGGAGGTGCCGTTCATGATAAAGTATCCGCTCATTATATTAATAACCGTACTGGTTCTTTTTTCCATGGCTGCTGCCCAGGAAACCGAAGACATTTTAAACAAAATTTTGAACGAGGTCGGATTCAAAAAAAGCGATATCGGTTTCGCCCCCAAGGGTTACTGGTGCCGCTTTCCGCTCGATGCGCCGCATCGGTTGAGTTCGTTCGAGGCTCTCTTTGACGAACCGTTCAAGCTGTACGATTATGCCGTGATAATGGGCAACGCGGCGGAAATTTATCTCGACCCCGCTTATGCCGACAGCAACAGCAACAGCCTTTACAAGCTCGTCTATCATCTCGGGGTGGATAAAAAGCAGGGCGGTTTCCGAGATTATTCGGCCAATCTCAAACCGGCTCCCGAGGGTCCGGAGCCGCTGGTGGCCGCCGTGGAGCAGCTGTTCGCGCTGGCCGGACGGGATATCGAGTACTTTACTTTCGGCAACCGCTCCACCTGGCCGGATATCAAAAACGATGTGCGAGGCAGCCTGGCGACTCTTCCGGATACGGTTAAATATATTTTGGCTGAGTTGCTGGTCAACCTGACCGACGCTATCAAATGGCGCAATCTGGCGTTTCGCAACTGTGACCCCGACGACATGCAGAAAGCGTTCGATATCCGCGATCTGTCCGATACTCAGGGGGACGGGATGGTGTACTATCCCGAGCTTGACGATATCGAAGCGGTTATCGACCGGCTGTCGCTGCATTACGCCGCGCTCAAAACCGCGGCGGCAGCGGAGAAAGCCGAACTGGAATTGAAAAAGTTCGTTAACGACATCCCCAAGGATTTCGAGTTCGAGATGATTACCCCTTTCGGTAAAATCGCCCTCTTCTCTAAAATCCATCAGAATGAAAAACATCCTTCGACCTTCTTTGCCTCGCTTCGCTCTCCCCTGCCCGGCTGGACCGAGTACGACGCTACCAACAGCCTCATGGTAATCGATTTTGGTCGGAAGATGATTTACCAGGGCACACCGGGAGCGACCGCGTCGCTGGCCAACCCGGTCTCGGTGGTGATCGACCTCGACGGTGATGACTATTACGGCTACGAGAAGCGCGCTTACCCGCCCTCGACGGGCGCGGGTCTGCTGGGTGTTGGATTAGTAATCGACTCCAAAGGCGACGACCACTATAACGGCTCGACCTATACCCAGGGTGCGGGCGTGTTCGGCGTAGGCGTGCTGTTCGACCGCGAGGGTAACGATGAGTACAAAGCCGCTCTCTCGGCGCAGGGAGCGGGGTACTTCGGCATCGGGTTGTGTCTCGACGGCACCGGCAACGACGAGTATTACCTGTATGGCGACGGTCAGGGCATGGGCGGGATTGGCGGCGGGATCGGCGTGCTGGCCTCGTTCGCCGGCGACGACAGCTACACCGCCGAACCGTATACCTCGGTGTTCAACCGGGGAGACTACCACAGCGAGAACAAAATCAACGGCAATAACGTCCAAGGGGCGGGATTCGGGAGACGAGGCGACGGCTCCGACGGCCATTCCTGGGCGGGAGGCCTGGGCGCGATTATCGATATCAACGGCAAGGACCATTACTATAGCGGCAACTGGTCGCTGGGTATCGGCTACTGGTTCGGCACCGGCATCGCGCTGGACAAAAACGGCGACGATTTCTATGAGTCGTGCTATTTCACCCAGGGCTCCGGGGCACATTTCTGCAACGGGATTTTAATCGATGAAAACGGCGACGACCGCCACGAACTTTATGAAACCTCGGGCGCCGGGCTCGGTTTTGGCTGGGATTTCACCAACGCCTTCCTGATTAACAAGAACGGTAACGATACCTACCGGGCGAAAATTATCTCGATGGGTCTGGCGCAGATTCGCTCCAACGCTTTTTTGATCGATATTGGCGGCGACGACAGGTATTTTCTCGGTGAGGGTACACCGGGGCTGGGCGAGGCTTCATTCCGGCCGGATTTCAAAGATCCCGGCCCGCTCCACGCCTACAACAGTTATGTCAATTCGTTCGGCGGCTTTATTGACATCGGCGGTAATGATTCGTACTATGAATTTAAGGAAGGGAAAGAAAACGAACACCCGACCGCGAAAAACAACTCCCTCTGGTTCCAGCCGGACAAAGCGGATACAAACTACGGCGCGAACAATTACGGTGTGGGTATCGATATCGATAACGGCACGGTGCCGGAACTATACAGGTGGAAGTGAGCTAATTCATGATTTTTAAAATTACAAGAAACGCCTTCCAATTCTTTTTACTTACAGCAATTCTTCTATCCTGCCATCCCAAACCGGTGATTTACGGCGTCGAGGACAACCGGTTCTCGAAAACCGGTACCAATATGCAACAGTATTTCTTTCGGCAGGACGGCGTATCCTTTATGCTTACGGTATCAGCCGTTAAATCCGGCGGCATGAAAATCATGATGACCGTCGCCAACAACCAGCACATATTCATATCCTTTAACGTGGACCAATTCAAGCTGGCCGACGCCTCGGGCGAGATAGAGCTTTCGACCATCTACATCGACAATCAAAAAGTGGACAAAGACTACAAATGCAAAATCTACAATACCGACCAGGTGGAGGTTTTGCTGCTCGCTCTGGACTCTAAGAAAATCAAAGCCGGGGTTGATTATTACCTTTCGCTGGGCAAGATATATATCAAAAATTACAACAAGGATTTAGAACTGAACGATATCAAGATTACGAGCGAATATCAGGTAAATTAGATTTAAATCCTGTCCTGTTTTTATTTTTTTCGACAGCAACTATACCGTTACCGTTTCACTCCCACCAGCAAGAACGACTGGCGCTTGTCGTCATGAACGTCGTAATCGTACTTCTCGACATCGAATCCCGCTTCGTCGATAAGCTCCAGCCAGCGTTTTAGCGGAAAAAGCCCGCCGTAATGCCGGTCGTGCTCGATGCGCAACTCCGCGCCCTTACGGATGAAGTAAGTCAGGATATAAATATACTCCGTATCGTCCGGGTCGGGGTCGAATTCGTACTCGACATAGTCAAGCACTGTCTGCCCGTCAGTTCGTTTCTGGTGCCGGACAGCGCCGTCGGTAAACGTCTCCCTGAAATAATCAGGCGAGGTTACGAACACGCCTCCCTTATCGAGATGTTCCGCTGCTGTTTTGAACGCGGCGCGCAGATCGTCCTCGGTCAGCATGTAGTTAATGGCGTCGTGGATAATGACCGCTTTGAATTTCATCCCGAGCCGTACGGTCCGCATATCGCCGACATAATGTTCGACGTCGGGATTGAGCCGGCGTGAGATATCGAGCATCTTATCCGAGAGGTCAACGGCCGTAGCCTTGAAATCAGCTGTCAAATGCGAGAGGTTGTTGCCGCCGCCGACCCCCAGCTCCAGAATTTCGTGGCGACCCTCACCGAGTTTATCTCTTAGCGCTTCTTTCCAATACCGGGCTTCGCCGGCGTATTCTTTCGAGTCGCTTAAAAGCGGCCACATATCGGCAAATTCATAATAAAGACGGTTCTGTTTTATATCTTCGGGTTTCATGATTTGACTTATACCCTCATTATGTTTAAATTTTTCAACTTGGCCCGAAATGACTTTTTTCGGCTCCCACCAAGATGATTGACATTTATGAGTCCGGCTAATTTCAATATCGTCGGGACTCTGCCTTCATGCCTGACAAAAACCGTATTTCGGTTCAAAAAAATCGGGCTTTTTCCGAAAGGACGGAATCGGCCCGACAAAAATCTAAAAAAAATCGCGGTTTTATTTTCCGGTGAAATTGGCTTTCCGTTTTTCCAGGAACGCCGAAGTGCCCTCGTTCTTGTCGTCCGAGCCGCAAATTTCCCCGAACATGTGCATTTCCATATCGCAGCCATCGAGCAGCGGCATATCCAGACCCTTGTTGATGGCTTCCTTGGCCACGCATATCGCCAGGGGGCTTTTGGTATTGATCAGTTTCGCCATCTCCAGCGCCTTGTCTATCAACTCCTCCGGCGGGTAAATCTCGTCCACCAGCCCGATGCGGTGCGCCTCGGCGGCGTCAATCATGTTGCCGGTAAGAATCAATTCCATCGCTTTCCCCCGGCCGACCAGGCGTGAAAGCCGCTGGGTACCGCCGTAACCGGGAATAAGACCCAGGTTAACTTCGGGTTGACCCATTTTAGCTTTTTCAGAAGCCAGCCGGATATCGCAGGCCATGGCGATCTCGCAACCTCCGCCCAGCGCAAATCCGTTGATTGCCGCAATAACCGGACGCGGGAAATATTGGATACTTTCCATCAAACGCAGTCCCTTTTCCGAAATGAGCTTGCCTTTTTCGGAATCGGCAGCTTTTAATTCACCGATATCCGCACCCGCGATAAAAGCCTTGCCCGCCCCGGTTAAGATAACGCTTTTGACGGCGTCATTATCCTTGTTCTTGTTAAAGACCTTGTTGAGTTCACTGATAGTTTCGTCATTGAGGGCATTCATGGCTTTTTCACGGTTGATCGTGATAATCAGCACATCGTCTTTGATTTCGACCAGAAGATTTTTATAATCTGACATAATTTCTCCCTATAGATAAATTAAGCTTTTTTTCTGTTATTTCTGATGCCGCCGGTCAACCAGCCGCACCATTCGCAAACCCATGGTATGTACCGTTGTGCCGGAGAGTTCAAACCCGGCCTTGATAAAACACCCGAGCACTTCCTCGCTGTCGCCGTAGAGGTTCAAAAGCACCTTGATGACATCCGGACGCCGCGAGGCGGTTTCATAAAGTAAATTAAGCATTTTGGTTCCGTAACCCCGGGAACGCTTGTACGGCTCGACCAGCAGGTGGGCGATTTCGACCGCGTTCTCGATAGGCCGATTCCATATCTCGCCGTAAGCTACCGGTTTGTGCTCCGAAAAAAGCAGATAAGCCGCAACATCTGGCCGTTGCCAGCTGTCCACAATATCCTCGGGAGGCGGGAAATCCTGGCCTCGACAGACATTCCGGTAGGTTTCCTCGGATTCAATCCAGGAGCGGACAATTTGGGCGTATTCGCTGTTGTAAGGAATAATATCAGCCTTGATACGAGTTGGTTCGCTCATAATGAGATTCTCTCCAAATAGATAGTTAAAAGAATATATGTAAAACTATATGGAGGTGCAACCCCTGAAAAGGGTCGAGAAAACAAGATTTAAGATAAAAAAAAACCGCCGAATTGCTCGGCGGTTCTTCATGGGAGGGTGTATGGTCAGGGTACAAAAGTTCAATTTTTTTCAAGTACTTATAATATTAAACCAAAGTTGTCCCGTTTTGGTTCCAGAAATAATTATTTTCTTAAATTTTTTTTATCTATCCAGTTCCTTGACCCCTCGGCTGATTGACTTAAGCCCGGTTTTATGCTATATATAGTCATGCCAAATACCCTTTAATAGCCTGATAGAGGAGCATATAAGTCTATGATAGATTTCAAGTTTACCGATAATCAACTGGCCGTCAGGGACATGGCTCGCGAGGTCGCCGCCCGGATAATCATCCCCCATATCAAAGAT
>JBMOKZ010000320.1:0-1076 GCA_049324195.1 Candidatus Zixiibacteriota bacterium | reverse complement strand
CCCGGTCGCGACCGAGAATGAAATTCGCCGCCCGGCCCACCACGACCACTCCCCCCAGTTCCGCGATGGAGACCATTACCTTATAGAGATGACGGAAATAATCGGAAGAATCGACATATAGCCCCTTGAACACACCTTCAAACCAGAGCTCTATTCGCGAGCGGACTTTGTTGTCAAGCGATTCGATTATCTGACGGCGGTAACCAGTGGAATTACAGATATGGTCGATTACTTCGCGGTGCAAAAGCTGGTACCCGAACTTTTCGGCAAGACGTTCCGCCAGGTAGGCGCCGCGGCTTCCGCGCTGACGACTGACCGTGATAATAGGACGAATCGCCCCGGGCTTACCCACCTTTTCCTCCTCCGCTTTTTTCCTCTGCTCCAGTTCCCAGCGCCGCAGTTGACGGTCAATAATGGCTTCAATGGAACTCATAGACCCTCCTCATTCAGGTTTCCAAAAATAAAGGACTTTGATACGCCGCTGTCAATCGATTCCGGTCTCGAAAAGATACAGAATTCCCTTTATTTTTCGCCGTTCTGATATATATTCCCCTGCAAAATGGACTTCAGTAAGGTTGACATAAACGACTCGGTTCTCTTTGAATCTCTCGGCTTCAAATGCGGGCTGGAAATCCACCAGCAGGTAGCGACCGAAAGGAAACTCTTCTGTCATTGTCCGGTCGGTCTGACCAAACGTCGCCATGACGCCGAAATTCTCCGGCATATGCGTCCGACACTCTCGGAACTGGGCGAATATGACGGCACGGCGTTAATGGAGTTCAAGACCAAGAAAGAGGTGATTTACCGCCTCTACCGGGACCGCACCTGCACCTACGAGATGGACGACACCCCCCCTTTTCTGGTCAATCAGCAGGCGGTCGATTATGCTATCCAGATCGCCCTCCTTTTCAATTGTAAGATAGTCGATGAGATTCATGTCATCAGGAAGCAGTATCTGGATGGCTCCATCCCGACCGGCTTCCAGCGAACCATGATAATCGGCGTCGATGGCTGGGTGCCATACAAAGGGCGCAAGATTTCTATTACCCAGGTCAATCTGGAGGAGGAAGCCTGCC
>JBMOKZ010000319.1:0-1079 GCA_049324195.1 Candidatus Zixiibacteriota bacterium | reverse complement strand
CTTATGGTCCGGGACTGGTCGGGGCGCTTTTGGTCGGTCTCAATTTCGCAAAGGGATTGGCATATGGTAACGATATCCCATTCGTGGCGGTGAATCATCTCGAAGGGCATATCGCCGCCAACTTTTTGATTCATCACGACCTGCCTGTTCCGCACCTCACTCTGATTATCTCCGGCGGGCATACCTCGCTGGTGCAGGTCAACTCCTTCGGCGATTACCGTATACTTGGACAGACCAAAGATGACGCCGTCGGCGAGGCGTATGATAAGGTCGCCAAACTGATGGGACTCGGGTACCCCGGGGGCGCCACTATCGACCGACTGGCGCAATACGGCGATAAAAAGTTTTTTCGCTTCCCGCGCGGTGTCGCCAAGGAAGAGAGTTTCGATTTCTCTTATTCGGGCTTGAAAACAGCGGTCGCGCTGTACTTGCAAAAACTGACTCCCCAGGAGTTGGAAGAGAACAAAGCCGATATCGCCGCCTCGTTTCAGGAGGCGGCGGTCGAAGTGCTGGTGAGCAAGGCGATCCGCGCCGCCATCGAACTGAATATCAAGACCGTCACCCTTTCCGGCGGGGTGGCATCCAACAGCCGCCTGAAAGAATTGATGCAAGAAGCGATGAGAAAGCTGGGGGGAGAGTTTTACTTTCCACCGCCGTCGCTATGCACCGACAATGCCGCCATGATTGCTGCGGCGGGGTATTTTCGTTACAAAATGCAGGGGGCATCAGATATGGCGGTTAACGCCGTGCCGTATTTAAAATTGATATCAGTGTGATAGGAACTCATAGAGAACCTCTGCGGAGTCTTTTCGACCCCGAAGGCTACGCGGTCATGATACAATTTCAGCCGGTTTCTGAAAGGAGACTGTTTCGTCAAGCCCGTCTTTTAGTATGCAACTTAGAAGCAGAGCGACCGCTTTTTTCCCGTTTGCTTCTCAAAAGGCAAAAATATATATTCCCCCTTACATTTGTGAAAGTTGTACCATTCGCTCCCTGATTTGTATAAGTGCGATTCACGGTGAACTGATTACAGGAGATTAACATGCGCGCCCTCATAACCGGCATTACCGGACAGGATG
>JBMOKZ010000318.1:0-1081 GCA_049324195.1 Candidatus Zixiibacteriota bacterium | reverse complement strand
GACCATACGGTAACCGTCGATTTGCTTGGCGAGAGATTCGAGATCAGCCGGCGCGGTACGGACGGCGACTTGGAAAAGGCGGTGGCTTTGCTACGGGAGCTTGACGGCAACGTGGATGCGATCGGGCTCGGCGGAATAGACGTTTACCTGGTAGCCCGAAAAAGGCGGTATCCCATAAAAGACGGGTTAAAACTCCTTAACGCCTTGAAAGTAACACCGGCTTGTGACGGCTCAGGTCTAAAGAACACCCTGGAACGGCAGGTGGTTAACCAGCTTTTCCAGGAAGGAATCCTGCGAAAAGGACAGCGGGTTTTACTGGTTAGCGCGGTTGATCGTTTTGGAATGGCTGAAGCCCTGGTTCAAAACGGTGCGAAGGTCATTTTCGGCGACTTGATTTTTGGTCTTGGGATTCCGATTCCGGTTAGAAGCCTATTTACGATTTCAGTGCTGGCCGCGCTTATTCTTCCGATTTTAGGGCGGCTTTCCTTTAAGATACTTTATCCTACAGGCGAAAAACAGGAACAGGAGACACCCAAATACGGGCGTTATTATGAATGGGCGGAAGTAATCGCCGGTGATTTTCATTACATAAAAAGGTATTTGCCGCTCTCGATATCCGGAAAGATTATTCTTACCAATACCACCACCAAGAAAGACGAAGCCTTACTGAAAGACCGGGGCGCAAAAATTTTAGTGACGACTACGCCGGAACTTGCCGGGCGCTCCTTCGGGACCAACGTAATGGAAGCCGTTTTATTGGCCCTTTTGGGAAAAAGGTGGGAAGACACCACGTCCGAGGATTATTTAAATCTGATAAAAAAGATCGGCTTGAAACCCTCCCTTAGAATACTGGACGCGGCGCCTAAAGCTTAAAAAAGTATTGCAAAGTCGGGTCAGAGGCCGAGTAAACGGTAAACGTCATCGTCCACGACGTCGTCGAGAAGAGGCAATCGGTGCGCTTTCCGGAACCTCCGCACGGCATCGATGGTCGGCTGCTCGAAGCGCCCGTCGATCGGCCCGTCGTAAAAACCCCAGCGTTTCAACACCCGTTGCACCTCAATAATGTCGCACCCGTTATCCC
>JBMOKZ010000317.1:0-8614 GCA_049324195.1 Candidatus Zixiibacteriota bacterium | reverse complement strand
TAAATGAAAAAACTTTCATCAGTTGAGGAATTGAGAAAATTCTGTCAACGGATTAAAAGTGATAGAGAAGCGCAATCCGATAAACCAACTCTGGTCATAAGCGCCGATACCGGGGCTCAAGCCAGCGGGGTAAACGACATCATCAGGATAGCCAAAAGATATATTCTTGATAATTCTCTTCAGCATAAGATAGGCTTGAGAATTACCGGTTGTCACGGGTTCTGTGAAATGAATCCCTATCTGGTTGTGAATCCGGGCGGTCATCTGTATCCGAAGCTCAGGATGAAGGACATACCCCGGATTATCGAAGCGGCACTCAGCGGTGAGATTGTCGATGATTTAATCTATCGCGATCAACGAACCGGAAAAGCCTATTATCGGCAGGATGATATTCCGTTTTTCAAAAAGCAGATGAGAACCATCCTCAGCCGGAACCAGAAGCTCGATCCCATCCGCATCATGGACTATATCGAAAGCGGCGGCTATACGGCATTGGAAAAAGTCCTTTCAAAAAATGACCCGGGATGGATTGTCGAGGAGGTCAAGAAGTCCGGTATTCGGGGTCGGGGCGGCGCCGGATTTCCCACCGGAAAGAAGTGGGAACTGGCCCGGGCTTCCGGTAATGGGGGAAAACAGAAATTCGTGGTCTGTAACGCCGACGAGGGCGACCCCGGCGCCTATATGGACCGGAGCGTTCTCGAGGGCAATCCGCACAGCATCATCGAGGGCATGATGATTGCCGGGATCGCCATTGGCGCGACCAAAGGGATTATGTATGTACGGGCGGAATATCCTTTGGCAATCAAACATACCATAATCGCTATTCGCCAGGCGCGTGATTTGGGGTTACTCGGTAAAGATATTCTTGGTACCGGAATCGACTTTGATATTGATATTGTCCGTGGCGCCGGCGCTTTCGTGTGCGGTGAGGAAACGGCCCTGATTCGTTCTGTCGAAGGTTTTATGGGGGAACCCCGTCAGCGGCCGCCTTATCCGATTCAAAAGGGTATCAACGGCTATCCCACGATGATAAATAACGTTGAAACTCTGGCCAATATCTCGGAGATAATCAATCAGGGCGGTGATAAATTCGCCAGGGTCGGCATTCCCGGCAATACCGGTACCAAAATTTTCTCGCTGGTAGGGAAAATCCGCAATACCGGTCTGGTCGAGGTTCCACTGGGGACAAAGATTCGGGAGGTCGTGTACGATATCGGCGGAGGCGCGATCGGTAAAGCGAAAATTAAAGCGGTCCAGACCGGCGGTCCTTCGGGCGGCTGTATTCCGGCCGGTATGTTTGACCTGCCGATCGATTACGACAGTCTCGCCAGAGCCGGTTCGATTATGGGCTCCGGCGGTATGATTGTCATGGACGAGAATACGTGCATGGTTGATGTCGCCAGGTATTTCATGAGCTTTCTGAAAAGCGAGTCCTGCGGTAAATGCTATACCTGCCGTAAGGGCACTCAGCGGATGTATGAGATTCTCGACGACATAAGCAGGGGTACGGCGACAATGGAACATCTGGACCTGCTCGAGGAACTGGCCGTGGTGGTCAGGGACACTTCGATGTGCGGTCTGGGTCAGTCGGCGGCCAACCCGGTTTTGAGCATGCTGCGTTATTTCCGCGGCGAGTTCGAACGGCATATTCGCGACAAGCGCTGCGACGCCTTCGTATGCAAGAGTCTCGTCGGCGCGCCGTGCCAATCGGCCTGTCCGGTGGGGACCGAGGCCTGGCGGTACGTGGCCTGTATCGGCAAAGGCGAATACGAGGAAGCCTACCGGGTCATTCGTGACGCCAACCCCTTCCCGTCGGTTTGCGCCCGGGTCTGTCATCATCCCTGCGAACAGCGCTGCCGGGCGGGCACGAGCGGCGGCGACCCGGTTGCGATTCGGGCGCTCAAGCGTTTTATCACCGACCGCATCGAGCCCTCGCAATACAAGCCCGAAATTCAGGTCTGGACCGACGGCGAGCCGCCGCGGGTGGCCGTGGTCGGAGCCGGCCCGGCCGGTCTCACCACCGCCCATTATCTTTCGTTGAAGGGATACAACGTGACGGTGTTCGAAGCCGAGGACGAGCCGGGCGGGATGCTCTATTGCGCAATCCCGAATTATCGTCTGCCGCAGGATGTTATTCGCAAAGAAATAGATTCGCTGATAAATGAAAACATTCACCTTAAATGCAATGTCGCTCTGGGGAAGGATTTCTCGGTCGACGGCTTGATGGAGGAAGGCTTCAGTGCGGTTCTCCTGGCGATGGGCGCTCACAAGAGTCGACCACTGCATCTGGAAAACGAGGATGTCGCAGGTGTTTATCCGTCGATAGAATTCCTCAAATCCTATAACCAGCGCGGGGAACTTCAGGCTCGCGGCCGGGTGGGGATTATCGGCGGCGGGAACTCGGCCATCGATGCGGCCCGGATGGCGATTCGGCAGAAGGACGTGGAAAGCGTCACCATCCTTTATCGCCGGACCCAGGAAGAAATGCCGGCCTTTGCCGAGGAAATCGAGGCTGCCGAACAGGAAGGCATCGAGCTCGTCACGCTGGTGGCGCCAACGAAAATCCTTTCAAGGGACGGACGTCTGACCGGACTGGAATGCGTCAGGAACGAACTGGGCGATACCGACAGTTCGGGACGGCGCCGGCCGGTGCCGATACCGGGCACGGAGTACACTATTGAGTTTGACACTCTGGTCATCGCGATCGGCGAGGATTCGGGGACGGATTGTATTTCCCCGGCCCGTTCCAGCGGCATCGAGGTAACCGACTGGTCGACGGTCAAGATCGACCCTGTCACGCTTCAGACGAATCGTCCGGGCGTGTTTGCCGCGGGTGACGTGGTGACCGGTCCCAATACGGTAATCGACTCCATTGCCGCCGGTAAGAAAGCGGCGGTTATGATGGATCGGTATATTCGCAAGGAGCCGCTGGTTCAGGAACCGGCGGAACCGTTGCTGCCGCGTGTTTATATCGAACCGGTCCCGCTTGACCAGCAAACGGTTACCGCGCTACGGGCGGAAACGCCGCGGGCGCCGGCGGAGTGGCGGAAACGCAATTTCGCCGAGGTCGAGGTGTCGTTCTCGATTCGCGAGGCGACTCAGGAAGCCTACCGTTGTCTCCGTTGCGACCTGGAGTTTACCAGACCGAAAGAGTCCGAGGCGAAAGAGCAGGAAATAAACATCGTGGTTACAGGAGGAAACTGAGCATGGTCACTCTTACAATAAATGGTCTACAGGTTTCGGTGGAAGAGGGAACGACAGTGCTCGAGGCGGCGAAGTTTCTGAACTTCCCCATTCCCACGCTGTGCCACATGGACGGCTTAAGCCCATACGGCGCCTGCCGTTTGTGCGTGGTTGAAATCGGTGAGGGTCCCGCCGCCCGGCTGGTGGCTTCCTGCTCTTACCCGGTTCAGGAAGGCCTGGTCGTGCGCACGACCAGTAAAAGGGTCGATAAGGCTCGCCGGATGATTCTCGAACTGTTGCTGGCGTCCTGCCCGCAGTCGAAAACCATTCAGGACCTGGCGTCCCGGTACCGCGTCAATCAGCAGCGTTTCCGGCAGGAATACGAGGACTGTATTCTCTGCGGTTTGTGCGTGCGGATGTGCGAGGAACAGATGATGGCCAAGGCAATCGGTTTCCGCGGCCGCGGCGAAACGCGCAGTATCGGCACCCCGTTCGATATCAAGTCCGATGTCTGCCGTTTGTGCGGTGGGTGTATTTATGTCTGCCCGGCTTGTCAGCTGCGGTGTACTTACAACCGGCCGGAGCACGCCATCTGCGGCGGTTGCGCCAATATTCCGGCGCCCTGCCTGGGCAAAGAGAAATTCGATGATATGATGTGTTATATGAGCCCCTGTGTAGCTTGTGAAATAAAAGAAGACTGAATATAAGATTGGAGGACAGTGTAAAATGTCACTAACTAGAGTGAATGCCTCGGCGGCAACCTTGACCAAAAACAGAACCGAGGATTCGATTATTCCGACCTCGGGGATGTGCGTCACCTGTGTGGACGGCTGTATCGGTATGTGCGAAATCGGTAAGTCGGCCTATCGCGGCCACGAGGTGATTTATCCTCAGCCGTTCGGCGTCATTACCACTGCCGGCGAAAAGACCTACCCGGTGGATTATTCTCATTTCAATATCATGGGGACCGCGGTCGGCGCCCACGGTATCGAAGAGGACAGCGACAAGGCTATTTTCCCGAACGTCAACCTCGAAGTGCGCATCGGGCACGACAAGGGCATCAAGTTCCGGTATCCCTGGATTATTCCCGGGATCGGTTCCACCGACGTGGCCAAGTTCAACTGGGAAGGTTTGGCGATCGGTTCGGCGCTGGCCGGCACCGGGCTCACGATCGGCGAGAACGTGGTCGGCATGGATGTCGAGGCGGTTATCAAGAACGGCCGGGTGGTGGACACGGTCGACCTCAAGCGCCGCGTGAAGCTCTACAAGGACCATCAGCGCGACGGCTGGGGGGCGACTATCGTACAGGCTAATATCGAGGACACCCGCCTTGGCACCCAGGAATACGCCATCGAGAAGCTCGGCGTGGAATGCGTTGAGCTCAAATGGGGTCAGGGCGCCAAGGATATCGGCGGCGAGGTCAAAATCAAGGATCTCAAGAAAGCCCAGCTGCTGTACGAACGCGGTTACGTGGTGCTGCCGAACCCGACCGATCCGAAAGTTATCAAGGCTTTTGAACGCGGATCCTTCAAAGAATTCGAGCGCCATTCGCGAGTCGGCATGGTGACCGAGGAATCGTTCGCCGGCCGGGTCGAGGAGCTTAGAAAAGCCGGCGCCAAGTACGTGTTTCTCAAGACCGGCGCGTATCGTCCGGCGGACCTGGCCCGAGCGGTCAAATTCTCCTGCAAGTACAAAATCGACCTGCTGACGGTGGACGGCGCCGGCGGCGGGACCGGGATGAGCCCCTGGCGAATGATGAACGAATGGGGCGTCCCGCCGGTGGAACTGCATTCGTTGTTGTACGATTACTTGAAACAGATGCAAGCTCGCGGCGAGCATCTACCCGCGGTGGCAGTGGCCGGCGGCTTTACTTTCGAGGATCAGATTTACAAGGGCCTGGCGATGGGGGCGCCGTTTGTCAAGATGGTCGGTATGGCTCGCGCACCGATTGCCGCCGCCATGGTCGGCAAAACTATCGGCCGCACGATCGACCAGAACCAGGTGCCGGTTTATATCGAACGGTTCGGCAACACCAAGGACGAAATTTTCGTCACCGCCGCCAGCTTGCGCCATGAACTCGGCGACGCCGAATTCGAAAAGGTCCCGACCGGCGCGCTCGGTCTCTACACTTATTACGAGCGCCTGGCCCAGGGTCTGCGTCAGCTCATGGCCGGAAGCCGCAAATTCGCGCTGGAACACATCACCCGTGACGATATCGCTTCGCTGACTCATGAAGCATCCGATATCAGTGGGATTCAGTATATTCTCGATGTCGATAAGGAAGAAGCTCAGAAGATATTAAAGTCGTAATTGACCCGACATTCTGCTGAGTTTGTTTGTTACTATTACCGCCTTGACGGGCTCCCGCCGGGGCGGTTTTTTTCAAAAATCCGTCCGGTTTCATCCTTACCGTTTTTTTATTTGGTCAACCCGTCTGATATTTCATATCTTCAAAATATGGAAGGAATTAACCGATGACCGAACATATGTTGCTCGGGCTGGGGAGCATCCTGGTGCTGGGCATCGCCGCCCAGTGGCTGGCCTGGCGAGTCCGCCTTCCGGCGATACTGCTGTTGCTCGTGTTCGGTTTTATCGCCGGGCCGATTTCCGGGATTCTCGAACCCGACGAGCTGTTCGGTCCGCTTTTGTTTCCGCTGGTTTCGATATCGGTGGCGATAATCCTGTTCGAGGGCGGGCTGTCGCTGCGCATCAAGGATTTGAAACAGGTCGGGTCGGTCTTTATCTCGCTGATAACGATCGGTCTTTTAATAACCTGGTTTTTAATCACCTTCGCCGCTTATTTTATCGTCGGTCTGGAGTTCCCCCTGGCGTTGCTTCTGGGCGCGATGCTGGTAGTAAGCGGCCCGACCGTCATCATCCCGCTTTTACGGCAGGTGCGTCCGAGCGGCTCGGTCGGCTCAATTGTCAAATGGGAGGGAATCGTCAACGACCCCTTGGGGGCGATCCTGGCCGTACTGGTTTTCGAAATCATCATCACCGGCAACATGCAAACGAGCTCGCTGATAATTATCCTGGGAGTGTTAAAAGGGCTGGTCTCGGGACTGGTAATCGGGGCGGCCGGGGCCGGGATCATGATTCTGCTTCTGAAGCGTTTTTTGATTCCCGATTATCTGCAAAATCCGGTGTCGCTGATGCTGGTGATTGTCTGCTATTTCGTCACCAACCTGTTTCAAATGGAAGCCGGGCTGCTGACGGTGACGGTGATGGGGGTGGCGCTGGCCAACCAGAAAATAGTCTCGATAAAACACATCCTGGAATTCAAGGAGAACCTTCGGGTGTTGCTCATCTCCAGCCTGTTTATCATCCTGGCGGCGCGTGTTTCGTTCGAGGAAATGGGGTTGGGGGAAGTATCCAGCTGGTTCTTTGTCGGGGTTCTGATTGTTATCATTCGCCCGGCGGCGGTGGTGGCTTCGACTCTTGGTTCGAAACTGAAATTCAACGAACGGGCTTTTCTGGCCTGGATGGCGCCTCGGGGTATCGTGGCGGCGGCGGTGATATCCGTGTTTTCCATCAGGCTGGTCGAAGTCGGTTTCGCGGAAGCCTCGCAACTGGTGCCGTTGACTTTTCTCGTTATCGTCGGTACCGTGACCGTTTATGGTTTGACCGCCCCGCCGGTGGCTCAATGGCTTAAGGTAGCCCAACCCAACCCGCAGGGGGTTTTGTTTGTCGGGGCTAACGCCTGGGTGCTTGAAATTGCCAGGCGTATCCGGGACGAGGGTTTTCCCGTGGTGGTGGTCGATTCCAACTGGGCCAATGTCACTCAGGCGCGGCAAAGCGGCTGCCAGGCGTATTATGGAAATATTCTTTCCGACGAATTGACCTATGAACTTCAACTCGATGGCATCGGCCGTCTGTTGGCGTTGACGCCCAACGACGAAGTTAATTCCCTGGCGGCGTTGCATTTCGTGGACCTGTTCGGCAGTTCCGAAGTTTATCAGTTGCCGCCGGTCGGCACCGATGACGAGAAAAAGAAAAAAGCCCTGCCGTCGTATCTGTGCGGCCGTTTCCTGTTCGATAAGACCGCCAATTTCGAATCGCTCGAAAACCGGTTCCGCTCCAGCGCGGTCGTGAAGAAGAATCTCATAACCGAGGAATTCGATTATGACCGTTTCCAGAGCCGGCACAACGGCAACGCCATCCCGCTTTTTATCATCACCGAATCGAGGAAGTTGCATATCTATACTACTGATGACCATCCGGTACCCCGAATCGGCCAGACATTGGTGAGTATCGTGCCCGGCGAATAAGCCTCTCCCCCTTAAAAGGTCTAAAATATAGACAATCTAGGTCAAGCTTTTCAACTTAAATGGTTATTGGTTATCATTTTGTGAAACATTTTGATACAAATGTTTTCGACTTTTTAATTAAATATCGATAGCATTGTCCGATATTCTACATAAAGATAAGAATAATAAAAATATCACTCTTTTAGCCTAAATCCGCTTATGCCGGTTAAGGCTGGCATCAAAGGGGGCGCCGGTGGTGTGTCGGGGTGAGACGAGGGAACACATCATTATTCCTAAGCACCGTTCGCCGGTGGGATTCTAACGGCTCACCGGCGATTTCTTTTGATATTTCAGAATTCCAGACTGACGCCGACCTGGCCGCTCAAATACCGGTGCGGCAATTTTTCATGGAAATAAAAGCGGGCTTTTTCGCCGGTACAATGCAGGGGCATAATTTTTTCAAGCTGGTATTTCTCGAAAGCCGCCAGGGTCGCATTCAATCTTTCGTCAGAGGCTCCCAGCAGATGTGTTCCGCCGAAAACGGCGTGAATCCGGCTGACTCCCAGAAAATCGGCAATGTAATTGAGAGTGTTGATGACTCCGGCATGGGCGCAACCGAGCACGAC
The DNA here is from genome assembly GCA_049324195.1 of Candidatus Zixiibacteriota bacterium. Classification (GTDB taxonomy): domain Bacteria; phylum Zixibacteria; class MSB-5A5; order GN15; family FEB-12; genus JAFGNW01. The sequence goes on along the minus strand of JBMOKZ010000317.1, from coordinate 558 downwards.
GACAATGCCGGAGGGAGTATCGATAAACAACGCCTGGTCATCGGCCAGCGTATCCGGGACGGTACCTTGGCGGTCGAGATAGATGGGAGCCGCAAGGGTTTCGAGAGGCTCGATGCGGGGAATTTCACCGGTTACCCAGACTCCGGGGAAAATTTCACAGGGTTCGATGGTTTCGATTATTTCCGGATGGTATTTTCTTATGGCGCTGCGGTTTAATTCGGATATTCCATTTTCCCGGACCGGGGAGTCTCTCAGCACGACATATTTGGGCTCGAGCGCTTTAGGGTGGGCATAAAGACGGATTTTCGGGGCTTTTTCCAGTATTGTCGCCAGTCCGCCGGTATGGTCATAGTGGCCGTGACTCAACACTAGAGTTTCGGCGGTTTCGAGTGGAATTTTTAACTGCTCGGCGTTATGTCTTAAGGTCATGCCCTGGCCGGTGTCGAACAGGATTGAATGTTTCCCGAATTCGAGCCAGACCGAAAATCCGAGCTCGCCGAGTAAGCCGCGGGCGTCGGCGGTGTTCTCCACGACAATTCGTGCTCTTATCTTTTGTCT
>JBMOKZ010000316.1:0-1093 GCA_049324195.1 Candidatus Zixiibacteriota bacterium | reverse complement strand
TGATTAATAACGACTGGGGTTTCACTCAGTACCCGCTGGTGCCCGGTCATGAAGTTATCGGTATCGTTTCCAAGACGGGAGCTGACGTCACCGATCCCAAAGTCGGGCAGCGCGTCGGCCTGGGCTGGCATTCGGGCTACTGCATGACCTGTCCTGATTGCCTGAGCGGCGATCATAATTTGTGCGTCAAACAGGAAGGGACTATCGTCGGCCGGCACGGAGGTTTCGCCGATAAGGTCCGCGCCCATTATGCCAGTGTGGTGGTTCTGCCCGAAGGGCTCGATATCGAGAGCGCCGGTCCTCTTTTCTGCGGCGGTATCACCGTTTTTAACCCGTTGTTACAATTTAACATAAAACCTACGGATAAGGTGGGGGTTATCGGTATCGGTGGGCTGGGTCATATGGCTTTGATGTTCTTGAATGCCTGGGGTTGCGAGGTGACGGCGTTTACGTCAAGCGCGTCCAAAAAGGCGGAGGCGCTCGCTATGGGCGCCCATCGTACCGTGAACTCCCGTAACGCCGAAGAACTGGCCGCGGCCGCGGGACAATTCGATCTGATTATTTCAACGGTAAACGTGAAACTCGACTGGAACGTTTATCTGTCGACTTTGAACGCAAAAGGCCGTCTGCATTTCGTCGGAGCGGTTTTGGAACCGCTGGATATCAGCGCTCTTTCCCTGATTACGGGACAACGGTCCATTTCCGGTTCCCCTGTCGGCAGTCCGGCCACTATCGCGAAAATGCTGAACTTCGCCGCTCAGCATAAAATAAAACCGATTATCGAAAAATATCGCTTTGACCAAGTCAACCAGGCTCTCGATAAATTAAAAAGTGGCAACGCCCGCTACCGGATAGTTTTGAGCTGGTAAGTATCAGTTAGGAATTTGACGGTCGGTCATTTATCCGACAGCGTGTCCTGCAAAGCGTCGATTTGATCCTGCCAGTAGCTTTGATCGCCTAAAGAATCGACGTACTGCTTGACCAGAAGCGTGAACGAGTTGAATTCCTCGGTATCGTCCCCGTAGGCTTTCAAATACTCGTTCACCTTTTCGACAGAAACGGCGTTTGCCACCAGCACGGAGTCGCGGTAGGT
>JBMOKZ010000315.1:0-8682 GCA_049324195.1 Candidatus Zixiibacteriota bacterium | reverse complement strand
CTGATCTCGGATATATGGTCTTTCTAAAAAAACCGGCTTAAAAGGCCGGTTTTTTTTAGAGTACGGGAACCGACTCGCTCATCGTGTGTTAAAAAGGGGTATTTTCTGTAATTCAGGGACTTTATCTCTGATAGTACCTTGCGCCATAACCGCTGAGGGTTGTTAATATCCTTGACTTTTTTACTGTATTTGCGTATTATTTTCGGCTATGATATTGGATTTAAGGGAATTCGTAGATTTCCCGGCAAGAACAATTCTGACCGTCACACCCGGTCAATTGGGACCGATAAGAGACGATGTCAGAGAAATTAAAGAGCTGGTTTTAGACCTGACGATACAGAAATCAGGTGAGGAATACTTCTGTCAGGGCAAACTGATGGGTAAATTGGTCATTGAATGTTCCCGCTGTTTGTCGGATTTTGAGGCTGATTTGGTGGAACCGACCAATTTCATTATTTGTTCTGCTATCAGGACAGCTGATAAGGACGTTATCGACGACGAGGATTATGCCTTTTTTAAAGGTAACGACTTGCGCGTCGATTTGACGGAAATCATTTACCAGGCGCTGGTTCTTTCATTACCGATGAAACCATTGTGTTCAGAGACTTGCCGGGGACTTTGTCCCGTATGCGGGATTAATCTCAACCAATCGGAATGCGATTGTCCCGGAAAAGTTCCCGACACTCGTTGGGAAGGACTTAAGGGTTTATTAGAACAATAACTTATAAAGGAACTACTGATGCCGTTACCAAAGAGAAGACATTCTCGGACGAGAGGTCGCAAACGTCGTACCGGATGGAAATTAACCCCTCCGAACGTTGTCGATTGTCCCAATTGTCATCAGCCGAAACTGCCCCATCATATCTGCACCCATTGCGGTTATTATAATGGTCGGCAGATTATCGCGACCAAAGAGGAATAGTCGTTATTGAAAAGGTTAATTTAAAGTTTGGCAACTGACCATAAATACACGGTTGTTCTTGACGTTATGGGCGCTGACAACGGCCCGGAACCTATTATTTTAGGTGGAATTGAAGCGGCCCGGAAGTTGGGCGACAAGCTTGACCTTATTTTAATCGGTCAGAGCGATCGAATCGAAGCCTGCCTGGCCACGGTTAGCAATCCGCCCAAAAACGTCATTATTCGTCATGCGCCTCGGGAGGTACCGATGCATATATCGGCCACCGATGGCGTACGCTTGCGCGACAGCTCTATCACCCTGGGTCTCAAGCTGCTCAAGGATAAGGAAGCCGATGCCTTCGTATCGCCCGGCAATACCGGGGCGGTCATGGCCACGTCGCTTTTGACCCTGGGCCGAATCAAAGGAGTGGTGCGCCCCGCCATTACCACCGTGTTCCCGACCAGTACCGGCCAACCGACCATAGTGCTTGACGCTGGAGCCAATGCCGATTGCAAACCGATTCATCTGTCCCAGTTCGCCGTCATGGGCTCGGTATATTATTCCATCGTTTTCAACAAGGAAGACCCCCGGGTTGGGCTGTTGTCAATCGGTGAGGAACGCAGCAAGGGCAATGAGCTTATTTTCAACGCCCAGAAAGCCTTGAAAAATTCCAAGATCAATTTTATCGGCAATATCGAAGGCCGGGACATTTTATCCGGTACGGTCGATGTCGCCGTTACCGACGGTTTTACCGGAAATATTATTTTAAAATTCGCCGAGTCAATTCAACCGATGATGGTCAAAGCGGTCAAACGGCAGATTCAAACCAATATCTTCTCTCGTTTCGGAGTGATGTTGCTCTTGCCGTTCATGAAAAGGATGCAGAGCGCTTTCGATTACGCGGAATCGGGCGGCGCCCCTTTACTCGGGGTTAATGGTATCGTCATTATCTGTCACGGGTCGTCGAATTCCCGGGCGATCACCAACGCCATCGTCGTCGCCGTGGAAATGGCATCGAAAAAGGTCAAGGAGCGCATCCACGACGAATTGATAACCAATCACTTTGGAAGAAATAATGATTCAAAAGATAAGAGCCAGGATAACCGGGACCGGGTCGTTTGTACCACCACATCGGATGACTAACGCCGATTTCGAGAAAATCGTCGACACCAGCAACGAATGGATAACTACCCGCACCGGCATAAAAGAACGTCGTATTGCCAATGGTATGCCGACGTCCGATATGGCTGTCGCCGCCTGCGAGAAGGCTCTTGAAATGGCCCATTGCGACAAGGAAGATATCGACCTGTTGATTAACGCTACGGTGACGCCTGACTACCGGCTGCCTTCCAACGGCTGTGTTATTCAGGAAAAACTGGGCTTGCCCAACGCCGTTGCCTATGATATCGTCTCGGCCTGTACCGGTTTTATCAACGGGCTGATTATCGCCAACGCCAATATCGCTACTGGTACGAACAGAAAAGCGCTGGTGATCGGTTCGGAGAAACTCTCCGCGATTACCAATTATCAGGACCGCACAACCTGTGTCCTGTTCGGTGACGCCGCCGGAGCGGTCGTCTTGGAACCTTCCGACAACGACCATGGCTTGGTCTCGTCGTTTATGAAGTCGGATGGAACGCTCAGGAATCTGTTGTGGCAGGAAGTCGGCGGGACACAGAATCCCTATTCGCCCGATTACAATTTCGACGGTCGGGATAAGATATCTATGAACGGCTCCGACGTTTTCAAGGTCGCGGTCAAAGAAATGGCCCGGGCGGTGCAGATTGTTCTGGAACAGGCCCGGGTGGATCCCTCGGAAATTGCTCTGTTTATCCCGCATCAGGCCAACCTGCGGATTATCGACGCGCTGGCCAAGCGGTTGAAAATCGACGGGGAACGGGTCTATAAAAATATCGATAAATACGGCAACACCTCTTCGGCCTCGGTGCCCCTGGCGCTTGACGAGGCTAACCGCGAGGGCCGGATAAAATCCGGCGACTATGTCGTCATGGTCGCTTTTGGAGGAGGTTTAATCTGGGGTGCGTCCCTGGTTAAATGGTAAGATTATGAGTAAAACTGTTTTATTTTTTCCCGGTCAGGCTTCACAGTATGTGGGCATGGGCCGGGATTTGTTCGACCGCGACGCCGGGGTCCGCATGCTCTATGAAATGGTGTCCGATGAAATGGGTTGTGATATCGCCAGGGTTTCGTTCGAGGGACCGGCGGAGGAGCTGAAAAAAACCAAAATAACCCAGCCGGCGATTCTGCTTCATTCTCTGGCGGTGCTCACCGTGCTCAAAAACGACCGGCCGTCGTTCGATTTCGCCGCGGGACATTCGCTGGGGGAATACGGAGCGCTGGCGGTCAGCGGGGCGATGTCGTTCGAAGACGCGCTAAAAGCCGTGGTCAAACGCGCCGCCCTGATGGAAGAAGCCTGCCTGAAAAGCGAGGGCGCCATGGCCGCGGTCATGGGGCTGACGATGGACCAGATCGAGGAACTGTGTGCGCAGGCGTCGGCCGATGGCGTGGTGGTCCCGGCCAATATCAACTCCGGTATTCAGGTTGTTATCTCCGGTTCCAAAACCGGAATCGACAAAGCCGTCGAGCTGGCCAAAAAGATGGGCGCCAAACGAGCGGTTCTTTTGGAAGTCGGCGGTGCATTTCATTCTCCACTCATGGAGCCGGCCCGGAAAGGACTCAGCGAGTATCTGCAAACAGTGTCGTTTAACACCCCCGAGAAGCCGATAGTCGCCAACGTGACCGGCGAGGCAGTGAGCGAACCGGAGGAAATCCGCAGTCTGTTGATCGAGCAGTTGACCGCTCCGGTACGCTGGGCGCAGACCATGTCCTTCCTCAAGAACGAGGGCGTGACGGAAATTGTCGAAATCGGTCCCGGCCGGGTGTTGACCGGTCTGGCCAAACGGGAAATGCAGCCCGAAAACATGGTCAATCTCGATAAACTTGAAGATATAACCAAATTAGTCCCGGTGGGCTAAGCAGTCAGGGTACATGGGAGAAATGGACTTTACCAATAAAACGGTCATAGTGACCGGTTCCGCCCGCGGTATCGGTCAAGTTATCGCCCGGCGCTTCGCCGTGAAGGGTGCCCGCGTCGTCATCAACGACCTGGACGAAGCGGCGGTCCAAAAAACGGCGTCTGAAATCGGACCCTCGGCTCTGGGCGTCAGGGGTGACGTGACCAGTCCCGATGACGTGAAAAACTTATTCGACGTTGCCCTGGAAAAATTCGGCAGTATCGATGTGGTCGTCAACAACGCCGGCATCACCCGCGACGGTTTGTTGGTCCGCATGAACGAAAGTGACTGGGATCTGGTGCTTGACATCAATCTCAAGGGGGCTTTTCTTGTAACGAAAACGGCCTCGAAAATAATGATGAAACAGCGCTCGGGTCGCATTATCAATATCAGCTCGGTGGTGGGCATTACCGGCAATGCCGGTCAGGTCAATTATGCGGCCTCCAAAGCCGGCTTGATCGGTTTGACCAAGACCTCGGCGAGAGAACTGGCCTCGCGGGGCATCACGGTCAACGCCATCGCCCCGGGCTTTATTGAGACTGAGATGACCCGGCAGCTGCCGGAAAAAGCCCGGGCGGCTCTGATTGCGGGAATTACTCTCAACCGTCTGGGATCGCCGGATGACGTGGCCTCGGCCGCGTTGTTTTTGGCCTCCGACCTGGCCTCGTATATTACCGGACAGGTTCTGGTGGTTGACGGCGGAATGACTATGTAAATTGAAACAGAATAACCTATAAAAGGAGTAAGGAAATGGCAGTTGAAGAAAGAGTCAAGGAAATCATCGTTGAACAACTGGGTGTCGAGCCCGGATCAGTGACCAATGACGCTAAGTTTGTTGATGACCTCGGTGCGGATTCTCTTGATACCGTTGAATTGGTTATGGCTCTTGAAGAAGAATTCTCACTGGAGATTCCCGATGAGGACGCCGAGAAAATCACGTCCGTCAATGATGCTATCCTTTACATCAAAGAACATTCTGACAAGTAAAGGGAGGCGTTCGTTCACTCTTTAACAAGAAACGATGTATGTACAAAAAAGTAGTCATTACCGGACTGGGTATGATCACGCCCGTGGGCAATAACGTCAAGGATACCTGGGAAGCTGTTCTCGAGGGTAAATCCGGCATCGACCGGATTACCAAGTTCGATATTAGTCAATATCCGACACAGATTGCCGGCGAAGTGAAAGATTTCGACCCGTCCCCATTTCTTGATAAAAAAGAGATACGGCGCATGGATATTTCCGAGCAGTACGCCATCGTCGCCAGCGAGGAAGCGCTGTTGGATTCCGGTCTGGACCTGGAAAAGATTGATAATGACCGCTGCGGGGTCATCATCGGTTCCGGTATCGGGGGGATATCGACTTTCGAGGCTCAGCACGAAGCGCTCGTTACCTCGGGACCCGGCCGAGTATCGCCATTCTTTATTCCCATGATGATCGTCGATATGAGCGCCGGTCTGGTGTCGATGCGGCATCAGTTCCGGGGTCCCAATTACGCCACCGTGTCCGCCTGTGCGTCATCGGCCCACGCGATCGCCGACGCTTATCGCGTCATTCAGCGCGGGGAAGCCGATATCATGGTGACCGGCGGGACCGAAGCCGCCATCACGCCGACGTCCATTGCCGGGTTCTGCAAGGCGAAGGCGATGTCCGTGATGAACGACATTCCGCAGAAAGCTTCGCGGCCCTTCGACAAAAACCGTGACGGTTTTGTCATGGGCGAGGGAGCGGGGATGCTGATTCTCGAAGAATACGAGCATGCCAGGGCGCGCGGCGCCAGAATCTACGGGGAACTGCTCGGCGCCGGCATGACCGGTGACGCGCACCATGTGACCGCGCCGCACCCCGACGGCGACGGCGCCCGGCGGGCGATGGAATTGGCTCTTCGCGACGCCGGTGTCAAACCCGAAGAAATTAATTATATCAATACCCACGGTACGGCCACGGACCTTGGTGATATTGCCGAAACCAAAGCCATCAAGGCGGTCATGGGCGAATACGCGTACAAGATTCCGTGCAATTCCACCAAATCCATGATCGGGCACACGCTCGGAGCCGCCGGGGCGGTCGAGTTGGTAGTGGTCATGAAGTCCATGGAAAACAGTCTGGTTCATCGGACTCTCAACCGGGATACCCCCGACCCCGAATGTGATCTCGATTATGTCGTCGATGGGAACAGAACCTGTGAAATCAATGTCGCCCTTTCCAATTCCTTTGGATTCGGCGGTCATAATGTCACTCTGGTAGTAAAAAAATTGATGGCAATCGATAAATGACCTTATGGCATAAACTCAGACATTTTTTTGCAATCCCGGATTTCGGAGACGATGAAAAGAAACTCGATGAGGTACAGCACCTCATCGGGTACACTTTTAGAGACCGCCACCTGCTCGCGCTGAGTCTGACCCATCGGTCCTTTTTACGTTACAACAACCAACGCCACTGCTCCAACGAAAGACTGGAATTTCTCGGCGATTCGGTTCTGGGTCTGGTCATCGCCTCGCGTCTTTACCGCGACCATCCCGACGAAAGCGAGGGCAACCTGACCAAGCTCAAGGCGATGATGGTTAACGAGAACACGCTCTCGAGCGTCAGCCGCGAGATTGGCCTCAACGCTTATATTCTGCTTTCTCCGGAAGAAGAGAAGTCGGGCGGGCGGGAACGGGCTTCGATTGTCTCCGACGCCTTCGAGTCCGTTATCGGCGCGGTGTATCTCGACGGCGGCTTCGACGCCGCTCGCGACGTCGTCCTGCGTCACATCTATACCCGCAAGGAAAATATTCTGACGGACGACAACCAGCGCAACTACAAGGGCGACCTCCTTGAACTGGTCCAGGCCCGGGGTGAAGGCATGCCCCGTTACGACGTCATCAGCGAGTCGGGACCGGACCACGAGAAAGAATTTCAGGTTATTGTCACCGTCTCGGGTGAGAAAGTCGGCGAGGGCACCGGGTCCTCGAAAAAAGAAGCCGAGCAGAAAGCCGCCTGCATGGCTCTGGATTATTTCGACCATCACGACGCTAACTGATTATCATTTTCAATTTACTTGCGTATAACATTGCGGATGACGCGTGTCCGTCGCCGGCGCGAAGCGGGTGTTCTTACGATAATGTGCGCGTGAAACGTACGTCGCCGCTTGATGAACCTTGTCGTGATGGTCGTCCTTGTTGAAATCGGGATGCGTCAATTATAGTCCTTAATGCATTTTTTTATTGACATTGATTTTATAATGTCGTTATTGACAAAGAAGTTAGGTATTGATGAATGTGATGAGAGTGTTTATGAACATGGAAGTTAATAAAGTAAAAATAAATCAACTTCATCCATCAACATTATACTTAGGAGTGTAATTCAATGCGTAAAGCGACCAAAAAAGCAACCAAGAAAAAAGTGGTCAGGAAAAAAACAGCCGGTAAAGCCAAAGTCTGGACGGCAGCTGAAATCGCGACCTTGAAGAAGCTTTATAAAACCACCGCGACTTCGAAAATCGCCAAGCAGTTGAAGCGGAGCCTGTCCTCGGTACAGACGAAAGCTCGTTCGCTCGGTTTGAAGAAATCCGTAGTCAAGAAGGCTGCCAAGAAAGTGACCAAGAAGGTCGCCAAGAAGAAAGTAGTCAAAAAAGCCGCCCCGAAGAAAAAAGCGGTATCGAAGAAGAAGACAGCGAAGAAAGCTGCGAAGAAAAAATAACCGCACCGGTTATTGAAATATCTCTTGAAGCCCGCCATCAGCGGGCTTTTTTTATGCCTTGCCCCCGCTGTTACTTTTTGGCGACCGGTCTTGACTTTTACGCGGGGATTTATCATATTTAATTTCAAAGTGAATTTCAAAATTATATTCTGGAGAGGTTATGAATATCGTTGTACTTATCAAGCAGGTTCCGGAAATAGCGCTGATCAAAGTTGACGAGGCCGCGAATCAGGTGGTTTTGCCTCAGGGTCCGGGTGTGGTCAACCCGTTTGATGAATACGGCGTCGAGGAAGCTCTGCGTCTGAAAGAAAAACACGGCGGGAAAGTCAGTGTGATCTCGGTCGGCACCGAACGGGCTGAATCCGCGCTTCGTAATTGTCTCGCTTTGGGTGTCGATGACGCGTATTTGATTGCCGACCCGCAGTTTGAGGGATCCGACCAGCAGGCGCTGGGCGCCATCCTGGCCGCCGGTTTGAAAAAAATCGGCGAATATGATTTGATTCTGGCCGGCAAACAGGCTGTGGACTCCGATTCCGCCCAGGTCCCCGGAGCGGTGGCCGCCCGGCTCGATATTCCTCAGGCGATGTTCGTGCGGAAATTTGAAGAAGTCGCCAACGGCAAAGCCGTCGTCCAGCGAACGACCGAAGACGGTTACGATGTCGTGGAACTGCCTCTCCCGGCCGTCGTGTCCGTAGTTAAGGAAATCAATGAGCCTCGTTTGCCCTCGCTGAAAGGCAAGATGGCCGCCAAGAAAAAAGAAATTACCAAATGGACGGCGACCGATCTGGGTCTCGATGCCGGCACGGTCGGCAAAAACTCCAAAACAAAGGTGACCAAAGTGGCGCCGCCGCCACCGCGCCCCAAAGGGGAATTAATCGAAGGGGAGACGCCAGAGGCAATCGCCGACCAGCTCTTCAAGAAACTTCGAGACAACAAAATTCTCTAAACTGTAAAAAAACCGCCACTCGGCGGTTTTTTTTATTGAGCCTGTCCTATATTTCGGCCGGCATCGAATGGCGGCCCGGAGCTATCGCCGAAAAAATAAAAATTTCAACTTTG
>JBMOKZ010000314.1:0-1098 GCA_049324195.1 Candidatus Zixiibacteriota bacterium | reverse complement strand
AGCATATATATCCCTCCAGATAAAATGACTCATTGTTTGTTTTCTGTCCGTGAAAGCCCGGTGCGGCTGCGGCTGACAGGCTCTCCGAAGCTGCTTAAGGCCGACACCTTAATAACAAATACATTACGGGGGAAGTTTCCGTTATGATTGGAACTTTCTTATCCCGTTATCGATAAAAAAGATAGGCCGGACAAAGTTTCTCAAATTTACTGTTGAGTATTATCCCGGTATACTTTATTATGCAGAGGCTTTTCCTACTAAATGATAGAGGGAACTGATTGGTGCCTGAAAAATATAAATGCTCCCGCTTGCGGCTGGCGGCCGGCTTCGCGATTCTGGCTGTACTGACCGCGGTACTGCCCCTGGCCGGCAGTGACGACGTAGTCGAATATTACTGGAGTCGGGCAGCGTCGGTGCTGCACAGCCGTGACCTGCTCGAATCGGGTGTGTCTTATTCCTTCATCGCCGAATCGATATACAAGCGAATTAATAAACGCGGCGAGATAACATCGGCCGATTCGCTTAAAGCCGAATATTTCTTCAGCTGGGGAAAGCTCGACTCCTCGAAAATTATCGAGGGCGACGGCCGACGGTTCAAGAACCTCGACTTGACTTTCCCGAACGTGTTCAAGTCGGATTACATCAATTGTTTCTACCCCAACGATACCGGCGGTACCGAGCTGGCGATCGGCTTCGATACCGACTCACTTAACGACCCGCGACCGGTCGGGCTGGTGCTGATTGACCGCCATCGGTATGTGCCGCTCTGGATGTATCTATACTATCCGCAGAAAAAAAGTTACGACCGTTTCAGCCGGTCGTTTCGTTTCACCGAGTACGAGGGTTACGTGTTTGCCGATTCCGTCTGGGAAGTCGGCAAGAAGCAGGGGATATTTACCAGCGAGCACTATCGTCTTGAAACCGGGGTATCGGACATGAAAATCTATCGGTGAACGGCGTTGTCGGATAAAAGAATAATTATGCTTGATTAAGGAAACCTCAGGTTTTAAATTCAACAGACATGTCAACGGATTTAGAGGAAATCAGGGCTAAGATTCAATCCCGGCCCGACCGGATACCGATACATATCGCTATTAT
>JBMOKZ010000313.1:0-8693 GCA_049324195.1 Candidatus Zixiibacteriota bacterium | reverse complement strand
CTGATTACAACAAGGAGGTTTTACAGACATATTATCCCCGGTATCTGGAAAACCTTTACGAGAATATCAAAAAGCTCAATGCCCGTTATAAAGAGAAAAACGCCGATTTCGTCAATGTCGACCCGCCGCGGAAATTCCAGGATTTGACTCTTGATGATTATCCGAAGATAATTGACTGGTTCCGGTTTCGCGAATATATGTTGAAATCGTATCTCGAGGTAATCGAGGACGTTTTCAAGTCTTACACGGTCGAGCCGCTGTTTTTCCGCTCTCTTTATTTTCGGCCCGGCGAGTTGTTGCCCGCGTACAATCTGGTGCCGGAAGACCGTTCGCCGTTTTTAGGCAGTAACGTTTTTCCCGAGGGGAATTATTTCGACCTGGTTAACAAGGCTCGCTTCCTGAAAGCGGAATACGGGTTCGCCTTCGCTACCTCGTTCACCTGCGGCAAAGCCGCCACCGACGCCAAGCGCGAGATGGAAATGTCGCCGATTGCCGACAACGAACGGCGCTTCTTCTTTGCCTCGGGGCTGTCTGCGGGTTACAAGGGCTTGAATCATTATATGTTCGTCGACCGCGATCATTGGTACGGCGCCCCGCTGCACAACGACGGCACCGTTTCCAAGGGCTATGACATCATCCGGAAATTCAACCAGCAGATTACCTCTATCGGTTTCGACGAGATGGACTACCAGCCCGAAATCGCCGTGGTCGGCAACCGGCTTTATTACTGGCTGCGCTATACCTCCAGCAAGAAGGGCTTCGATTATATTGAGCGGCTCATGGGCGAGTCCGTCGTCGGTGTCTGCCGCGATTTCATGCGCCTGAAGCTCCATTACGGCATCAGGGAAAACCGGGAGTTCGAGTCAATGAAGCAGTACAAACTGCTGTTCGTACCCTCAACCGAAATCATGGCCGAGAAAGATCAGGAAGCCCTGGTAGAGCTGGCCAAAAGCGGCGTTCACCTGGTTTTGTGCGGGCTTATGCCTAAATACGACGATTCTTTCAAAGAATGTCAGGTCCTGGCCAACCATTTCCGTGTCAAAACCATGGCCGATTATAATATCGAAACGGTGAGTCACAAGATGGGCAGTTTCCCTGCCTACGTGTACGGCTCGATTCGCAGTACGGATGATGGAAAGGTCAAGAAGCTGGCTCAGTGCGGTTCCAAAACGGTTGGTATCTGCTCCACCCGTTTCAAGGGCAATTTCCATCTGTTTACTTTTGATATGGCCTCGGGCGGTAATCATCACAAACTGGCTTTTATTGAATCCATCCTGGAAAATCTCGGGATTTCGTCCTATCTCTATAGCAGCGATCCCTCGGTGGATATTTCCTTACATCTCGGCGAGAAAAAGAGCCTCCTGTTTATCGTGGTGCCGCCGCCGGGTGAGCTTTCCGACGGCCTGGAATCCTCGGAGAAGGAAATTATCGTTAGGGTAGATTTGAAAAAAGCCGGATTCAGTTCGCCACGGATTAAACTGACCAATATCTTTTCGTCTGAAGAAGAGCCGGAGGTGCTCAAACTGACCGCGCAACAGCTCCATGACGGTATCGCCATGAAAGTCAAGTACCCGGACGGATTGATTTATCTGGTGGAAAAGAAATAATCCGGTACGGCTGTTAAAAAGTCTGGTAATAATGTTTAAAATCCAGAAATATCTGTACGTTTTTTTGGTTGTCGGCCTGTTACTGGGCGCGCTGATGGTCAGCTGCTCCCGGTTCAAGGTTACGACCTTTTATGAGAATGGCGCTGTAGCGACCGCCGCGCCCATCGCCACCGAAATCGGTCAGCAGGTTTTCGCGCGCGGCGGGAACGCGTTCGATGTCGCTGTGACGGTCGGATTTGTGCTGGCGGTGGTTCACCCCCAGGCCGGAAATATCGGTGGCGGCGGTTTTGCCCTGTTGCGCGAGGGTGAAACGGGCCGGGTACGCTCGCTTGATTTCCGGGAAACCGCCCCGCTGGCTGTTTCGGAAAATATGTTTCTCGACACGAATGGCGAGGTGGTTCCTGGTCTTTCGACCTATGGCGCCAGAGCGGCCGGAGTCCCCGGAACTGTGGCCGGTCTGTACGAATTGTGGAAAGACCACGGCTCTCTGAGCTGGGAGGAGTTGGTGCGCATCGCTGCCGACCTGGCCGATTCCGGTTTTGTGGTCGATGATTACCTGGCGAAAAACCTTAAAGAGTACGAGACCGAGCTGACCGGTTTCGAGGAAACAGCGGCGATATTTTCCCCCGGCGGTCGCACCCTGAGCGCCGGCGACCGGCTGATACAAAAAGACCTCGGGGCGACGCTTTATATTATCGCCTCCGAGGGACCGGACGGATTTTACAGCGGTCTGGTGGCCGAACGAATCGACAACGCCATGAAAAGACACGGCGGCTTGATAACGCTCGAGGATCTCGATAACTATACCGCTGTCTGGCGCGAACCCTTGCGGTTCATGTTTGATTCACTCGAAATTTATTCCATGGCGCCACCCAGTTCCGGCGGTATCGCTATCGGACAAATTCTGAAACTTCTTGAACTTTTTGATTTTTCACGTTTCTCGTCCGAGTCTCCGGAATATATCCATCTCTTTTGCGAAGCCTCCCGGCTGGCTTTTGCCGACCGATCGGTTCATCTGGGTGACCCGGAATTTTACCGGGTGCCGGACAATTTGCTCGATAAAACTTATCTGGCCGGCCGTCGGGAAAACATCACCATCGGTCATGCCGCCAATTCCCAGCTGGTTCAGCCGGGTAATCCTTACCGGCTGGAATCGGAGCAAACTACGCATTTCTCGGTCGGCGACCGCAAGGGCAACATGATCGCGGTGACCTATACCCTGAACACCAGTTACGGCTCCAAACTGGTCGTAGCCGGAGCCGGTTTTCTTTTGAATAACGAGATGGACGATTTCTCCATCAAACCCGGTTTTCCCAACACCTATGGTTTAATCGGGGCCGAGGCCAACAAAATCGAGCCGGGGAAACGGATGCTTTCCTCAATGGCGCCGACACTGGTGTTGAAAAACGGCGAGCCGTTTTTGATTCTCGGGTCGCCGGGAGGCTCGAAAATCATCACCACCGTGGCCGAAGCCATCGTCAATTTTGTCCGCTTCGGACTCAGCCCCGAGGAAACAGCAGCCTTTCCGAGATTCCATCATCAATGGCTCCCGGATAGAATTTTGCTGGAAAAAGGCGGTTTCTCGACGTCAATCAAGCAGGATTTGATAAGCTACGGGCATACCGTCGAGGATGGTGAGCCGTTCGGCGATTTGCAGCTTATCTATATCGACCCACTGGGTCTGATGACAGCGGCTTCAGACCCGCGCAGCCGCGGAACGGCGGCCGGCTATTGAGGGGATGATTGATGGTCGGCGCTTTCCGGCGGGTATGAGAGTTGGTCCTTCTTCATCCGATTACATTTCATGACTCCCAGGATAATAGCACCCGCGCCGGTGATACATACCAACAGATAAATGTAGAGGCCGACATAGGGGATAGAGAACAACGCCAGCAGGATAAGCAGGCCTGCGAACAGCGATGTTTTGCTCAGGTCGACCCGGTGTTTCCGGAACCGCCCGGTAAGGAAATAACCGATTAAGGCAGCGATGATTATTTTGCCCGAATAAAAAGCAACCCCTCCCGAAACGGTGGCGAAACTGGTAATGGGAATCAGTAGGGTAAAGACCGCCAGAATCAGCGAACCAAAAAGGAAGGTTTCCTCGGAAATGAGAATGATGCCTATCAGAGCCATGATCAGCGAAAACAACAACACCGTGAAACTTATCAGGACAATCAGGAAAGTCAGAACACCGGCGGCGAAGGCTACCGTGAACCGGTTTTTAAGCTGGAAGAAAGATTCTTCGGCGTAAGGACGAAATAACCGATAAGCGATGACGGCGAAAATAAACGTGGCCAGAAGACAGGCGATTCTTATTATCAGACTGGTCGGGTTGAAGGTTTCCGATTTTTCCTTGTTTTCGGGTTTTACCCAGACGGTTTCTCCGAGAATGGAAACGCCCGAGGCGGTGTCAATGAAAGCTTCGCCGGGGGAGTGATATTTTAAATTACCCTTGATAACCGCGGGCGGTGAGACAGTAATTACCGAACCCCAGATCTCGGCGTTACCCTCGATAATCCCCGCGATATAAACCGTGTCGGCCGCAATAGCGACATCGCCGAGCACCGAACCTTCCAGAGCGGCTTTAGCTCCGAAAAAATTGGCGTCATTTTTAATCATCGCGCCCGGCGTCAGGATAATATTCTGGGCGCTTACCAGCGCCGAGCGGCCGATATATCCCTGAAGCTCGGCGGTTCGGGCAAACGCTCTAAGGGATCCGTCGATAATCCCCTGATGGTTCAACTGGTAGCTGAAGACATTAACCGAGCGCTCCAGGTGACCCCGGAGATTTATGGAAAACGCAAAAGCCATCAGGTCGCCTTTGATAAGACCGTCAACCGTCAGTTCCTCGCCGTAAAAATAAAAATCATCGTCGATCTGGTGAAGTTTGGAGATTTCGACCTTATCGCCTTTTTTGAATTCCGAACCGGCGACCGAGGTAGTCAAGATAAGACACAACATCACTGGAATTAACAGCGGGAGAGTCAGCTGGCGGAAATTTCTGGCTTTGGTCTTCATAGGCGATACCGAACGACTATTTTTTCCTTATTATTGGCTTTCATTTGTTGTAGTATGAATATACGTACAGGCTTTAAAAAGTTGCAAGAATAAAATCCTCCCTGAAAGTCTCCGATAAACGTATCATTTTTAAATTTAAGGATTAAAACTTGCCTCTCAGATTTAGATTATGTTAATTATAAAAAGAAGCTTAATACGGTCGTCAACCGATAAGTGATATGCCATGAATGTTCTTGTTTATGTAGCTGTTGCCCTGGTTTGTTATTTTATAGGTTATCGTTTTTACGCCCGATTTATTGCCCGTTCGCTCGGTGAGGAACCGGATCACATAACTCCAGCCGTCGAATATAACGATGGAAAGGATTTTGTCCCGACCCGGCCGTCGGTTTTGTTCGCACATCATTTTGCCACTATCGCCGGCGCCGGCCCGATTGTCGGTCCCACGCTGGGTATTCTGTACGGGGTCGGTCCCGCCTGGTTATGGGTGGTGTTCGGAGCTATCTTTTTCGGGGCGGTTCACGATTTCGCGGCTCTGTTCGCGTCGATTCGGGAAAAGGGCAATTCGATGGCGGAGATAGCCCGTAAATCGCTCGGTCCAACCGGTTTTTTGCTCTTTATTATTTTCACCATCGTTCTGATTATCCTCGTTACTTCGGCCTTTCTTTCTTTAACCGCCGTTTCGCTGACCTCGCTCTGGCCGCTGGACAAACTCGGTCTCGATGAAACTCAGACCCTGTTGCGTACGAAAGTTGTCAACGGTGAGACCTGCGGCGTTATCGGTGGGATTGCTTCGATGTCGGTTATCGTAATTACCGCTATGGCGCCGTTGCTGGGTTTTCTGGTAGTGAAGAAAAATATCTCGACCTGGCTGGCGTTTGTGATTGCCGCCCTTATCTGTTTTTTCTCGATATATTTTGGTTTTCATACTCCGGTGGCGCTGTCGCCGGTAGTCTGGATGATACTGATATCCATTTACACGCTGTTTGCCTGCCAGTTGCCGGTCTGGTTTATTTTGCAGCCGCGGGATTTTGTCAATGTCCAGATTCTTTATTTCGGGCTGGCAGCCATGTTTGTCGGGGTCGTTATCTCGGGGTTTAACGGTTTGACCGTCAATTATCCTCTTACTAATATGGCGGTGGGGCAGGTTAAAATGGGTCCCCTCTGGCCGTTTTTGTTTATTACAATCGCCTGTGGGGCTATTTCCGGTTTTCACGCCCTGGTCGCCGGGGGAACCTCGTCCAAACAACTGGCCAAAGAACCCCAGGCGAAAAGAATCGGTTACGCCGGGATGCTCCTCGAAAGCCTCCTGGCCGTGCTGGTGATAGTCGTAATCGGGTCGTCGATAACCTACCACGACTACCTGTCCATCGTCTGGCCCGAGGACGGGACCGGCAACCCGATTCTGGCATTCGCCCTCGCAATGGGGCACTTGTTAAATAATTCGGTCGGGATATCGATGTCATTCGGAACGGTTATCGGGATTTTAGTTGTCGAGGGTTTCCTGATTACCACTCTCGATTCGGCGGTCCGGTTGAACCGTTATCTGTTCGAAGAACTCTGGCGGACCATTTTCAAAAATCCGCCTGAGCTTATGAAGAAATTCTGGTTCAATTCGGGGCTGGCGGTGGTGCTGATGTTCCTTCTGGCATATTACAACGGCTATAAACTGATCTGGCCGCTTTTCGGCTCCACCAACCAGTTACTGGCCGCTTTAACTTTGATTGCCGTCTCGGTCTGGCTGCATCTGGCCGGGAAAAACAATTGGTTCACCCTGGTTCCGGCTCTTATCATGATGGTAACTACAATCGGGTCATTGTCTTACTCTCTTTTCATTCAATATCTGCCGAGTCATAATCTGGTTTTGACGGTTACTGACATTATACTATTGGGGCTCGCTATCGGAGTTCTTTACCTGTCGCTAAAGAAATTATTTTTTACAAAGCTGGCCCATTCGTGATTTTTATCATCTAAGTTATTTATCCCCAATAAATAAACTCGGAAAACAACCGATATATTCAGGTAAATAACCGAGTTTTTTATGAAGCTGTTTTTAGACCGAAGTAAAACATTTTTACCGCGTGTTGATTATATCTTTCTGCTTACCAGGGTCATGACTCTGGTAGGTATCGTCTGGTTCTATCTGAACAGTCAGGACCATACTCACGATATGAGGGTATTTTATACCATCGTCGGTACTTATTCAGCGTTGCTGTTGCTGTTTTATTCGGCTTTGAAAGGCTGGTTCGACCTGAACCTGGGCTATCTGTCGGTAATCATCTACGATATCTTTTTCATCCCGCTGTTCATTTATATATCCGGCTCCCATGATTCGTCGTTCTTTTTGCTCTATTTCGTGACCATTTCGGTTTCGGTTTACGTGCTGACGTTCTGGTTCTCGGCAGCGATAACCGTCATTTTTACGATAGCTTATGCCCTGTTACTGTACAAGCTCCTGACGCTTGGCAACGTTTTTGATTTCGTCATGCGGCTGGGATTTCTATGGGCTTATTTCCTGTTTTTATCGTACGCTTCGGACTATCTGCGGCGTTCCGAAAAACGCATTCTGAAACTGTTCGATACTCTTAACCTGCGGACCTCGGAACTGGAAAAATCCCAGGCGCAGCTTGAAATCATTTATGAAAATACACGTATTCTGGCGGCTATTCTGGACGCCGATGGTGTCGCCCGGGAAGTCATGAGAATTTTGGGCAATACCCTCCAGTACAATAACTACGCCCTGGTGTTCCAGGATAAGCGGGGCAAATTCTATTATCGGGCGCGGTCAATCGATGGTAAGGACAGTTTCCACCTGAAAGCGGTGGACATGAATAAGATGGACCTGGCCCGGCGGTCTTGCGAACAGCAGGAACCAATTCGCCTGAAAGATATCCAAGGGCGGGAAGATTATCAGCCTCTCAACGAAAAAGCCCGCTCGGTGATGCTGGTGCCGATGACGGCGCATGGCCAGAACCAGGGTTTGTTGATTGCCGAGTCGGTCGAGAAAAATTATTTCCGCGAACGGGATATCAAAATGCTGAGTATTGTCTCCCGTTCGGCGGCGCTGGCTCTGGAAAACGCGGAACTGCACAAACGGGCTGAGGAATTGACGATTATCGACGAGCTGACCGAAACCTACAACTATCGCTATTTCGTCCAGAAACTTCAGGAAGAAAAGAAACGTGCTTATCGTTACCATCTGCCCCTGTCGTTGATTATGGTCGATATCGACTGGTTCAAGAAAATCAACGACAGTTATGGTCACGAAGTCGGTAATATCGTGTTGAGGGAACTCTCCGAAGCCATAAAGAGCTGCATTCGCGATGTTGATATTTTCTGCCGTTACGGAGGTGAGGAATTCGTCATTATCCTGCCGCAGACGGCGCAACTCGAAGCCTCGCGTATCGGGGAGCGCATTCGGGAAAAAGTGGAAAAAATGGTGATAGATTCCGGCAAGACGGGAACCTTGAAAATCACCGTGTCGGTCGGCGTAACCTCGTATCCGGAAAACGGCAAATCGCACGAGGACCTGGTTTCGATTGCCGACCAGGCGCTGTACCGGGCCAAGGGTTCGGGGAAAAATTTAGTTTGTATAATTTGATTGTGGAAGACACTTTGAAGATTAGAATATGAAGGAATTTATGAAAAAAATCGCACAGCTGTTTATTTTCGGTTTTCCCGGAAGTACACCGCCGGCGGCATTTTTGAATTTTATCAACGAGGAACAACCCGGAGGTTTTATCCTCTTCGAGGAAAATTGTGGCACTTACAGTCATACCCGTGAAAACGTGGAACGGCTTCGGAGCGGTATCAGGGGCAGTGCCCCCTTTATCGCGGTTGACCAGGAAGGCGGGCGGGTATGTCGTTTGCGGGGCATTCCTGCCGAGTTCAAGGCTCCGTCATATTACGCCTCAAAAAAGGATGTTGAACATTATATTGAAGATTATTCCCGGGCAGCCGTGTATATGGAATCCCTGGGCATCAATCTCAACCTGGCGCCGGTAGCCGATATCGGTTTCGAACGGGTTAATCCGGCGCTGGAGGATAGATGTTTCGGGGGGGATCCCATGA
>JBMOKZ010000312.1:0-8759 GCA_049324195.1 Candidatus Zixiibacteriota bacterium | reverse complement strand
GTCACAACCGCGTCGGTGGTGGTGATGTATATGTTCTATACGTTCTCCTCGGAAATAATCGTCAAGCTCGGCACCCATGACCTTTACCTGACGATACCTTTTGTCGTTTACGGTATTTTCCGCTATCTCTATTTGATTCACAAGAAAGAAAAGGGCGGCTCGCCTACCCGGGTGCTGATTACCGACCTCCCGATTCTGGTGACGGTTATACTCTGGCTGTTGACCTCGATTTTAATTTTATATTATCTGTGATATGAAACAAATAGCGACGCTCATGTTCTTACTGCTTGTCGCCGGGTCGCTGGGGCTGACCTGCGGCGGCGAAAAAAAACCCGAAGCCAAAATACCGGGGATCGACACCCTCACCGCCGACGAAAAAGCTGCCGAGCGGGCACTGTTTCCGGCCGAGAACATGATGCCCGACTCATACGAATTCGTCGAACAGGAATTTCTGGAGGTGAAAGCGCTCGAATATGTTTACACGGCCGATTACGCTGTTGACAGTGATACTTTCGAGTTGTTCATGACCCAGGATTTTACCGGGGTGAAATATATCAATCTGCGGGCGTATGCCGGAGCGAATTACGAACTGCAGGACGCCCCGGCGGCGGCGAATTTCGACGACAGCTACGGCTTCGCGTTTGACCATCCCGAACAGGGGCACATTATCGCCGGCCTGCGGCACAATCGGCTGGTGGGGATTTTGGGTGTGGACAACGAATTGCAGGTGAGTTTATATGCAGCCTGGTTGGAGGGGCTCCCGGAGCCGGAATACCCGGATCCGGCGTTGAGACCGGATAAATAAGCAAAACAGCCTAATTTTCCCCGATTCGATTATATTTATATCTTAATATTATTTAATAGTTTACAGGGCGGTTTGTTTTGCCGCCGGGTATGCTATTGTACAACAGGAACTTAGCTTAAGCGTGGACATATAAACAACATGTAAACTATATGTATAGGGTTTACATATTAAAAGATTGTTATCTTCTAAATTTTCTTCTGAGGGCGAGTAAGAATAAAGGTACAAGAATAAGAGTTAATAACAAATGTATTCCAAAAGCAATGATTGTACTATTATCTTGATTAACAATTGTACGACCGAGTTGAAAAGTCATTGCTAATAAGCTAAATACAAAGGCATTTCCGATATCTGACCACTTGAAGATGCCACCATTAAACAAATCATAATTGGTATAATGACAATCTCTTTCAAAACCAAAAAAGAGATAAAGAAAAGAAAAGCCTATATAAGTACAAGCTAATAATGAGAGTGGCCGCCAATAACTCTCACCATACTTTGATGCAAAATGATATAATATATATAAAATAGGGAATTTTGTAAGTCGTCTTCGTGCTTGTGCTTCTCTATAATACCAGTCACTTGCCCCAGGAAAATCACGATTTTCTTCGTAATTATATTTTAATTGTATATATTCTCTAAGGATTTCTTCATCACCTGTATCTTTAACAGGTTCAACTTCATCATATATTTTTTTCCTTCCGTCTTTAGCCACACACCACAAAGGATCCACAAAGTTAACATTTTTTAGAATTGAGTATGTAAAACGAGCTTTACTAAGATTTGCTTCAATGAATGAAGCAGATTTCATTTGAGAAAAATTTATTTTGCTAAAGCGTACTATTGGTGCAAATTGCCTATCGTTAATCATATTTGTATATTCAAAATGACCAGAGAATTTTAGATCATCTAGATAAATCTCTTTAGAACCTATAACTAAATATGCATAGTCATAATGAGAGATTTTTGAATCTGTAACTTTCAGATAAAATCTATCACTTTCAATATTTGAACTAATAAATACTACTTTGGGTGCTTTTATATGACAAGCATAGAAGGGTATATCTTTTATTCTGAAGTTTGCCCAATCAAAAGCTACAACAGGCTCTTCATGAAATTCCTTATATTCATCAACCCAATCATCAGCAGAAAAAGTGCAACCATAAAATGGTATTCTACTGCCCCAAAAGGCCGTATCTGAAAATAATGATATTCCACTACTAAAAATTACATATTCAAAACAAGTATCAATCAACTTTGATTCTGAAAAACTTACTGGGCCATGTATAGGCAATTCTCTAAAAGTACAATTTGTTAAAGAAGTATTATTTAGTATAAGTGGTCCATTAAAATAATCATTTCGATCCATAAAAAACATATGATCAAATACAATATCATTTATATTTGCACCTGATAGATCGATAAAGTCATGATTATTACTATCTAGATATTCATTCAAATATTTAATATTGCTCTTAGTGAAAATACCCTTATTTTTTACAATTTGATGGAATTCACAAAATAGGTCATTACCCTGTGTATCACAACCACAAGCGTTTTTTTTATATAATATTTGCTGACACTTACCCATCAGACCCTCCCATTATCTAAATTGTCGTTTGTCCCCTTTTGCCCTAATCCTTGAATAAATCGTCGAAACGTTTTTTGCGCTCTTCTTTGTTGTCGGTCTGGT
This sequence comes from Candidatus Zixiibacteriota bacterium, assembly GCA_049324195.1. Taxonomy (GTDB): domain Bacteria; phylum Zixibacteria; class MSB-5A5; order GN15; family FEB-12; genus JAFGNW01. The sequence continues at coordinate 6,264 of JBMOKZ010000312.1, read as the reverse complement.
GCGATATGCCCCCCGGGCGTTTCACCACGTTACGCATCTGGAAAAATTCACAGAAATTGGCTTTTTCTTTGTTGGGGATGTTGGTTTCGATAGGCTCCTTGCACTGAAACCGCCGGGTCGGGTCGAAATGACGGCAGCCGCGGCAGCAGCGCAAATCAGCCATGCATTTCACGCAGGCGTCAGCCCGCGATACCTTGTCCCGAATTCCGGTCGGGGAACCGCAATTCCAGCAGAGCAAACCTTCGTCAGTCATCCGCACTCCTTTCGTTGTTTCTGTAAAAAAGATAACAAAAAGCCGAAAGCAGGTAAAGGAATTAATTGACCGATTCCGGCAGTTGTGGACATCTGCCGGGCACACCATTGGTGATTTTCTGTAAAGGTAAGAGAACTGTCAGGGTCAGAGCGCAGAGCGCACGTAAATATAACGAAGGCAGAGTGCCCGAAAGAGCGTTCCAACGCGGAGCGTGGGAACGAGGTGTAAAAAACCGCCGGGACAGGGGAACATACCCGGCGGTCTTATCAAGGTGTTGTTGTGAGAGAACGAATTTATTTTTTATCCCTCTTTTACTTTTACATAAAAGTCATCAGGGCGACGGCCGCGCCGGTGGGGTCGGTGATTACGGCCATGCGGCCGACCTCGGGAACATCCGTCGGCGGCACGATTACCATCCCGCCCAGTTCCCCGGCCTTTTTCGCCAGAGCATCGACATCCTCAACCGCGATATAACCCATCCAGTGCGAAGGCACTCCGCCCATTTCCGGCGATACCGCGTACATCCCGCCGATATCTTTATCGCCGGCTTTGAAAACGGTATAAACCCCGTTTCGCATCGGCATTTCCCGCACTGTCCAGCCCAGCAGGTCGGTGTAGAATTTCTTCGCGGTCCCGATATCCCGGGTAACCAGCTCATTCCAGCAAAAAGAACCGTGTTTCGGCAAATTATCAGCCATAGGCATCGTTCCTTCCAGTAATTTTGTTATAAAATTTTCCGTTAATATTCTTCTCTATTAAAAAACGTTCGTCAGGGATATATGCCGGGTATGAACGATATCTCCGGGGCGGCACTTTTCCGGATCAACCCCCGGCTGACGCAACCGTTAGAGGAGAACTTATGCTGACAATTTAGCATTAATATTCTCCCCCGAAAATCACATATAGTACGGGAGGATCACATATTAATTTGAGTTGTTTGAAGATATCAGTAAAAAAACGAGAGTGATGTAATTTCTAAAAAATAACCGTCAGGCGACTCACCGGTCGAGGCGTCTGAAACCTACGACCGGCTCCTGATTTCTTTGATAAGCTCGTCGGTGAATTCGGTGGTGGTGCATTTTCCACCCAGATCGCCGGTCAGGTGGCGCCCCATCGCCAGAGTCAGCACGATGGCTTTCCAGATGCGGTCGGCGGCTCCGTGCTCGCTGAGATGGCGAAGCATCAGCAGTGACGAAAAAATCAGCGCGGTAGGATTGGCCAGATTTTTCCCGGCGATATCCGGCGCGGTGCCGTGAACGGCCTCGAACACGGCATATTCATCCCCGATATTCGCGCCGGGGACAACCCCCAGCCCACCCACCAGGCCGGCGGCCAGGTCGGAGACGATATCGCCGAACAGATTGCCCAAAACCAGCACGTCGAATTTGGTCGGATCCAGAACGAGATTCATCGCCAGGGCATCGACAATTTTGTCCTCAGCCTCGATATCCGGGTATTCCTTCGCGACCTCCTCGAAAATGCGCAGGAACAGTCCGTCGGAAATTTTCATGATATTGGCCTTGTGCACCAGCGTGATTTTTTTGCGGTTGTTGGCGCGGGCGTATTCGAACGCCCAGCGGATAACGCGGTTCGACGCCCGCTCGGTGATAACCTTGGTAGCGCTGGTAACACCGGGCGAGATGACACTTTCGATGCCGGTGTACAAATCCTCGGTGTTCTCGCGTACGATAATCAAATCGACCTTATCGTAGCGGCTGGCGACCCCGCCGAGAGTTTTGACCGGGCGAAGGTTCACGTAAAGGTCGAGCTTCTGCCGCAAAGTCACGTTAGCCGACTTGAAACCCTTCCCGACCAGGGTGGTTATCGGTCCCTTGAGCGCCACCTTGTTCTCTTTGATGGATTCCATCAGGGCGTCCGGAACCGACACCCCGTGCTGCTGAATCGCCGTGATACCGGCGTCGTGCCGGTCCCATTCGATATCCACCCCGGCGGCTTCGATGACTTTCACGGCGGCCTCGGTGACCTCGGGTCCGATTCCGTCACCGGGAATTAGCGTAACTTTGTGCTTGGCCATTTATCGCTACCTCTATATTAATTTTTTTAAGTTGAATTTCCGTCGTTGATATCAGAACAAAAAAAACAGGCCAAAGTTTCAAAATATCGATGTCGGAAATACTCTCGCTTAAAATCAGACCCTATATCAACGTCATTGCGAAAAGTCCGCTCTGGCGGACGACGTGGCAATCTCATCGTCATACAGGCTGCTACATCACGGAGAGATCGCCACGCTCCAGCCTTCGGTTTTCGCTCACGATGACGTTAATCTGAGACTCATACTTTTAACTTTTTGAATGCGCTCACTATTATATAAGATAAAATGCTCTTTTAATACTGTCAAGTAAATATAAAAAGGCACCATCTATACGAGAATGTGCCCGAATCAATATTAACACAATTCTTGTTAATTATTATAGTTCTTCAACACCCCGATAACGTAATCGATATCGGCCGCGGTATGGTCGGCGCAGACCTGGAAACGAATTTCCTCGTCCCCTTTCGGCACTACCGGGAAATTGAGCCCGGTCGCCAGCACGCCATTTTCGGTCAGGTGCTTCACTATCGCCGCGGTTTTGGCCGTGTCGCGCACCATCAGCGGCACCACCGGGTGCGGGCCGGGGATGGTTTCGTAGCCGTTGGCGGTCAGACCGTCCTCGAACCGTTTCGTCATCTCGGCCAGGTGTTTCAAAATGCCCGGTCCTTCCGGCCCGGTGAGAATATCGATGGCCTTCATCGCGGCGCGGGTTTCCGACACCGTAATCGGATTGGAATAGATATACATCGGGGCGGTCTCGCGAAGATAATCGATGACCGTCTTCGACGACACCACGAAGCCGCCGTTGACCCCGAAAGCTTTGCCCAGCGTCCCGATTAAAATATCAACCTTCGCTCCGGTGTATTCCTCGGAACCTCTGCCGGTTTTACCGAACGCGCCGATACCGTGCGAGTCATCGACAACTGAAATCACGCCCTCCTCGAACTCGTTCTCGTACTTTTTGCAAATCGCACAGAGTTTGTCCAGCGGGGCAAAGTCGCCGCGCATGCTGAAGATACCGTCGGTAACCACCAGGGCGCGCTTGCCGTGACCGATACTCTCTTTGAGCTTGGTCTCGAAATCGGCCATGTCGTTGTGCTTGTAGATAAATTTACCCGCCGGGCGGGAAAGCCGCATCGCCTGGATTATGCAGTTGTGGTTAAGCTCGTCGCTGACCACCACCGTCTCGGCTGTGGCAAGAGGCACAATCACGCCCATGCTGGTCACATAAGCCGAGCTGAACAACATCGCGGCCTCGCGTCCCAGAAAAGCGGCCAGCTTTTTCTCCAGCTCGATATGGGCGGCGTAAGTACCACTGATAAAGCGCACCGCGCCGGGACCTACCCCGAAATCACGGGCGCCCGCTTCCTCGGCGGCGATGATATCTTTTCGCAGCGACATCCCCAAATAGGAATTGCTGTTCATTTTGATGAACTCCTTGTCCCCGAAACCCTCGATATTGTAGCGCGGACCCTTGTCCCCTTTGGCGGGAATCACCCGGGTGACGACCTTCTCCTTGCCCTTAGCGGTGCCTTTGGCGATCAGGGCGTCAAGGTCAACTCGTAAAGCTTTATCCAGTTTAGGTAATGGCATATTATCTGCTCCTGACATTTATGAAAGCGAAACCATATATATATAAAACTACGTCCGTTTATTTTTTGAATTTCGCGGCGGTTTTTTCAGGAATTTTCGTAAGCATGTCCTTCGTCATGGCTGTCAAATCGTACTTCGGCTTCCAGCCCCATTCCTCGCGGGCGGCCGAATCATCCATATAATTGGGCCAGGAATCGGCGATTTCCTGTCGGACCGGGTCTATCTCGTACGAGATTTCAAACTCCGGAATATGCTTGCGTATTTCCGCGGCAATCTGGTCCGGGGTGAAATTCATCGCGGTGATATTGAAGGCGTTGCGATGTTTCAGTTTCGAGCCGTCAGCCTCCATCAATTCGATCATCGCCCGTAAGGCGTCCGGCATATACATCATGTCGAGATAAGTGTCACCCTTGAGATAACAGGTGTATTTTTTATGCTTGATAGCCTCGTAAAAAATTTCCACGGCATAGTCGGTAGTGCCGCCGCCGGGGTCGGCCACGTAGGAGATAAGACCGGGGAAACGCACCCCGCGGGTATCGACTTTAAAGCGTTTGTGATAATAATCGCAAATAAGTTCGCCGGCCACCTTGGTTACGCCGTAAATGGTGTCCGGACGTTGAATCGTATCCTGAGGAGTGTTATTGGGCGGCGTCAGTTTTCCGAACGCACCAATCGAACTGGGGAAAAACAGGGAGCACTGGTACTGCCGCGCCGCCTCGAGAATATTGTACAAGCCGTTGACGTTGATCGTCCAGGCGACATTGGGCCGCGATTCGCCGATCGCCGACAGAATCGCCGCCAGGTGATACATCGTCCCGACATCGTATATCTGCATCACCCTCGTGATATGATTGGGGTCAAGAACATCGAGAAATTCAAAAGGACCGCCGTCGCGAAGGTCCTTGTCGGTGGGCATCCGAATATCGGTCGCCACCACTTTATCGTCACCGTAATGTTTTCTCAAAGCCGTAACCAGCTCCGAGCCGATTTGTCCCACTGCTCCGGTTACAAGTATCTGCTTCATATCCTAACCTTCACTTTATCAAAATGATTCAAAATCACCCTCAGCGATGCTGACTAACCAGAGCATCGGCCGAGCCGCGCATCGTTTCGAAGTATATCAATCCAGAGGGGAAAATCAAGCGAATTCTAAGGCGGACAGACTTTTAAGGTTAATAATGAAAAGCTGAAAAGAAAACGAAAAGTATATAAAAAACCCGTTTTTCAGGCGACCATATCGGTCTTTTCCTCGGTAAATTTATTAACCTGACTCTTGCCTATAAACAACCAGAGCAGCACAAAAACAATCGTCAAAAGACCAAGCAACCCGAACAATATATGATACCATTTGATTTCAAAAGCACGAATTAATTTCATAGGGAACCTTTTCTGTTATAATAGTCTTACGATAATGTATCGGCCGAAGTTCCATCGGCCACAGCTTTAATCGCTTCCAGAAGCTGCTGTTTATTGGCCATGGAAATCTGGCGGCCCTGGATAGGAAGATTCGGAATCGAGCGGGCGTACTGGCGAAGTTTCACGACTGGTAAGGCTTCCAACTCCTTGAAATCCACCGCGATCCCGGATTGAGCTACAGAAGAGGGAGCGACCACCGGCTCATTTTTTGGTTCGGGAACCGGATTAAAAACCGACTCCGGCCGCGGCCGCGGCGGTTGCCCGGAAACCTTTGGCTCCACCATCGGTTTGAGGGTTTCTTTTTTGACCGATGGTTTAGCCGGCGGAGTTTTCGGTTTCGGTTTCTCAACCGGTTTGATGATTTTTCCGTCGGGGCTGAACCGAGTTAAAAACCGACCGTAGGGTAAAATCGGTTTGACTTCGTTGGCGCTTCGAGGAATGACATGCAATGAAACCAGTTCGCCCGCGCGTTCCGCCGCCCGGGCTCCAGCTTCCATCGCCGTTTTAACAGCCAACCAGGTCCCCTCGATTTTGACCGTCACATGGCCGTTCTCGGTTGGCTCCGCCGAGGCAATCACTACCTCGCCGGATTTGGTCGCGGCGTCGAATGCCTCCAGCGCACCGCTGAGAGTTTTGGTTTCAATTAATCCAAGGGCGTTACCTGACATGTGCTTAATATGATAAATATCAAATTTAAAACCAATATTTTTTATATGAAATTTTTCAACCTCTAAATGCCGGTTCTTTATTATATGATTGGTAATTTTTGCCGTCATAAAACGACTTAACCGCTGGTCAATAAATATAATATCTGGAAGTACCGAGATTTATCTTGCGGGGATAGGGGATAAGCAATAGTTTGTCAGCGAGAGTGTTAATTAAAGGGGAAAAGCGATGAGTGTGGACAGTTTCAAGACGGGGGATATCAAGAATTTACTGCCTATCATCA
>JBMOKZ010000311.1:1623-8792 GCA_049324195.1 Candidatus Zixiibacteriota bacterium | reverse complement strand
GCGGCGGCGGCGGACCGTTGTGATACAGGAACTTAATCAGGTATGTTATGTCCACAATATTAAGTTCGCCGTTCTTATCAACATCAGCCGCATCCAGAACCTCGGGTGGCTCGCCTCCCCGGTACAGATAATCAATCAGCACCACCAGGTCGTTCATGGTATACATGTCGTTGGAGTCGAGATCGCCTCGCAGAGAGTTGACGAAAGCCAGGTAAACCCGCTTGGTACTCGAAGCACCACCGGGATAATCGGTTACCGTAAATATCAAGGTATCAACCCCGAAGACGCTTGATGAAACGTTGTAAAGGCAGGTTCCGTCGCCGTTATCGACAAAGATGGCTCCGACCAGCATCGGATTAACGCTGATTATCATCGAATCCATATCCGGGTCGAAAGCCGCCAGGTTGATCGTATAACCGGTACCGATCGGGATACTGTGCACGCTGTCAACCGTGGTGAAGTACGGTGTCTGGTTACCGGCTTCAATAACGTTAATCGTCACCTGGACGGTATCGGCTCCGCCGAGATAGTCAACGGCGATGAAGTTGACAGAATAGGTGCCGGCCTGAGTGTAATCGGGATTGAATTCAAAATAGTAAATTGACGTATCGCCGAAGTTGGAGTAGTTGATCAAGGTCGAGTTGGTGGGCAATCCGCCGGCGGTGATGGTCGGTCGAGCGGCGCTGGAAGCCCGGTCGGGATCATGCGCGAACAGCAGGAAGTTCAGGTTTGCGTTCTCGTCGAGGTTGAACGCGGTACCGTCCGGAATCCACAACTCCGGCATCTGGTTCAAATTGTACACGCTGTACTGTTCGTTGGAGGAGGTCCAGGAGGAATCCGTATAATTGCCGTCCGTAATCACGAAGACGATGTAATAGAATCGGCCAGGGGAAGCCAACCCCTGAGTGTAATCAGGCATCATGGTTAACAATCCGGAGCCGTCACCGAAATCTTCAAAGGTGAAGTTTGTCGGCAGGGTATCGAAATCGCCTTCGATATGCGCCGACAGGACAGGCTGAGCGCTGTTGCTGTCAGGGTCATACGCATAAATCCACTGCAGCAGAGTATCACCCTCATAAACCTTATTGTCTATTGCGAACTGTACTTCAGTGGCGTTTTCGGCATAAGGATTTACGGGTTCCGGAATCGGTCTCAATCTGGGCATCTGGTTGACGTTCTGTACAATAATCTCCACTTCCTGGAAGGCGCTGTCGCCGGCGTCGTCAAAGACAAAGAAAGTCACATAATAATGGCCGGAATCCTCATAACCCAGTTCCCAGGAGAAGGTGCCGACATTATGGTTAGAGCTGAAAGTAGCCGTACCCGGCAGAGTCGAAGTGGAAAGAGTTACGGTCGTATCACCATCCGGGTCTGAAGCATAGACGGTAAAACTGTAATCAGTATGTTCCAAAGCTGTCTGCGGCGAAGTAATCGTCGACAGGATCGGCAGCTGGTTGCCGGCTTCGACAACCGTAACGGTCATCGTAATGGTAACATCGCTGGTGCCGTCACTGATAGTAATAATGATATCGTAAGTTCCTGACTGGGTATAGTCCGGATAGAAAGTAAATGTCACCGTGCCGCCACCCAAATCCTCGAATTCCATATTATCGGGAAGCGAACCTTCGTTAACGGTGAAAGTCACCGCCATAGTATCCGGGTCGTAACCGGTAAGGGTAATCACAATACCCTCACCCTCGGTAACTGACGGACTGGGGATAGAATCGAAAACCGGGGGCTGGTCGCCGGCGTCGTTGACCTGGAACAGGACGATTTCTTTGGTGGAAGAGATACCGTCATAAGCTATGAATTCGATATAATAGAGTTTGCTCATGCCGGATGACCCGCCCTGGATAAAGCTGGGCGTGAAGGAGAACAGGCCGGTCCCGGTGCCCTGGTCAAGGAAATTGGCATTGTCCGGAAGATTCTTGACCGAAAGAGACGGAGCGGAGCCGCCGCCATCGGGATCGAACGATTCGATAATCAGGTTGAGCGTCTGACCTTCGGTTAATATCTGCGGACCGATGGAGTCGATTACCGGCGGCACGTTCTCAACCACGACGTTTATGGTCACCACCAGATTGGTCGACAGCTGGGGGACGCCCTGGTCAACCGCCAGGAAAGTCGCGGTTACGGTGCCAATCTGAGAAGAATCGGGCGTGAAGGTAAAGGTACCGGTGTTATCGCCGTTATCGACAAAATTGGAGTTGGCCGGTGGCGAAACAGCCGAGAGATAAAGCCGATGAGCCGTGTTCTGGTCGGTGGAGTCATAAGCCGTAATGATCAGCTCCAATTCTTCTTCAACCACCGTACCCACGGCGCCGACGGCCACGAAGACCGGCGCCTGGTTAGTTTCGTTGGTGGTGATAATCGAAGCCGCTATGGCCGTTTGCTGAGGTACGCCGAAATCGATGGCGAAGAAGGTCACGGTATCGGTGCCGGCGTCGTAAAAGTCAGGATTATAAGTCAGAACCCCGGTACCATCGCCGTTATCGACAAAAGTATAATGATTCAGGTGCGTGGAAACCGCGAGCGTCGGCATCAAAGCCCCGCCGTCGGGATCGGTTGCCGTAACGTTGATTATCAACTGGTTATTCTCGCTGACAGCGAAGTTGCCGATGGAGTCAAAGACCGGCGGCAGGTTGCCCAACTCGGTGACGCTGATTAACACTTCCTGAGAGTCAGCCAGCGAACCATCGTCGGCTATAAAAGTCACGGTATAATCACCGCTCTGAGTGTAATCCGGAATAAAGGTAAAGAGTCCGGAGCCGTTGGCGCTGTCGCCGAAAGTCGCGTTAGCCGGCAGATTAATTACCGACAGGGCAGGTATGGTAGCGTCGGGGTCGGCGGCGGTTACCGTGATATTCAGGGTCGCGCCCTCTTCGATGACAACATCGGGGATGCTGTCCAGAACCGGCGCCTGGTTGCCGGCGTCGTTAACGGTAATCGTCACCAGTTCGGAGTCGATGGCTCCGGGCACCGCGCCGTCCTGGGCATAAAACATGATATCGTAAGCGCCCTGGTCGGCGAAAGTGGGCGTCCAGTCGAACGTACCGGTGCCGTTCAGGTTATCGGTAAAGGTCGCCGTACCGGGAAGAGGGGTCGAGGTTGAGAGCACCGGAGTCGTCCCGTCGCCGTCGGTGGCGGTGACCGTAAAATTCAAAATAGTGTTTTCGTCAACAACTCGCGCTCCAATAGCGGCCAGAACCGGTTCCTGGTTGGTTTCGGTCACGGTTATCTGGACGACAATGGAGTCGACATCGAGCGCCAGGTCGAGCGCCTTGAAGACGACGTTGTAAGTACCGCTCTGGGTCAAATCGGGATTGAAGTTGAAATCGCCGGTACCGTCAAGGTTATCGACAAAGGTGGCGTTGGTCGGGAGGCTGGAGGCGGACAGGGTGGGAATCTCGCCGTCGGCGTCAGTGGCGCTGACCGCCAGGAAGAGCGAGCCGCCCTCGACGACCGAAGTATCGTTGATCGGAGCTATGACCGGGGGTTGGTTGCCGGCCTCATTGACCGTGATCACGACTATTTCGGAGTCGACCTGCAACGGGTCGAGATTGTCGGTGGCGTAAAACGTGACGTTGTACGTTCCGGCATCGGTAAATGAAGTGGCCCAGTTGAAGTTGGCGGTGCCGTTGCCGTTATCGACAAAGGAAGCCGTTCCGGGCAGAGCGGTGCTGGTAAGCACGGGGAACCCGCCGTCAACGTCGGAAGCCGTCACCGTAAACGCCAGAGTTTCGCCCTCGTTCACCGTCCGGGGGCCGATGGCCGCCAGGGTCGGAGGGGTGTTGGCGTCGTACGTATAAGCACCGACCAAAGTCGGAGCCGCAAGGGCGGAAGCCAGGTTGGTCACGGCGACATTGGCCGCGCCCACCGTACCCGCCTGGGTGGTACCATTAATCCGGAAGGGACTGACAACGGTGATGCCGGTCAGGGAAACCGTCCCCACCACGGCGTTAACGCCGGCCATATCGAAACCGGAACCGTAGATGCTCACGGCGGTGCCGCCCACGGCGGACCCGTGATTGGGCACAATCGAATCAACCGCCGGCGCCTCAACCACCGCGGCGTCAGCCGTTATGATGGCCGAATGGGGGGAATAATTCCCCGAGCCGTCCTGGGCAATCAACATATAGCTGTAAGTGCTGGCGCCATCCACGGTATTATCGACGAAATACCCGTTAGCCTCACCCGGATCGGCGAGACTTCCAGCTGTATTGTCGACCCGGAAGAAGGAACCGTTCGAGCTTGCCAGACGCCGATAGACGTGATAGGTCAAACCGGTTTCGGCGGTCCAGCTGACGACCACGCTCGAGGACGAGACAGTGGTCGCCGTCAGCCCGGTCGGAGCCAAAGGCCAGGCGACCGCGGCCAGCTGCACGCTTTCTTCCTGGAAAGAGTTGCTGGGAATCGCGCCGGCCAGATGGAAACCCTCATTATTGGCAATATTATAGAAATAATAATCGTAAGGATTTCCCGGCGCCTCGGTCAGATAATTCTGGAAATCATCAAACCAGTTGCCGGCGTCATATCCGGCACCGTCCGAGGTTTCAATTCTGATTTCTTCGTCGGTATCGTCCAGAAAACCGACAAAGGTTATCTCACCGTTGGCGGGGGTCGTCAAATTGGAATTCGCCACCGTTCCGTAAATTGACCCCTGGGCCAGAGCCGATGAAGATAAACCTATTATCAAAAACAAAACCAACCCTGTCAGGTTAAGCAACCTGAACTTTGTTTTCGTTAACCGCACTGCGGAACCTCCATATATTTCAAAATTGCTGTTTTTCATTCTTCATACCTCCCTGCCGTTACTGGGGAAAGACTCCGCCGGCAGCGGCGTTAGCCTGGTAAGGTTTACCGGCTTTCACCGGGAAGTTGGTGCCGAACCCGGCTGAGAAACGCGATACGTAACTCTGGGACTCGGCTCTAAAGCTGTTGAGCGTATTCAAAACGCCGGGGATATTGTTGATAACATCCTGGGCGAAAAAGAAATCATCTTCATATTCAAAAGGTATCATCAGGAAATTATAATCGGTGGTGGCTGTGGTGGCGATGTTATAAGAAACTGCCCCCGGAGCCGGGACATTACCGGCGACGCTGAACACGGTCGCCGCCTTGGCGTTTATCTGGTAAACGCCGCCCACCGTAACGGCGAAATTGGTGCCGAATCCGGCCGCGAACCGCGAGACATAGCTCTGTGAGGCCTGGACATAGCTGTTGACGGTATTGACGTTACCGGAGCCGATAGCCGCTATCAGCGAAACGGCGTCGGTGATGCCGGTATTGGTAAACGGAATACCGACCAGGTTATAATCCGTCGTGGCCGTGATGATAATCTGGTAATCGTATTCGCCGACCCGGTTCGAGACAGCGGAACGATTGCCGTAAATATCCACCGCCATGATGGTATAGAAATACTGCACTAAAGTATCACCTACTACATTCACTCCCCCTATATCGTTATCGGTAAAGGAAAGGGTTAATTCATCCGTCATCCCGATGGAATCCATATCAGTTGGGGTAAAGTAGGCCGAAATACCGCGGTAAATCACGTACCGGTCAATAGTTGCGGCAAAGCCGCTGAGATCGACCGTTACCGCTGACCAGTTAAGCTGAACGGCGTCGGAAACCAGCTGAATAGTCAAATCAGAAACCGCTTCCGGAGGAGCGCCATTGACCACGACAATCATCACCGTATCCGGAGTCGAAAGCAGGAAATTATCATCAACCGTCAGCTCGAATTGGTAGGTATCCGGGATAGTCGGGGTGAAAGTCGGCATATTGGCCGCGGCGTCGGAGAGCGTTACCATCTCGCCGTCCACCTGGACCCAGCTGTAGTTGAGCGGGTCGAGGTCGAAATCGTTCGAGCCGGTACCGTCGAGTGTCACCAGCGCGCCGGCCGGAATATTTATCTGGTCAACTCCGGCGTCGGCCACCGGCTGCAGGTTAACATGGTTAACCGTGACAGTTACCAGTTCGGAGTCAGCCAACGACCCATCCGAGGCGATAAACAAAATATCGTACGCGCCTGACTGAGTATAATCGGGATTGAAGTCGAACGTGGCCGTACCGTTGCCGTTATCGACAAACGTCGCGTTGGTCGGAACGTTTTCGGCGATGAAACTCGGGATGGTGGCGTCGGCGTCGGTCGCCGAAATATTGAAATTCAAATTAGCGCCCTCGGTAACCGCCCGCGCGCCGATCGCCGCCAGCACCGGCGTCTGGTTGCCAGCCTCGTTGACGGTAATCGTTACCAACTCTGAGTCGCTCAGTAAACCGTCGGAGGCGATAAACAGGACATTGTAGATCCCGGCCTGAATATAATCGGGATTGAAATCGAACGTGGCCGTGCCGTCGCCGTTATCGACGAACGTCGCGTTGGTCGGGATATTCTCGGCACTCAGCGCCGGAGTGGTTTCATCGACGTCGGTCGCCGAAATATTGAAATTCAAATTAGCGCCTTCGTTAACCGCCCGCGCGCCGATTGTCGCCAGAACCGGCGCCTGATTGCCCGCCTCATTAACGGTAATCGTGACCGTTTCCGAATCACTCAGCGAGCCGTCGGAGGCGATAAACAAAACGTTGTATATCCCGGCCTGGATATAATTTGGATTGAAATCGAACGTCCCGGTGCCGTTGCCGTTATCTATGAACGTCGCGTTGGTCGGGACGTTCTCGGCGGTCAGGACCGCGATCGTCGAGTCGGCGTCGGTCGCCGAAATATTGAAATTCAAATTAGCGCCCTCGGTAACCGCCTGCGCGCCGATCGCCGCCAGAACCGGCGTCTGGTTGCCAGCCTCATTGACGGTTATCGTAACCGTTTCCGAATCGGCCGCTGACCCGTCAGTAGCGATAAAGAGAACGTTGTATATCCCGGCCTGGATATAATTCGGATTGAAATCGAACGTCGCCGTCCCGTTGCCGTTATCGACAAACGTCGCGTTGGTCGGGACGTTTTCGGCGATGAAACTCGGGATGGTGGCGTCGGCGTCGGTCGCGGAAATATTGAAATTCAGATTAGCGCCCTCGGTAACCGCCCGCGCGCCGATCGCCGCCAGAACCGGCGTCTGGTTGCCAGCCTCATTGACGGTTATCGTAACCGTTTCCGAATCGGCCGCTGACCCGTCAGTAGCAATAAAGAGAACGTTGTATATCCCGGCCTGGAT
>JBMOKZ010000311.1:0-1523 GCA_049324195.1 Candidatus Zixiibacteriota bacterium | reverse complement strand
CGTTATCGACAAACGTCGCGTTGGTCGGGACGTTTTCGGCGATGAAACTCGGGATGGTGGCGTCGGCGTCGGTGGCCGAGATATTGAAATTCAAATTAGCGCCTTCAGTAACCGCCTGCGCGCCGATCGCCGTCAGCACCGGCGTCTGGTTGCCGGCTTCGGTGACGGTAATCGTCACCAGTTCGGAATCACTAAATGACCCATCCGAGGCGATATACAGGACATTGTACGTCCCAGCCTGGATATAATTCGGATTGAAATCGAACGTGGCCGTCCCGTCGCCGTTATCGACGAACGTCGCGTTGGTCGGAACGTTTTCGGCCGTAAAGCTCGGGATGGTGGCGTCGGCGTCGGTGGCCGAGATATTGAAATTCAAATTAGCGCCTTCAGTAACCGCCTGCGCGCCGATCGTCGCCAGAACCGGCGCCTGGTTGCCGGCCTCGGTGACGGTAATGGTTACGATTTCGGTATCGGCCAGAGCGCCGTCGGAGGCGATGAAGGTTACATTATATACGTTAGTCTGAGTATAATCAGGATTGAAATCGAACGTCCCGGTGCCGTTGCCGTTATCTATGAACGTCGCGTTGGTCGGGACGTTCTCGGCGGTCAGGACCGGAATAGTCATGTCGGCATCGATAGCCGAGATGCCGAAATTCAGATTCGCGCCCTCGGCAACCGACTGCGCGCCGATCGCCGCCAGCACCGGCGTCTGATTGCCGGCTTCAACAACGGTTATTTCAACAATTTCGGTATCCGCCCGTACTCCGTCGAAGGCGATGAAGGTCACGTTGTAAACGCCAGCCTGAATGTAGTTAGGGTCGACATTGAACGTACCGTTGCCGCCGCCGTTATCAACGAACGAGGCATTGGTCGGGACGTTCTCCGCCCTTAAAATCGGAACGGAACCGTCGGGGTCGGTAGCGGTTACAACGAGATTGAGGTTGTCGCCCTCGGTGACCGATTGCGCTCCGATGGTTGCCAGAATCGGGGCCTGGTTGCCGGCTTCGATGACAATTAAGGTCACCACTTCCGAGTCGGCAAGAACGCCATCGGAGGCGATGAAGGTGATGTAGTAAACACCGGCCTGAACATAGCTGGGTGTAAAACTGAAGGAAGCGGTGCCGTCGCCATTATCGTTGTAGGTTGCGTCGGCCGGGAGATTCTCGGCGGTCATAACCGGGAAAGTAGCGTCAGCGTCGGTTGCCGTTACGATAAAACTTAGATTGATGCCCTCGGTCGTCTGCCTTGGTCCGATAGCCGCCTGCACCGGAGCCTGGTTCCCTGCCTCGTTAACCGTAATCGTCACCAGTTCCGAGTCACTAAGTGATCCATCCGTGGCAATGAACAGGACATCGTAAGCTCCGGACTGAGTATAGTCGGGATTGAAATCGAACGTCCCGGTGCCGTCGCCGTTATCTGTAAACGTCGCGTTGGCCGGTATGTTTTCAGCAGTCAGAGCCGGAATGGTGGCATCCGGGTCAGTCGCGGATATATTGAAATTAAGATTGCTGTCTTCGGTGACC
>JBMOKZ010000310.1:0-1111 GCA_049324195.1 Candidatus Zixiibacteriota bacterium | reverse complement strand
CTGGCTTCGATCATAACCCTGGCGGCGGCCAATAACGTCAACGTCGGCTCGCTGCTTATAACCCTTTCGTATTCGGTCGGAACCGCCCTTCCGATGCTTGCCATAATGTACGGGGGGCGCCAATTGCTGACTAAAGTTCCGGGCCTGACTGCTAATACGGAAAAGATTCAGAAAGCTTTCGGGATTCTGATGATCCTGACCGCCCTGGCGATCCAGTTCAACTTCGACCGCCATTTCCAGGCGTACATACTGGAGAAATTTCCCAACTACGGGACGGGTTTAACCAAGCTGGAGGACAATAATGCCGTCAAGCAGGAGCTGGAAAAATTAGGATCGGAAAAAAACAATATCGTCCAGGATTTGGGAAACAGCTTTTATCCCCAGGCGCCGGAAATAATCCCCGGAGGGGAATGGTTCAACTCAAAACCTTTAAAGATTTCCGAACTCAAGGGTAAAGTAGTCCTGATAGACTTCTGGACCTACACATGCATAAACTGCATCCGTACCCTTCCCTACATAAGGGACTGGCACTCGAAGTACAAGGATAAGGGATTAGTCATAATAGGCGTTCATACACCGGAATTTGAATTTGAGAAGAATTCCGATAACGTGGCCCGGGCGATTAAGGACTTCGGGCTTGAATATCCGATCGTGCAGGACAACGACTATTCCACGTGGCGCGCCTACAACAACCGCTTCTGGCCGGCCAAGTATTTTATCGACAGAAACGGCAAGATCCGCTCCACGCATTTCGGAGAAGGGGAGTACGACGAATCGGAAAAAATGATCCAGGATCTCCTTAAGGAAGCCGGAAGGTCGGATGTCGACATGCCGATAAACAACAAATCCTATGATGTCGAATCGCGAACGCCGGAAACATATCTCGGATACGGCCGGATCGAAAATTTCGTTTCTCCCGAAATCATCAAGGAAGACGAAAAAACCAAATATTCGTCACCTTCCAGCATGGGCAGTAATAAATTCGCCTATGACGGCACCTGGACGCTGACTGAAGAGAGGGCAAGGCCGGAAAAGGGGGCCAAGCTGTTTTTCAATTACGAATCGAAAAACGTGTTTTTGGTGATGGGATCGCGCAACGGAAACCCCGGGC
>JBMOKZ010000309.1:5746-8817 GCA_049324195.1 Candidatus Zixiibacteriota bacterium | reverse complement strand
ACAGTTTTAAAAGCCTTTAAGCGACCGTAGACCGATTGCCGGGTATAAATATTTGATACTGGACAAGGTCGCTTTAAGTGTTATATTAAAAACTTGAAAAAAAATCGGTCCGATTTGTTTTTTCCTATGAATCGGCAGGACCGATTTTATTTTGCTCGATGATGGATAGATTTGAATCAAAAAATATCGATTTTCCCCATCTTCTGACGGGTCTGGGAGTCTGGCTGACAACCCTGGTGATTTATGTCGTCACGATGGCACCCACGGTGTCGTTCTGGGACTGTGGCGAATTCATTACGGTCAGCCACATCCTCGGGATCCCGCATCCGCCGGGTACGCCGCTTTACGTCATGGTCGGGCGGTTGTTCGCCATACTGCCGCTGTTTTCCGAGTTATCCGCCCGTGTCAATTTTCTTTCAGCCTTGAGTTCTACTTTTACGGCATTGTTCGGGTACCTGGTTTCGGTCCGGGTTTTGCGGCTCTGGTTCGGCAAGGACCGGACCGGCTACAGCCGTTTTCTGATTCACGCCGGTTCGGCCAGCGGCGCGCTGTTTTTGGCGTTCGGTTTTACCCAATGGAACAACTCGGTCGAGGCCGAGGTTTACGGACTGGCAATGGTGATAATGCTGGTGATGGTCTGGCTGACGCTGATTTATTACCAGCGACGGGGTACCTCGACCGCCGACCGCGTCATGCTGTTGATTGTCTATCTGGCTTTTCTCGGAATCGGCGTGCACATGACGGTTTTCATCGCCATGCCGGTCGCGGCCCTGTTTTTTATCCTGAAAAAGGATACACCCCTGAGATACTGGTTTATGGTGACGGTCTTTTTCCTGCTGGAACTTTACCTGATATTTGCCATGTCCTCGAGAGCCGGCGAGGTGCCTTACTATATACCGGTGATTATTGTCTTCATCTTTTTTTCCTTCTATATGTTTTCGTTCGATAAAATACCCCGCTTTCTGATTTTAATCGCAGTGGGGTATCTGGCCGCTATCGCCCCTGTATATGCCTATATCGCGAACGCCGTGTATGATTTCTTCAACGACCCGACGGCGGTAATGATGGTTCCTTACTGGCTGAAAGCGGTCGGAGTCATATCCCTGGTGACACTGATCGGGTTCGCTTTTTATTTGTTGTTCCGGTACGTCAATCTGAAAAAAGAGAAGGGAGAACCGGACTTGCACCTTCTGGCCGGGGCGCTTTTTATTCTGATTACCGCTTTCATGGTCCTGTTCGTGGTGCTCGACTTCAGGGGTTATTCCAATTTCCTGATTTTGACGGTGTTGATGATAGCCGTCCTGGGCGTCTTCGCCCGGAAATATATCCGTTGGCCGATTCTGGCCGCGGTCGGCGGCGTATCTTTGGTGATGGTCGGGATCATGCCGCTTTTCTATGGTTTGATAGCCGCAGCGGTTGTTATCCCGGTGATGGGGCTGCTATTCAAGATGGAAGGCTGGAAGACGGCTCTGATGATTCTGGTGGTCGCGGTGATTGGTTTTTCAACGCATCTCTATATTCCCATCCGCAGCGCCCATGACCCGATAATCAATGAAAACAATCCTGCCGAAAGTCTCCAGACGACCATCAATTATCTCGAACGCAAGCAGTACGGCTCGCAGTCGATGATCAGCCGTATGTTCGCGCGCCGGGGAGAGTGGCAAAATCAGTTCGGTGATTACCAGCGCATGGGCTTCTGGCGCTTTTTCAGCGACCAGTACGGGCCGTTGGGCGCGAGATTTTTGGTGTTGTTTTTAATCGGTCTGTACGGTTTATGGGAGGTGGTTCGCCGGCGGCCGCACGAAGGTCTGTTTTTATTTATCCTGATATTTATCTGTTCGGTGGGGTTGGTTCTGTATATGAATTTCGCCGACGGTACCCGGCAGCACCCGGTTACCGGAGCGGATTATATCGAAGTGCGTGACCGGGATTATTTTTTTACCCCGGCATTCGTTCTTTACAGCCTGGCCATCGGATTCGGAATAACCGCCCTGCTGCAATTCATCCGCGAGTTGTTCGCCGGCTTCAGCCCCTTTCCCCGGAAATTGATCATGGCCGTGATGCCGGTGATGTTTCTGCTCCCGGCTTATCCCGCATTCGGTAATTTTCATCAATGCAGCCGGGCCGGTAATTACATCCCGTATGATTACGCCAAAAATTTGCTGTTGTCGGCCGACAAAGACGCCGTGCTGTTCACCAACGCCGACAACGATACCTTCCCGGTATGGTGTCTCCAGTATGTTTACGGCGTGCGCAATGACGTCAAACTGGTGAACCTGTCGCTGGCGAACACCTTCTGGTACATCAAACAAGTACGCGATTATTTAGGTATCAGGATTAATTTGACTGATGAGCAGATTGACGCCATGCGCCCGTATCGGACTCAGGACGGCCGGGTGTTCCGACTGCAAAATCAACTGGTTGACGCCATTATCGACAACAACGAGGCCGGTTACCCGATCAATTTCTGTATCACCACGAGCGGAACGGCTCGCCAGTATCACGGCTATCAAATCGATTCCGTTCTCGAGCTGAGCGGTTTCAAATGGTATATCAAACCCCACGGTCCCCGGATGACGGTCAATGTCGAAGAATCTTTGGGATTCCTGACTGACACGAACAAAGTTCGACTGCGGGGGCTGAACGATCCCTCGGTTTATAAGGACGAAGCCACCTTGCGCACGACGACAAATATCGCCAGCAGTTATTCCATTCTGGCTGATACCTTACGGCGAGCGGGACGACTGGAGGAAGCGGCGCGAGTGGCGCGAATAGCCGTGGAGAGAATTCCTCACGCTGTCGACCCGATTCATTCCCTGGCAGCGGTTTACGCCGAGGAACAGAATATCCCGGCGCTCGAAAATTTGATCGCGAGCACCTCCTCGGGAGACAGGGAATATATGAAATACTTGCTGGCGAGCATCAAACGGAAAGCCGGCATGACGGAGGAAGCTGAAATAGAGCTGGCGGCGCTCCTGAACCAGAATCCGACCTACCGCCGTCCTTTCGAAGAGTTGATCCGGATGTATATGCAGCAGGGGAATGCCGGCAAACTGCTGAAGCTGATGGAA
>JBMOKZ010000309.1:0-5736 GCA_049324195.1 Candidatus Zixiibacteriota bacterium | reverse complement strand
GAAACCTGGCTCGTTTACAACCCATCCGACAGCCGGGTAAAACAATTTCTGGAACAGCTAAAGTCACAACAGGTCCCTGACGACAGCTTATAATAATTATATGAATATTCTGGCTCTTAACTGGAACGATTTGAAAAACCCTTACGCCGGGGGGGCCGAGGTCCATCTCGAAGAATTGCTCCGCCGCCTGGTTGCTTACGGTCACCGGGTGACGCTCTTCTGCAGCGGTTATCAGGGCTGCCGGGAGGAAGAGCTGGTCGAGGGTGTCAGAATCATTCGCCGGGGAAACCGTTATAATTTCAATCTCATCGCCCCTTTTCATCTTCGAAAAATCGTCCGGCAAAACCAGTTCGATATTCTCGTCGAAGACATCAATAAGATACCGTTTTACACCCCGTTATTTTTAAACTTGAAAACCCTGGTGGTGATTCCGCATCTTTTCGCTACGACCGTTTTTCAGGAGATAAATTTTGTTCTGGGTACTTATATATATCTGGCGGAACTGCCCATGATGTATGTCTATCGGGGGCGGAAATTCAATGTAATTTCCGAATCCACCGCCGACGATATTGCCGCGCGGGGCATCCCCCGTGAAGATATCTCCGTGATTCATTGCGGTATTGACCGGAATCTTTACGCCCATGACCCGTCGGTGAAAAAATATGACCGGCCGACCGTGCTTTACCTTGGCCGTATCAAAAAATACAAATCTATCCAGCACCTGATAAGCGCTTTCGGAAAAGTCCGCGAGGTCCTGCCTGACGCCCGGCTGATGGTGGTCGGGTCGGGAGATTACCTGCCCCAATTGAAAGAACTGGTCCGGTCACTGGGGCTGGAGCAGGCAGTCGAGTTCCCCGGATTCGTATCGACCGGGAACAAGGTGGAGCGGATGCGCCGCGCCCATGTCTCCGTGCTGCCCTCGCTGAAGGAAGGCTGGGGGCTGACAAATATCGAAGCCAATTCAGTTGGAACGGCGGTCGTGGCCGCCAACGTGCCAGGCCTTCGCGATTCGGTTCGGGACGAACAAACCGGTTTCTTATACGAGTATGGTAATATCGACCAACTGACGGAAAAACTGCTGTTACTGTTAAGGGATTCCGATACCAGGGATAAAATCGAGAAGCAGGCCATGGAATGGGCCGAAACTTTCAACTGGGACCGGGCGGCCAAAAAGTTTGAGCAGGAACTGTTCAAAGTTCTGGGGGGGGAGAAATGACCATCAGGCAGAAAAAGAACCTGTATATTTTTCTCGGAATTCTGATTTCCATTATCCTGTTGTGGGCGCTTTTTTATAATATCGATTTCAAACAGTTGTGGAGCGCTCTTCAGAGCGCCAATTATTACTGGCTTATACCCAACATCGCGCTGGTGGTATTAACGATGTATATGCGGGCTTACCGCTGGAAATTCATGATCCGACCGGTCAAGGAAGTGGCTTTCTCCAATCTTCTGGCGGCCACCTGTATCGGTTTTATGGCCAACAACATTCTGCCTTTGAGGCTGGGAGAGTTCGTCCGGGCTTATTCGCTCTCGGCGCAGGACCGCGGGGTAACCAAGTCGGCAGCCCTGGCCAATATTTTTGTCGAGCGTATGGTTTTTGACCTGGTGGCGCTGCTCTTGATTTTCGGGGCGGTGCTGATGGTCGGTCATCCTGCCGTGCCCGACAATCTCCAGGTCGGCATCAGTCTTACGATCGCCATCGCCTTCATAGGTGTAATTTTCATTTTTGTGGTGGCTATCAAGCCTGAAAAAACGGGTGACCTGATAGTCCGGTACCTGGTTTTTTTGCCTGGCGCGGTTAAGGAAAAAATTCGGCAAATCGTTTTGAAATTTTCCCGAGGTCTGGAGTTTATCACCGATTTGAAAATGCTCTCCTGGGTCGGGATTCAGACGGTCATGATCTGGCTGGTCATGGGTATTTCCAATTATTTCGTTTTTATCGCCTTTAATTTTCACATGCCTCTCTCAGCGTCGTTTCTTCTGCTGGTGATCGTTTCCATATCGATTTTGATACCCTCCTCGCCGGGATTTATCGGTGTCTATCATGCCGGGACGGTGATTACCATGACCATTTACGGCATCAGCAAGGAAGATGCTCTTTCTTTCGCGATCGTTTTGCATGCCGCTCAGTTTATCGCCGTTACCGTCATGGGCTTTTATTATCTCAAAAAAGAACACCTGTCATTGAAAAAGCTCGAGGATGAGGCTTCTGAGACAGTAGACTGAGAGCCCCATAACTCTTCTCCATCGCTTTAATTCAAAACAATAACCATAAAAAAGTTCAAACTTGACTTACTTCTTAAGCGCCGATATATACCGGACAGGAGTTAAAATTATGAAAAAAATACTCTCAGCGGTCGTTTTGGTAGTCCTGTTGTTGGGAATAAGCTATTACCAAATTATGCGACAGGATAAGCGCGAGAGCGCTCTTTATAAAGAAGGTTATCAGAGCGGTCAAAAAGAAGTATCGAACCTTCGGGAAAACCTTGACTCCCTGAACCGGACTCTCGACAGTCAGGAAGTCAGTTACAGCGAGTATCTCGGAGAGACCACCCGGGTTTATTCTATGAAAGTGGACTCACTCGAAGCTCTGGTGAAATCAAAAGACAGCGAAATTCAAAAACTCACCAAGAACACTACTTCTCAGGCTACTCAACCGAAGAAAGTTAACAAAAACCAGGAGATTTTAAATTATTACAAAAGTTTGTACAATGACCTCCCCGGTGACCTTTCCGAATACGAAAGGCGAGTGGCTTTATCCGAAATCAGGGAAAAGACGGTGCGGAAGTTTTCCATTTCGATTAGCCAATTAGATAAGATAAGAAAAGACAATAACTTGAATTATTGACATGAAGTATCACTATGACACCCCGGAAAGAATTTGAATATGCGGAGATTCTGGTAGGCCGCCTATTACTGGAATCGTTTGCTAACGAACAATCGGCCTATCATAAATCTGAAAACGAGGTGGTCGCAAGTTCTGCACTGGATAAATTCCGCAACAAGTTGAAATGGCATATTAATAACTCTCTTTCACCCCGCCAAAAAGAGGTCATAAAATACTATCTGACCGGAAAAAAAGAACGTGAAATAGCTGATTTACTGGGAATTACCCAACAGGTCGTAAATATTTATAAGCACAGAGCTATCAAGAAGTTAAACAAACTATTGGTCGGCTAAGTGTATGTTAAACGACTAATTTATGAGGGGTAATATATTTGTACCAGTCAGCACCTTGTATGATGCTTTTTTTTAAAAAAAACAACTCAAATGAATAAAGGAGGTGATAAAACCCGTAGTGAAATTCCCTTTTATGTTGTTATCTGTCTTCCGATTGGTATCAACTTGGTCTTCAGAAAGAAAGATGAGGTTGCTATATCCTTGATAACAACATACCCCTGCAACCGCCAACTTTGAGGGGAGATAACATAAATAGGGAGTCAGAATATGCCGAAGAGAAAAGAGGCTGAAGAATTTGCAGCCGTGGGTGAAAAGGATTACTGGCACTTATATGGTTTACAGATGCTGGCCCCGAATAAGTTCGTTTCCGTCGTGGGAAAAGTATTAAGCGGGAAATACACATTAATCAGCTCACGCTGGAAAAGAAGAGCTCATTTTGAATCTTATCCGAGTTAAATAGCGTCAGTATCGTCCTGCATCATGTTGTAGAGAATGAATTTTGCAGGGTTCATATTTATGAACCCTGTTTTTTTTGATTATAAGGGATAATAAAAATTAACTATTGACCGTTATAATTAGTATAATAAATTTGAAAGGAAATTAACGGAATTTCAACGGATTTTCAACATTATGGTATATAAGCAACTTGTTGTGTTATTGATTTTCGCTATCATACTTGGTATGGGCGCTAATCTTTTGTCCCCCAATAAAATAGAATTTATCAGCGCCTACCGGGATCTGTCCGGAAGTGACGGACCGATTATCCCGCCTGACGCGGTCGAAAACGACCCGCCTTTTATCGATATCAATGTCGCTCATTTTGAACACAGTACCCAGCGAACGATTTTTATTGATGCTCGCGAACCGGAAGAATTCAACTGCGGCACAATTCCCGGGTCAATAAACATTCCTTTCGACCTGTTGCCCGATGGGGATTTGAAGCTGTATTTCGATTCCTGCCTGGGACATATCGCTTATGACCAGCCTATTGTGACCTACTGTTCCGGCGAAGAATGTGACCTTTCGCTTCATCTGGCCCGGAATCTGGCCGATAATGGTTACACCAATATTATGATTTTCTTTGGCGGGTCGCGCGAATGGGAAAAATTCGGTCTGCCGATAGAAAGGAGGACCGAGTGCGGCGAATAGTAGACAATAATTATCTGACCATGCTTTCCCGTCTCTTTATCGGGATCGTCTTTATCTACGCTTCTTTCTATAAGATTATCGAACCAGCCACATTTGCCCGATCTATCTGGTATTACCATCTCATCCCGGGTAATCTGATCAATTTGGTGGCGCTCATTATCCCCTGGTTGGAGCTTTTGTGCGGTCTGGCGTTGATTTTCGGAATATATTACCGTGGCGCCGTTGTGTGGGTCAATATTTTGACGGTTGTGTTTGTAGTCGCTTTATATACGACTATCTATCGTGGCCTGAGCATCGAATGCGGTTGTTTCAAAGCCAGCGGAGCTGCGGCCAGCAAAGCCTGGCAGTCGCTGGTATTCGATCTGGTGCTGATGGTGTTCACCATGCAGATGTTTTTCAGCCGTTCGAAAAAATGGCAGCTGCGCGCCTGACCGCCTACAAAATTCTCGGTGTAATCAGAATAATCAAATCGGTCTTGGCCTTTTCGGTCGTGGTATGGGTAAACAACAGTTTACCCAGGATAGGGAT
Organism: Candidatus Zixiibacteriota bacterium; assembly: GCA_049324195.1. Taxonomy (GTDB): domain Bacteria; phylum Zixibacteria; class MSB-5A5; order GN15; family FEB-12; genus JAFGNW01. The sequence continues at coordinate 879 of JBMOKZ010000309.1, read as the reverse complement.
ATAACCCAGAAGCGGCAATTTCTGCTCGCTTTTGATTTCATCTTCTTTAAGCAGACCGCCCAGAGCGATTGACTCGCCGTCGTTGACGGTAATCCGGGTCTTAATTGATCGCGATGACGTAATCGGTTTGCGGTTGTCGTCGCTGCCCGCATAACCGATGATATCCTCGACCACCGGATTGACTTCCAGGGTAATGAGGCCCGCCTCGTTGATGCGGGGGGTAACCTTGAGCGAAATCCCGATCTCCTCGTCCTGGAACGTCACGATATCCTGAATCACCGCGCCTTCGGAAAAGCGGTTAATGGTCTGGATGGGCACGATAGTCTCGATTTTTATCTCGGCTTCGTGATTTTCCAAAGTGGTGATATGAGGGTCGGAAATAAGCTTGGTGTTATCATCCTGCTTTAAAAAATCCAGGACCATGTCCAGCTGCTGAACCGACACCTTGCCCCAGGTCCAGGATTCATTCTCGATATCGTGAAAACCGGCGATAGTATTGGAAGTGGTGCCTTCCTCATCGTCGGTACTGGTCGTCCAGCCGTCGGCATTGCTCAGCGAACCGGTAACTGACGAGGGCCAGAGGAAACCGAGCTTGGAGTTTTTGTCGAGTTTGGTTTCAATAATCTTGGCTTCGATTTGAATCATCCGTTCGGGAACGTCGATTTCTTTAACCAGCCGCGCCAGTTCTTCAAGTAACCCCGCCCGTTCGGTAATAAGGATGCGGTTGGGCTGGAATTTATCCGTGCTGCTTTGACTGTCCTGAAGATTCTTGTCGAGTACCGTAATCTGGCCTTTTTCCGAAATCCTGGTTTCCAGAGCTTTGACGGCCGTATTGGGGTTGATATATTTCAGGGTCATCAATTTGGAGGCGAACTCGCC
>JBMOKZ010000308.1:0-1119 GCA_049324195.1 Candidatus Zixiibacteriota bacterium | reverse complement strand
TCGTCGCTGTGCGTGTGATAGATCCCTATTTCCCGGCGTTCACCAAAAACGCCGGCAGGTACGGCCGTCCGGTCAAAATACTCGTCCCAGGCAAGGATGTCCCGGTCGATGCCGAGGAATTTTGCCCCGGCGATCTTACCGGTTACCCTTTCTATCCTGTAGCGCTTGCCTTCGGCCGTAATTATTTCATCACCGGGGTTGACTACCCGTGCGGTGTAATCGATTATCCGTCTTCCCTCATCAACAACCGTTAAAAAGTCCCCCGGTTTCAGTTCGTCTCCACGTTCACCAAAGATGTCTGCATAAGTGGGCAACGCCGTGGTTTTGGCGGTTAGAATGCCTACAACAAGCCCGGCGATAATTATCGTGTATCCTAAAACGATTTTAATGCCGGTCTTTCGGGTCATATTCTTCGCTCCTTTCGCGTCCTGATGTTTCAGGCGAACGCAGGTTTACCAGGAGGCTTTCGGGATGTCCTTCTTCGGAAGGACCTCCCTGTGCCCTCTCCCGGACTTCGCCGATTATTTCAGCGATAAGGACAGCGAATATTCCTGCAATCACGGTAACGTCAAAAATGCCGCCGCCACCGATGTCGACCCTTTGTGGCGCGTGTAAAGCAGCCACCCGGAGGTAATGAAAAATGTCTCCGAGGAGTACCCCGAGGGTAGCCGCAACAAAAGCGCCCCGGCGCGAGCGTCCTGCCAGGTACCCAACGACACCGGCAACAATGGGGTACAGATAAAGCGGTTCTATGTAGGCGTATCTGCCGGCGGGCTCCTGTATACCCCGCATCAGGTAAGTTCCTGTGGCGTAAAGCAGGGCGCCGGTAACCGCTGCTCCCCACAGGGCGCGTGTAACTTCCCGGCGTGTTCCGGCGCCGGTGAGCAGATAGACTGCGAGGCCCACGGGAACCAGGGCGCCCCCGACGTTTATCGAGACCCTGCTGCCGAGCGGGATATCGATAAAACTGCCAAGTATGAGTGCGGCGATCACTATCAGGGCGGCCCTGTCGGTAAGGCGCATCCGGTCCAGGACCCGGTGGCCCAGTCCCAGATAAACCAGAACCGAAAGGATTATTAAAGCCAAAAAACCAATTGGGAACCTGTCCATGCGTACGAC
>JBMOKZ010000307.1:0-8893 GCA_049324195.1 Candidatus Zixiibacteriota bacterium | reverse complement strand
TATTCTCAACTCCGAGGAATTCAACGACTCTAAATTAATCCTGCCGCTGGCAATCGGCAAGACGACTTCGGGCAAAGCTTTCGTAACTGACCTGACCAAAATGCCGCATCTTTTAATTGCCGGAGCCACCGGCTCAGGTAAGTCGGTTTGTATGAATGTTCTGATTACATCGTTGATATACCGGCTGCATCCCCTTCAGGTCCGGTTCATTTTCATCGACCCCAAAATGCTGGAATTATCGGTCTATTCCGGAATTCCCCAGCTCGGCCGCCCGGTGGTTACCAAACCCAAGCGGGCCGAGCAGGTTTTATCCGACACCGTGGTCGAAATGGAAAACCGCTACCGCAAATTGGCCAATGCCTCGGTTCGCAATATTGAGGATTACAACAAGAAACAATCCAAACCGGAAGAGAAATTGCCTTATATTATCATTTTTGTCGATGAACTGGCGGATTTGATGATGGCGTCAACCTCGACTAAGACCGAGGTGCTCATCACCCGGCTGGCCCAGATGGCCCGGGCAGTGGGAATTCACCTGATTCTGGCTACCCAGCGGCCTTCGGTGGATGTTATCACCGGTCTTATCAAAGCCAATTTCCCGGCTCGAATCGCTTTCCAGGTAGCCTCGAAGGTTGATTCCCGGACTATTATCGACGCCAACGGCGCCGAAAAACTACTCGGGAACGGCGATATGCTATTCCTTAGTTCCGGACAGCCCGAACCGCGCCGCATTCACGGAGCTTATATTTCAAGTGAAGAAACCGATGAACTGGTAAAATTTATTAAGAGCCAGGGGATAGAGATGATGAAGCTCGAGACGATATCCCAGGCTACAGGTGATACCGCCGATTCTACGGTTGATTTGGGCGATCCGCTTTTCAAGGAAGCCTGCGAGATTGTTTTGCGTCACAAGCAGGGCTCGGTATCGTTGTTGCAGCGGCGGCTCGGTATCGGCTACCAGCGAGCCGCCCGGTTGATTGACAAACTCGAGGAGGCCGGTATTGTCAGTCCTTTCGACGGTTCTAAGGCTCGGGACGTGATTGTTGACCAGGCATATATCGACGCTTTGTTTTCCGGAGCCGGAAGTAATGTCGTTTCCACTGACCCCGATTAGAACCACCGCTCAATTTCATGGTATAATTAAAGATGATTAAATTACTCAAATATGTGCCGGTATTTCTATTGATAGCTGCTGCGCTTCAGGCTGAAGACAGGTTCGACCTTTTGAAAAAAGAACTGTCTGAAGGCGCCTGTGCTCGGTTCGAGTTTCTCAGTATAATCGAATCCGATATTTTCGACCGGGTCGATACCTCTAACGGCGTCGCCGTTATCGCCCGGGACGGCCGCTATTTTATCTCCATTGGCGATGACGAGTACCTTTACGATGCGATATATCTATATACTTATTCCCGTCTCAACAACCAGATAACGGTGGAAAAAATGTTCGACTATCAGGGGGAAGAGCTGTTTTTTATCACCCGTCTGGATAAATATTTCAAAACCTCGGTACTCCAAAAAAACAAGGAATTCAGTCTGGTCAGACGGGACAGCGAACTGGACAATATCCCGGATTCGATGCGGGTAATTATCGACCCGGCCGGCCCTGCCCTGAAGGAAATCATTTATTTCGATATCAATGAAGAACAGAACCGCCTTATTTTCACCCGTCAGGATATCAAACCGGTCTGCGATGACCATATTTTCGTCCCGGAATTTCCCGATACGGCCGAGATTATAAAGATGTATTGAGATGAAGTTTTATATTCTGAAACTCGGCTGTCCCAAAAATGATGTCGACGCTGATTATCTTGCCGCCCGTCTGATTGCCGAGGGACATCAACCGGTCGTCAGACCCGAGGATGCCGAGACGGTGATTGTCAACACCTGCGGCTTTATTCGCCCGGCCAAGGAAGAATCAATCAATGAAATCCTGAGAATGAATCTCCTTAAAAAAGAGGGTATCATAAAAAAACTGTTCGCTACCGGGTGTTTGACCCAGCGCTACGGTGACGAACTGTATCGAAATCTGCCCGAACTCGACGGCGCCTTCGGTCTGGGGGAAATTGAAGCCGTAATGAGCGCCATGACACAAACCTCGAAAAATCCCGAAACCATAAGGACTCTGGCCAGTCGTCTCGATTATTTGAGCGGGAAAGAAAGATTTATCGGCGATGACCTGCCATACGCTTATTTAAAGATATCCGATGGTTGCAACCGGGTTTGTTCTTTTTGCGCCATTCCTAACATCCGGGGCAGATATCGGAGCCGGCCCCCGGAGGAAATTATTGAAGAAGCCGCCTTTCTGGCCGATAACGGCAAAAAGGAACTGATTATCGTTTCCCAGGAAGCCACCCTGTACGGCCATGACCTGAAAAGAGGTCTCGATATCGTTAAACTGCTCGAAGCTCTGGATAAAATTGAAAAAGTCCAGTGGATAAGACTTTTGTATCTTTATCCCAATAAAGTCAGCGATGAACTGATTGACTATATGGCTTCGGATAACAAGACCCTGAAATACTTCGACCTGCCCCTGCAGCACATCAACGATGAAATTTTAAAAAAGATGAAACGCCATACCACCCGGCGCGCAACGGAAGCCCTGCTCGATAAGATACGTAACCGTATTCCTGAAGCAACCCTGCGCACGGCTTTTATCGTCGGATTCCCCGGCGAAACTGACAAACGCTATAAGGAACTGAAAGATTTCATCGAAACCAGCTGTTTTGACCGGCTGGGAGTGTTCGCCTTTTCCCCGGAAGAGGGTACGGTCGCCTACGATTTAAAATCCCGGGTGTCTCAAAAGGTAACCCAGACCCGGCTCGACGAATTAATGAGCCTGCAACAGGAAATAGCTTTTGGAAAAAATAACCTCTTGATTGGCCAGCTTAAAAAAGTTATCATTGACAGAATCGGTGAAAATGGAACGGGCGTGGGCCGAACCGAGGCCGATTGCCCGGAAATTGACCAGGAGGTTTTCATACGAGGAAATATTTTAGCCCCGGGCGATATTATAACAGCCAGAATTACAGCCGTCGACGGCTACGATTTGGAAGGTAAAATTCATGAGGGTTAACTTATATGATTGAATACAATAAGTTAGGTATTTTCTTATCCAAACCGATTTCTATTCTGCTGGTAATTATTTACCTCGTGCAGTCGGCCCTGCTGGTGTATTTGATAAACGACAAGTTCGATCTGGAACGGCAGATTTCTTTCCAGCAAAAACGCATTTCCGAGCTTGAGGAAAAACTGCAGATATTCAAGGCTATCGATGATTTCCAGATCGGTTTCGAGAAAGACGAAGTCGACAAGCTGACCGACGTCATCTATTCCGAGAGCAAAAAATTTAAGTATGACCCGATGTTTATCCTGGCGATTATCCTGACCGAATCATCGTTTAAAAAAGGCCAGACCTCGGCTCTGGGAGCCAAAGGCTTGATGCAGGTCATGCCATATATCGGAGCCGATGTTTCTCCGCGGGCCGGCGTTAACTGGGAAGGCAGCAATACCCTGTTCGAGCCGGAGGCCAACATCAAGCTCGGGATGCACCACCTGTTCGAGCAGATTCTTAAATTTAATGACATCAAGAAAGCCCTTTTGGCGTATAATCTTGGAGAAACCCGGTTACGAAGCATCATCAGGAAAAACAAACCGCTTCCGGCCAGTTATTTGAACAAAGTTTTGGAAAATTATAAAATGCTTAAGGAGACATATAAGGTTTGAGCAAGCTCCAGAAGACATCGTTCGCAGCTTTTTTACTATTTGTCATTGTATTATCCATAGTCGGGTGCGGCGGCAAAAAAACCATGACGCTCGGTTCCGCCACGCAGCTGTTTAAGAGCGGCATGGAATTTTACGACCAAAAAAAATACGCCAGGGCTGTGGAAGCTTTCCAGATGATTGTCTATAATTATCCGGGCGAGTCAATCGTCGATACCGCCCAGTATTATCTGGCGCTGTCATACTTTGGAAATGAGGAATACGCCCTGGCCCAGGTGGAGTTCAACCGCCTGATAGTCAATTATCCCTCGTCGGCCTATATCGTCAACGCCCAGTTTTTGAAAGCGGTCTGTTTCTTCGAGGGCACTCCGAAACATTACGGGTTGGACCAGACCGATCTGGAGCAGGCTATCAAGCTTTTCGAGGATTTCATTATTGACCACCCGGAATCGGAGCTGATGCCGGATGCGCAGAAATATCTCCTGCTGGCTCAAACGCGGATGGCGCGTAAATATTACGAAAGCGGAGTCGTCTATGTCCGGCTCAACGCCCCGACGGCTGCCAAGAAGTATTTCCAAATCGTTATCGATGATTACACCAACACCGAATATGCCCCCAGAGCCACCTATTACAAAGCCGAATCGGAAATGAAACTGGGCAATTACGACGACGCCATAAGGCAGTTCGATAACTTTGTCGCCGTTTTTTCCGAACATGAATGGCGCGACAAAGCGCTCGAAAAGAGACAGGAAGCTTTTTTCATGTCAGCCGAGAAAGCCTTCACCGACAGCAATTACACCAAGACGATCGATATTCTCGACGATTACTTGAGCGAATATCAAATGGTGGATGAAATCACGCTCAAAAAAGCCGCTTTCCTGTCGGCTGAAGCCTCCTTCATGAACAAGGATTACGCCATTGCCCGCGATAAGTTTCAGAGTTATATCGATGATTACGATAGAAACAAACGAACCAGAAAAGCGGAAAAATACCTGGAAGAAATCAACGAGATTCTTTCCCGCCAAACCGTAAATTATGGCCCGAGCGAATCCTGAAAACGGGGGAAGATGGGGCATCCTGGGGGGTACCTTCGACCCGGTCCACCGGGGTCATCTCATCCTGGCGCGTGAAATTTACACTCTGAAAAAACTCGACGGCATCCTCCTGGTGCCCGCTTTCCACCCGCCGCATAAACCGAAAGTCTGCGAGGCCTCGTTCGCGGATCGCCTGGCGATGCTTAATAAGGCCATAAGCGGCGAAGAAATCTTCTTCATCAGCCTGATTGAAACCGAAATGAACCGGGAAGGCTTCACTTTGAACACGGTGCGCGCCCTGAAAGAAAAATATCCGCATACCGAATTTATCTTCATCGTCGGCTCGGACAATATCGAGGCGATGAGGGACTGGCACCGGCCCGAGGATATTTTCCGGGAAATCAAGGTCGTTGCCGGGTCCCGACCCGGCTATGAAAACGAGCCCGGCGACCGCTTCCCCGGCAATAAAATCGAATTCGTTCCCACTGACACGGTCGATGTAGCTTCGAGTTCGATAAGAAAAATGATCAAAGCGGGAATTTCGGCTGAGGTCCTGACCAAACTGCTGCCTGAGAATGTGGTTACATATATAATGGAAAAAAGGTTATATCAGTGAATACGAAAACGAAAAGTCTTTACCTGGTTGACGGCTCGGCCATTTTTTACCGGGCTTACTTCGCCTTTATCCGTAATCCTCTGATAAATTCCAAGGGCGAGAACACCTCGGCATCGTTCGGATTCGTTAACTCGTTGCTTAAAATCATCAAAGACGAAAAGCCGGATTATTTCGTGGTTGTGTTCGATACCAAGGAACCTACTTTCCGCCATCAGATGTACAAAGAATATAAATCTACCCGGGCTAAAATGCCGGATGAACTGGTTGAGCAGTTACCTCGCATCCATCAGGCAGTAACGGCTTTGAATATACCCTCGCTCGAAATGCCCGGCTACGAGGCCGATGATATTATCGGCACTATCGCTAAGGCAGCCGAGAAGAAAGGATTAGAGGTGCGATGTGTCACCGGCGACAAGGATTTCTACCAGTTGGTCACCGAGAGGGTGAAAATATATAACCCTAAAAAATCTGCTGATAATGCGGAATTGTACGGTCCCGATGAAGTGAAAACCAAATTCGGGGTACTGCCCGAACAGGTCATCGACAAACTGGCGCTCATGGGTGACAGCTCCGATAATGTTCCCGGCGTGCCCGGTATCGGTCCCAAAACCGCCGACAAGCTGCTGGAGGAATTCGGCAATCTCGAAAAAGTCCTGAACGAATACGACCGGATAAAATCGAAAAATATCCGGGACAAAATTGAGAAAAATATCGAACTGGCAATACTTTCCAAGAAACTGGTTACGATCGATGTCAATGCCCCGATTGAATACGATTTCGATGATTTCAAACGCCGGGAGATAGATTACGAGGCCACCAAAAAGCTGTTTCTGGAACTGGAATTCAACAACCTTCTGAAGCAGTTGATGCCGGAGACGTCAGAGGAAACCAAAAATCCGGAGAAAAAAACCGAGAAAACCGATTACCGCCAGGTAACCTCGCTCAAAGAACTGAAAACGCTGGTGGAAAATCTGGCTAAGGAAAAAGAGATTGCCGTCGATACCGAAACCACTTCTCTGAACGCCCTCGAGGCTGAGCTGGTCGGGGTATCGCTCTCGGTCATACCCGGACAGGGTTACTATATTCCCCTGGGTCACAGCACGGAAAAAGATAAAAATCTGCCTTTCGATGAAGCCCTGAAACTGCTCAAAGGACTTTTCGAGAATCCAGAGATCCAGAAATTCGGGCAAAATATCAAATACGATTTGGAGGTTCTACATCGTTACGGTGTCGATATCGAGCCGATTGCGTTTGACACCATGCTGGCGTCATACGTGCTTGACCCCTCGGCCCGTCAGCACTCGCTTGATTTTATGGCGATGAAGCATTTCGACTACAAGATGCAGCCCATTACCGATTTAATCGGGTCCGGCAAAAAACAGAAGACATTCGACACCGTCCCGGTTGACAAGGCGGTGTTTTATGCCGTTGAGGACGCCGATTTCACGTATCGCCTCCGCAGCGTGTTCGCTCCGCTTATTAACGAACTGGAACTTCAGAATCTGTACTATAACATTGAACTGCCGCTTATAAAGATACTGGCCGACATGGAAGAAACGGGTATCCGGGTCGACGACCGGTTTCTGGGAAAACTGTCAAAAGACATGGACAAGCAGCTGACAGGAATCCAAAAGGAAATATACAAAACCGCCGGGGGAGAATTCAATGTCAATTCCACCCAGCAGCTGGCGCATATTCTTTTCGATAAACTCAAATTGCCCACCAAAGGGAAAACCGCCAAAAAGACCGGGTATTCGACCGATGTCAAAGTACTCGAAGAGCTTTCTCGGATTCACGAATTTCCGAAACTGATTCTGGATTACCGGCAGTTGACCAAGCTGAAAAATACCTATATCGATGCTATCCCGAAACTGATAAATCCCGTTACCGGCAGGGTGCATACCTCGTTCAACCAGACGATTGCCGCCACCGGCCGCCTGTCCTCGACCGACCCGAATCTTCAAAATATACCCATCCGCACCGAGGAGGGCCGGGAGATAAGAAAGGCATTTGTGCCCCGCGACGACGACTTCGTTTTGTTGGCGGCTGATTATTCCCAGATTGAACTGCGTATTCTGGCCCACTATTCCAGCGACCAGGGTCTCATCAGCGCCTTCAAAAAAGGCGAGGATATTCACGCCCGAACGGCGGCCGAGGTTTACGGTGTCAAAATCGATAGTGTCACACCGGAAATGCGGCGCGCGGCCAAGACCGCCAATTTTGCCGTTATCTATGGTGTCTCGGCTTACGGTTTGAGTCAGCAGACCGAGCTTGATCTGGGCGAATCTAAAGATTTCATCGACACTTATTTCGAGCGTTACCCCGGAATCAAAATCTATATGGACGAGACTAAAAAATTTGCCCGCGAAAAAGGGTACGTTACTACCCTGTACAACCGCCGCCGGTATCTGCCCGACATCAATTCCAGGAATTTCAATGTTCGCCAGTTTGCCGAACGGACCGCTATCAACACCCCGATTCAGGGAACGGCCGCAGATATTATCAAGGTTGCCATGCTTAAAATCCATAAACAGATGACCGGGATGAAATCGAAAATGGTACTGCAGGTGCATGACGAGCTGGTGTTCGATACCCATAAAAAAGAGCTGGAAAACGTCAGAAATATCGTCAGAAACGGGCTGGAAAAAGCGGCTAAGCTGAAAGTCCCGTTGACAGCCGATATCGGAGTCGGGGACAACTGGCTTGAATGTAAATAATCTTTACAATTTTCATTAAAAATTAAACAAATCACCCGGATTTTCGTCTATGATAAAATGAAACGGGATGTTACGCACTGATTTTACGTAACATTCACTTCGATAATCCGGAGGAAGAATGAAATTCTTCTCTAAGTTGTTGATGATTCTACTGTTGTTTGCGCTTATTTTTATCGCTTTCTACAAGCCTGTTTATGCCTCGGATGACAAGAAGGACTTGCCTTCGGCTGATGAATTCGTACCGCTTGAAGTCTTGCCTGAAATGACTTATACCGAAAAACCTGTGTACCCTGAAAAAGCCGAAGAAGCCGGTATTGAGGGGATGGTCTGGGTCCGGTCCCTGATTGATAAGGACGGTTCGGTGGTCAAGTCGGAAATCAGTAAAAGTAGCGGTAGTGAGGAGCTGGATAAGTCAGCTCTGGCGGCAGCCCCAAAATGCCTGTTCAAACCGGGAAAGAACGACAAGCAACCGGTGGCAAGTTGGGTTACTTATAAAGTAGTCTTTACCCTGGATAAACATCAGGTTGACAAAAAAATAAAGAAAGAGTAGTGCTCTGCTCTTTCTTTTACTTTGCCCTTCATGTGGTAATACCCATATAAAACGGTGGAACTTCCGCTTCGGCGGAGGTTCTGCCGTTTATTTTTATTACTTTTTTTTGACGATTACATATATTTATAAATAGGTAATAATACTGTTAAACAGAAGGGAAAATCTTGAAGAAATATATAATCGTTATAATCTTTACGGCGCTCGTTATTAGCGCCTGGCCCGCTGTGGCCGGGGTGGAACGGGTGGAAATTTCTCC
>JBMOKZ010000306.1:0-1130 GCA_049324195.1 Candidatus Zixiibacteriota bacterium | reverse complement strand
GGAGGATTGACCGGTTTGTCTGCTTTCCATTCAACGATGAAATTCGCGCCCGATCCGCCGCTGGTATCCCTTTCCGGAACCACATAACGCAAAGACTCCAAGGGTTTCAGGGTAACGGGTGACGAGATGTACGCCTTAAGATGTTTTCCCTGTGTTGCATAGTAGTCGGCTTTTGTGATGGTAATACTGTGCTCCGGGTCGGTATTGCGAATGCTCAGCGTCACGGTCAGCAAAAACGGCTGTTCTCTGTTACCGGCATAGATATGAGAATAGGCGGGCACATACAGCCGCTGACCGTCGGACAGCGAGGGGTTCTCCTGACCAGCCGCCACCAGACCCGGCACCAGCAGCCCGGCAACCACCCACAGCCAGAAAATAAATCTTTTCATGTCCCTTATCCTTTTTTTCTATAACCGGAAAAGCCCATTCAACGTCAAAAACCTGTTCGTCTTTGGTTTTTTGCCTTTTTACACCGCCTGCCCCGGCAAAGCAAAACCTTTTTACCGGAAGTCAGCCGGCAAGCCGGGACCACCCCACCTCTCCGTCACCCCTTTTTTGCAGAAACATAAGATTTTTAATGTTACGTTTTTGTTTATACATGTCATATAAATTACAAAAACGAGTTTTTGCCTTTTTGCGTTTTTGTGGCCCGCTCTCCCTGAACGCCCGTTTCTAAAGGCTTCCGGAAAGCCAGCGCATTTTGGCATGAGCCATGCATTGTAGCGGGTTTTCGGCATGGACGCCCGGACCGGGTTTACCGGCCCGGCGGCATGCTTCAACCACACAGCAAAGAAAGGGGTCGTATCATGAATCGGTTGGGTCTGGTTTTAGGTTTATTGGGTCTGGTTTTATCGAGTGGGGCCAGCGGCGCATCGGCAGCCCAGGTTTCGGCGGGAACAGACGTGGTATCCGCCTATGTCTGGAGGGGTATGACCTTTAATGACGAGGCGGTGGTCCAGCCCTATTTAAATGTTGCCGCGGAAAACGGCTTCGGTGTAAGTGTCTGGGGCAACTATGACGTGGGCGATTATGGCGGAACACTGGCTCAGGATAACGAATTTTCCGAAATCGACCTGACCCTTACCTACGGGTTTTCCCTGGGTCCGGCGGAAATGACGGTGGGGCACATC
>JBMOKZ010000305.1:0-8941 GCA_049324195.1 Candidatus Zixiibacteriota bacterium | reverse complement strand
GGATTAAATAGCTATATGTTCTATATTTTTTCCTTGTAAATTCTTTAATTTTTGTTATATTCAGTAGCGACAATACTAAGCGGTTTATCAAAACGGTCTAACATTACTATTACGAAATCTAAGGTATAACTATATTTAACAAGGAGGCTTTTTTTATGTATCGCCTTTCATGTCTGTTGTTGCTTGTCTTTGCTCTCGGTTTACTGGTCATCGGCTGTTCCGAAAGTAATAATCCCCTGACCGAGAATGAATACGGGGAAGTTTCTTTCGAGAAAGGTTCAGTGGTTCTGAACTCGGCCGAGCTGGTATCTTCGGCGACTTTTCATGTCTATGTCGCCCAGGCCAGCGGCCAGGACGTTAATGTTCACCGGATTACCGCCGACTGGATGGAATCTTCGGTAACCTGGAACAATTTCGGCGGCGCTTATATGCCGGAAATTATCGCGACCTTTACGGCCGACATGGTTGGCTGGTATGAGGTCGATATCACTTCGCTGGTCCAGGACTGGCAAACCGGTACGTACGAAAACTACGGTTTCCTGATTGCCCATAATGAACTGGGTAATCCACGGACGGTTTATAACAGCCGCGAGAATTTGGCGAACAATCCGTATCTCGAAGTTTGCTACGGCATGAATCCCTGTGAAAACGTTCTTCCGACCGCTGACGCCACTATCAGCGAATATTATCCCGACCAGAATTTCGGTTACCAGACTCTGCTGTTGACCGGCTGGCCGGATCCGTTTGGTGTCGAAAAGCAGTCGATGTTCCGTTTCGAGGTTGAGCCGGCTGACGAAGAAGAGGGTTGTACTCTGACAATCGGCTACTGGAAAAATCACGCCGGCCTGAGTAAACAGGCTGATATGATCACTCCGCTGCTGAATCCCTCCGTCTGGCTGGGTGATGAAGGCGGCGACAAGAGCCTTGAGGTTACCGACAAGTACATGGCCGTTGATATTCTGGAAATGAAGACCTACGGCAATGACGAAAATATGATTACCAAACTGTACGCGCAACTTCTGGCCACCAAGCTGAATATTCTCAACGGCGCCGGCGATCTCGCGGTAGCGGAAGCGATTGCGGAAGCCGATGCTTTCCTGGCCGATCATGACTGGAACGACTGGGGCAGTATGAACGAGACGGAAAAGGATTATCTCGAAGGCTTGAAGAATCTGTTCGATGATTATAACAACGGCATTATCGGTCCCGGACACTGCGAATAATCATCAGCGATTTAAAAATTGAATAGAATTAAAACCCCGTGAGTTAGGACTCACGGGGTTTTTTATGTCTGTCAGGGTTCCGGACGGTCAGGGCTGGTTTCGGTTCGCCTGGTGCTTGAGGTAACTGGTAACGTCGATAAAGCGGTACGGCCGCGAGCGGGTCGTATAATAAGAATAACCCGGCAGCATTTCCAGAGTGGTGCCGAAATAATTATTCAGAACGAGACGAAACGAGTTGATCGGAGTAAGGGTGTCACTGATGATACCCGGGTCGGCGCCGGGCAGGTAATAGGCGTTGAGAATCGAGAACCGCTCGAACATGTCGGTGCGCGTAGCGTCTTCCCAGTATAAACCGGAGCCGGGACCGTGGTCGCCCTGCAGGACGATAATCGGCGGGACCGTTGATTTTTCGAGAAGGCGGTCGATGGTGGCGAGCATTTTTCGGGAAACATAAATCAACTGATTGCGGTAACCCTCGATATAGTCCTTTTTTTCTCCCCCCTGAATGATATAATGGTCGCCGTCGGCATAACTGAACGGCCAGTTCCGCTGCGTCTTGTTCCCCAGGGAATCGAACACGAACGGCGGGTGAGGGCTGATGAGATGGGCGAAGACTATTTTGGGACCGACGACATTGTCGAGCTCCCCGAGCTTGTCGAAAATGAAGCTGATGCGGTCGCGGTGCAGGTCGAACTGATTTTTCCGGCCGCTTAAAAGAAACGGCACGGGCGTGGCGTTGAGGAGGATGTTTTGAAATTCACTGAGGGTCAGGCCGGGGGAGAAATAATAGTCGGCGTCTTTCAACTCGGTCGGAGTGTGACCGGTGGCGAAGGCCACTGTTTTATAGCCGATTTTTTTTAAAGCCCGGAAAACCCGGTTGTCAGCCAGCATCCGCGCCATCGGCGTGCGGTCGAAGGCGTTCGGATTGAAATTGGCCAGGCGGTGGATATAATCGAGATTAAGGGCCGAGGTCAACGACTGGACGGTGGCGCAGTAATTGGAACGGGCGCTGTCGGCAACCAGAAAACCGCGCTCGCGCAAGCCGTTTATAAACCCGTTGTTGTCGATATCGTAAATCTTTTTCAAGATATCGGAACGGCCGTAGCCATCGAGAATCAAATAGTAAACATCAGGTAAATTTTCCGTATTGAGAGCGGCATCTTCAACGACGGTGGTTTCGGCCAATGGCCGGCTGGCCAGGGTGTAACCGGCGCCGGCCAGCTGGAAAATCACCAGCAGGGCCGCCGTGATATTCAAAAAGCGGGTAAACCCGGCTAATTCCTTTTTGGTTTTGAATATCATATAAGTCAGCACACCGACAACAGTGAGCCAGACCGGGAAAGTGACATAGTTGGCGTTGTCGTTGATGATGAGCTGCATATCGTTTGCCAGGTTCACCAGGTGACCGTATGAGCAAAACAGCAGCATGACGCTTGAGACAATCAGTCCGAGTTTCAGGGTGTCCCGGATGAAGATTCGCAGAATCAACAGCGCCGCTAATGTGACCAGCAGGACCAGAACGAGCGGGAAAACGATTTCCGATAAATCCATCTCCGTGGCGTTACGGGCGAACAGGAATAAAACGGGAAAAACGCCAATCAGGAAGGGGTGAAACAGTCTGAATTTCATAGCCGTTCTTACCTTTTGTGCAGGAGATACAAAATACGCTCCGATTCTCTTACAGGTTCGGCGCGTTCGATTTGATAATAACGCTTGAAAGTTTTTTCAAATTCCTCGCGATTATAGCAGTCGAAAATATCCCGCCGGCTGGCCAGCAGGCGCTGAACCTGGGAATCGCTTTTAGGGACAAACTCGATAATCAGGTTGTCACCCAGTCCGGTGAAATAGCGGGCGATACGGTCGAAAGGCAGATTGTTGGAGATGGCCAGATGATGCACCAGCGCCAGGGCCATGACGGTATGCGCCGGCCCGCGTTCACCCAGAGCCATCCGCTCCCGGTTTTCCCAGCCGATAGCCGGGGAGGGATTGGTCAAATCGCAGAGCAGCGGCAAAAGATTCGGTTCGCGTTCGGATTTAACCCGCAGGTAATTTTTTTCCACCGCGGCCGGGTCGATATCAAACGAGACCGTGGGGATTCCGCGAGCCGAGGCCAGGCGGCTGAACCGGCCGGTATTGGCGCCCATGTCCCAGACCCCGGCAGGTTTCAGTTGTTCCAGAAAATTTTCGATGAGTTTTGTTTTGTGTTCGAAAGCCGCCGGAGAGTAATTGGTGGTGTCGTAGTAATCGGCCCATTCGGTCAACTCGGCTTTCCATCTCAGTTTTTTCACGCAGGTTTCGAGATTGTCGACCAGACCCCGCAGCGCCTGCAGGCTCATTTTCCGCCGGGCGACGGCCAGCGGCCTGTTCTCGTACCGCTTCTGACTTTTGGCATGCAGGTGAATATGCGTCAGCAGACAAAAGCGCAGCCGGGTTCGCCAGGGGAGCAATCGCGAGGTTAAATCCAGCGGCAGGCCGTCGAGATGTATCCGCAGCATCAAACCCAGCCGGATATCGACCAGGCTCATCAGCGCCAGCGGAGCGAGGAAATGCTGGCAGAACTGCCGGTAGGCGATCCAGGGCTCGCCCTCGACATATTTCTCGAACGACAGGGTGTCGATCAACCGCGGCCGGCCGTGATGGAACTGAATGTTGTATGCCGATGCGTCTTTCAGAATCATCCGATGCTCAAGAGCGGTTTTCTGAATTTTCAGGGTGGTCAAAGCGGCGTCTTTGAGCTGGCTGAAACTCCATTCGTAAGGATAGGCGATGAAAGGCACGCGTTCGGGGCGGATGACCCGGTAGACCTCGTCGGTTTGCGCCAGCTCGAGAGGAGCTTCGACATGAGGAACCAGCAGGTCTTCCCCGACTAACCGGGCGTACAACCCCGATGCCGAGAAAAGGTCGTAATGTTCCCGGTACGAACGATTTACCTGCCGGTAGAGGACACTGTCACGGGTGAACAGAAATCCGGCGGGGTCGCGGAACGAGGCAGCCTGGAAGTCATCATTTTTCATCGTCGGAGACCCCGCTGTTTTTATGGAACAGTCGGGATATGGACATTCTGATTTTTTTCCAGAACATTTTCACGGTGAACAGGGCGCCGAGAAGTCCGGCCAGAATAATCTGCAGGATATAACTCCCGGTCGCCGGGTCGATGTAAGCCAGAGCATAGTCGTAAAGGATAATTACCAGTGCCAGGGTTGTGATGAGCGTATAAAAATGTTTCATCAGGTAATCCACTTCCGTCAAAACAAAAATATACTTATTTTTTGACTATCTTCAAGAGTTTTATTTTATTAAAAGGGAAATTGAATAAGAGCCGCAAAATATATATTAAAGTTAGTTTATGAAAAAAAAGCGAAGCGGAGCGAAAGGGCGGCAGTTCGCCGTCGAGGACAGCCCGGGGACGAGTCTGCTGTTTAAGGTTTTATTCGTTATCGTCGTGCTCCATATCGCCGGGGCTATCTCTCAGTCGCAATATGCCTGGGGGTTCAATTTCTGGAGCCTGATGAATCTCGCGGCGGCGCTCAGCCTGCTGCTTTCGGCGCTGGTTCTCGGGACGCCGTTTATCGCCGACCGAATCGGCCGGGGAGCGGCCGTGATAGTGGGGTCGTTGATGAGATCGTACCGAAAAATACCGGTCTCGATAAATTACATCATCGTGACGCTGATACTGGCTTTTTTGTTTTACTGGTTTCGTTCCCGGGCGCTGGTTTACGGCGACGGTTATTTGATTTTGGAATATCATACCACTCTGGACAAACCATTTGATTTCGCCGCCAATTTCATGAAGCCGCTGGTGGTGCTTTTTCACCGCACTGCGTATCGGCTGCTCTCGGCGCTTATCGCGACATCCCCCGAGAATCTCCTGGCGATGATTAACGTCGTCGGCGGCGTGACGGCGTTCTGGGCGCTGTACCGGACAGCCCGGCTGCTGGGCCGGGAGAGCGACGACCGGCGGTTTTTTTTAATCGGGGTGTTGAGCTGCGGCTCGGTCGTCTTATTCTTCGGCTATATCGAAAATTACACCTGGCCGCTGGCGCTGGGATTATGGTCGCTGGCTCTGACGCTCGGTTTTATGAGAGGAAAAAACAGCATCGTTTCGCCGGCGATAACGGGCGTAATAGCCGTCGGTTTTCATGTTTTCTGTTTGCCGTTTCTGGTTATCGTGGCTGTCGCCGCCTGGTTGGGGACGCATGAAACGATCGAGGAAGAGAAAAAAACCGTCTTGAAATATTTCAACCTGTCTCTGGCGGGTCTCGCGGTCGCGGTAGCGCTGGCGTTTCAACTGGCTGACCTGCCGCCGTACATCGTCAAACTCTGGCCCGTAGCCGGATTACCCTACTGGTTTCTGTCGCCGCAGCATCTGGTCGATGTCGTCAACGAAATGATTCTGGCGGCTCCGGTGGGAACGGTGCTCGCGGTCTATTTTTTCCTGAGGAAAACCGACGATAAAACAGCCGCCGGACCATTGGAGCGGACACTCGCCAGTCTGACTCTGATGACTTTTATGATAACTTTCTGGATCGATCCCAAACTTGGCGCCGCCCGTGACTGGGATTTGCTGTCTTTCGTCGGGATACCGCTGACACTCTGGTCGCTGTACCGGTTCCATCGGCAATTCCCCGAGGTCGGAAAAAGACCGGCGGCGACGGTGATATTGGTTATCGTGCTCGCGATCAGCATTGTCCCTAATTTGATGGAGAAGAACGATGTCATGAAAGCGGCGGTGCGGCTGGATAAAATCCTGTTTGATGACATTCATTATCAACTGTCATATCTCAACGGCGAACGGTGCGATTCCTGGGGATATTCGCTGGAAATGAAAGTCGGCGACAGCGACCGGGCGCAGAAATATTTTCAGCGCCGGATCAAGACCGAAGAAGGGGCGGCGACGTTGAATTTCGCCCTGGGACGCATGAATTTCAAGTCGGGGAATATCAATACGGCCTATCAGCATTTCAAAAAAGCGGTCGAATACGACACCGCCAACCCCGACCTGACGGCGAATCTGGCGACGGTGTGCAATTTGCTGGGCAAAACCGGGGAAGCTCTTGACTACGCGCGCCGGACGACGGCGCTCGATTCTCTCAATACGGCCAATCTGACGCAGGCCGGAATCGTCTTTTCAAAACAGGGTTACGCCGACGAAGCCCGGCAGTGTTTTTACCGGGTGCTGGAACTGGAGCCGAACGATTACAAACACTGGGTCAATATTGGTTTGCATTACGATAATACCGATAATTACGATTCGGCTTATTATTATTACCGGAAGGCGCTAACGATGCGCCCGGATACCCTGAACATCAATCCTCAGTTTCTTTTCAAGATGGCTAAGGCTGAAACCGTACTGGGTCAATACGAATCGGCCCTGGCTCACTGTCGGCAGGCCGATGCCCTCATGCCCGGCAACAAGGACATTACCGCATTGCTGGAGAGGCTGAGCCGGACTATCGAAAAAAATAAATAGACCAGGTCAGTTATAATTGATAGAGCATCAGATATACGGCGACCCCGCTCAACGAGACAAAAATCCACACCGGCCAGACCCATCTTACCAGTTTGACATGCGTCACGTATTTTTCCTTTAGCGCCAGCCACAGCGCCGCCAGGATAAAGGGCACCATTACCGCCGCCAGGATGACGTGGGGGATAAGGATGGCGAAATAAACCGGGCGCGTCCAGTCATGGTAAGGATAAGGCACCGCCCCTACATGGTAATGATAAATCAGATACGAAGTCAGAAACAAAGCCGAGATTATGACGGCGGCGAGCATGAACGTTTTGTGAGCCGTCCGGTTGTGTTTGACCTTGATGGCGATATAGCCGCCGATTAAAAAAAGAGCGGCAATCGAATTCAGGACGGCGTTGACAGCCGGCAGGTCGGAGCAGTTCATTCCATGTCCCGGGCCAGCTGGCGGATGTTCTGTTTTAAAAGGATCATGCCGTCCTGGTCCAATCCTTCATGGTAACTTCGAATATCCCCGTTGGCGTCCACCAAAGTGAATTTGGAGGAATGACCGCCCGGTAAATCGTCGGCCGGCAGCATAAAGCCCTGTTCGCACAGTTCGCGGATATCGTCGAGCGGCGCCCACAAGAACACCCAGCGGTCGTCGTCGACGCCGTAGAGCCGGGCGTATTCGTTCAAAACCGCCAGCGAGTCAAATTCCGGGTCGACGGTTATCGAGACCAGCTGGATTTTGTCGGAGTTTTCGTACAGCTTGTACAGTTCGGCGAAGTTGGGCATCAGTATCGGGCAGACGCTCCGGCAGCGGGTGAAGATAAAATTAACCACCGTGATTTTACCTTTCATCTGTTCCAGGCCGAACGGTTCGCCGTTGTGAGCGGCGGTGAACGAAAATTCGGGCAGGCTGCCCCAGACGGTTATTTGCGATTGGGATTTCTCCGCCTGGCTCACCACCAAAGCCGCCAGTAGACCCAGAAGGACCATCGCCAGGATGGTCCAAATCAGCATTTTCGGGTAGGATTTAACGTTACTCATCAATTATTCCTCCGCTGTTTTTCCCAGGGCCGACAGGGCGATTAACACCGTGCCGCCGAGAAGTCCCGCCAGCCAGAGATGCATCGCCTGGAACACGTCAGGCAATCCGCCGAAAATCAGAACCAGCCCGAAGGCGACCTGGAGCAACGCCAGGCCGGCCATAGTCCAGGCGCTCTGCCAGGCCAGCGGCGAGGGATTCGGGCTCCTTTTAAGGATGGTGTAGGCAATCACCCAGCTCAAGAGGGCGACGATAAGTCCTATAATCGGATGGGAATATTTGATTGCGCCGATTTTGCTGATCACTTCGCTGTTATTTAGCAGGGGATAATTCTGGATGGCCAACTCGATTGCCTCGCGCATCTGAGTGCCGATAACCGCCTGAGCGATAATGAGACCGAGAAGAAAACCGACCAGAATTTTGGACCAGCCGGGATAGCCCGCTTTCGTTTCATATTCAGGTTTTTCATAATAGAAGGCCTGCTGCGAGATATAAATCATCAATCCGGCAATAAGGTAGGCGATGAGAAGATGAATCGACACCAGGAAGGGCGCGAGTTCCGAGAGTACGACCTGGCCGCCCTGCCAGCCCTGAAAAGCCACCAGCAGCCCGGCCAGAATCGAGGGATACAGGATTTTGCCTTTACGATAGAACTTGAATAATGCCCATAACGCCAGAACGGCGATCAGCAGTCCAACAATCACCCCGACCAGGCGGTTGATATATTCAATCCAGGCCAGAGTGAAATTGAAGAGGTTGGGATCGAAATCCGCCGGAAGCTGGCGGTAGCTTAGCGGCGGAAACCAGCGGCCGAAACATTTGGGCCAATCGGGACAGCCCAACCCGGCACCGGAAACGCGGACCAGCCCGCCCGTGAAAATCAAGAAAAAGGTCGTTAATGTCGTGAAAACAGCAAAACGCCGAAAAGATTTCATGCAAGGCTCCATGACTTATGCGCCATAAGTTACCCTATTATCCGCATACAATTCCTTGCAGGCAAGCATAAAATTTTGAAATCTAAGGTTTGGCAGTGTTGCCCGTCGGGAAAGAATCTGTCGCGCCGGATATACCCACCGTATCCGGAGTTTCCTGGCGGTAAATAACAGCGTCTTTGACAATGGGGCCGTCTTTGATAGCTTCGATTTCGCCCCGTTGCAGGGTGTCGAACATGGTCAGGGTGATAAAGACCGTCAAAAACAGCAGCGCCGCGGAAAAAAT
>JBMOKZ010000304.1:0-1132 GCA_049324195.1 Candidatus Zixiibacteriota bacterium | reverse complement strand
GGAGGATTGACCGGTTTGTCTGCTTTCCATTCAACGATGAAATTCGCGCCCGATCCGCCGCTGGTATCCCTTTCCGGAACCACATAACGCAAAGACTCCAAGGGTTTCAGGGTAACGGGTGACGAGACATACGCCTTAAGATGTTTTCCCTGTGTGGCGTAATAGTCGGCTTTTGTGATGGTAATACTGTGCTCCGGGTCGGTATTGCGAATGCTCAGCGTCACGGTCAGCAAAAACGGCTGTTCTCTGTTACCGGCATAGATATGAGAATAGGCTGGCACATACAGCCGCTGACCGTTGGACAGCGAGGGGTTCTCCTGACCAGCCGTCACCAGACCCGGCACCAGCAGCCCGGCAACCACCCACAGCCAGAAAATAAATCTTTTCATGTCCCTTATCCTTTTTTCTATAACCGGAAAAGCCCATTCAACGTCAAAAACCTGTTCGTCTTTGGTTTTTTTGCCTTTTTACACCGCCTGCCCCGGCAAAGCAAAACCTTTTTACCGGAAGTCAGCCGACAAGCCGGGACCACCCCACCTCTCCGTCACCCCTTTTTTGCAGAAGCATAAGATTTTTAATGTTACGTTTTTGTTTATACATGTCATATAAATTACAAAAACGAGGGTTTGCCTTTTTGCGTTTTTGTGGCCCGCTCTCCCTGAACGCCCGTTTCTAAAGGCTTCCGGAAAGCCAGCGCATTTTGGCATGAGCCATGCATTGTAGCGGGTTTTCGGCATGGACGACCGGGCCGGGTTTACCGGCGCCCGGCGCCATGCTTCAACCACACAGCAAAGAAAGGGGTCGTATCATGAATCGGTTGGGTCTGGTTTTATGTTTATTGGGTTTGGTTTTATCGAGTGGGGCCGGCGGCGCATCGGCAGCCCAGGTTTCGGCGGGAACAGATGTGGTATCCGCCTATGTCTGGAGGGGTATGACCTTTAATGACGAGGCGGTGGTCCAGCCCTATTTAAATGTTGCCGCGGAAAACGGCTTCGGTGTAAGTGCCTGGGGCAACTATGACGTGGGCGATTATGGCGGAACACTGGCTCAGGATAACGAATTTTCCGAAATCGACCTGACCCTTACCTACGGGTTTTCCCTGGGTCCGGCGGAAATGACGGTGGGGCACATC
>JBMOKZ010000303.1:0-1135 GCA_049324195.1 Candidatus Zixiibacteriota bacterium | reverse complement strand
TTCATTGGCGCCGATGACGAAGTCCCTGATCAGGTCGCCCTGTTCCCAGAAAAGCAGGTTCACCCTGCCCTGCAATTGCTGACACGCAAGTCCCAGAATCGCGCGGAACGTGGCAACGCCCAGGGCGTGCTGCAGGAACGGTGACTTTACTCTGTTACTTTCGATAATCCTGCGGATTGCCTGAGACCGGACACCGGTCTTTTCCTCAAGGATTTTGGGGCTTTTCGGCCCCAGACCGTATATCGCCCGCGGCGAGCCATATCCCCGGCCCATCGGCTGGTCGGTGATATAGTGCCGTTCCAGATACCTGGCGTTGAAAAGCTGTTTCAGGCGTTTGGATAAGGCCTGCGGGCCGAAACCGTATTGGGTCGGGCGGTTTTTCCCGTCTGAACCGACCGCATACGAAACGCCTGCGGTCTGGTCTTCCGACTTCAGCAAGTGCCATAGTAACTCGCCGCTTAGAAACCGATGGACATAGACCAGCCTGAGGATCAAATAATCCCGGTCTCTCAAAACCAAATCAGGGAAAGCTTCTTTATTCGGGACGTATCGCGAGAGCCGTTTCGTTTGGGCGGGTTTGCTCATATCATATAATCCTCATTATTCAATCTTTTCCGTTCCCTTTCCCGGACGCCCCCTCGTCGGCGGCCGAACTCGTCCCGTCAAACCGGGCGTCCCGAAGGGCGCCGGTTTACGGCTGACGATTCGTGTCCGCCCGACTTCGCTCGCTTCGGTCTGCCCCTCCGCTGTCGTAAAAATGCGGGGCAGACCCGAGCTCGGAAACAACTCGTTGTTTCCGGCGAAGCCGAGTGCTCTCTGGCGGTTCCTGGTCTGTTTCGCATTCCGTTTTTGCACTCACTCTACCGCTTACCCGGTAGAAACAGACCAGGCAGAGAGCCGAGGGAAGGGAGCGAAGTCGGGCGGAGAACGACATCACGTTCCCAATATTTATCAACAACTTAGTTGTTGTCGAAAGTAGAAACGATAATATATCATTTCTACTTCTAAGAAGCATTACTTTAGTGCTTCTGGCAAGGGAAAAGTGATGGAGTGAGCCATAGCCCGACGAGGGGGCGTCTTAATTTCGACTGCGGAATGAGCAGTCGCTTTTATGGAGCTTATGATGTTCGACGCT
>JBMOKZ010000302.1:0-1135 GCA_049324195.1 Candidatus Zixiibacteriota bacterium | reverse complement strand
CAAATGGGACCTACGACAGCGATATTGGCCGCTTCGCCCGCCGCTCTCCGGACAAAATCGGCTTGATATTTATCCCAAACCAAATACAACGGCCAATTTACCGCCCGCCAGCCATAATACAGCGACGGATACCGATCGAACCGCTTGAACTTCTCGGCGTTGGTCGAATAAAAATAAAACGAGATACGTGAACCCTTTTTTTCCGCTTCGTAGGTCCAAAGAGGACGGTAGATCCAGCTCGAGTTGTGGAAAAGATAATCCCTTGCCGGCAATTCGGTTTTGTTCAGCCGGACCGCCGCCGCGGAGGCTGCTTCTCCTAACATTAGTGCATTCCACCAGCGGCCCCGGAGAAGGCTGAAAAAAGCGATTCCCCCCGCGCAGACTCCCCAAGCAAGAAAAGCTGCCGATCGCCCAATTCCTACAATCGGCGGAACCGCTGTAGAAATCGGCACAACCCTCAGCTCGTCTACTACGGTCGGTTCGGCCCCCACCACGCCGTGACACAACGCGTCGAGATCCGGGACCCTTCCCGGCCATCGCGCGTACCATGTGACGATATCGTGGCTACGGCCGTCCTTGCAGGGTCGAGGAAGGTTTCCTGTTGCCAAGCCGCTGAAATAAGCGTAACGACCTAAAGACTTTGACCGTCGTGCGAGGGTTTGCCTTAGTCCTCGAAATAAGATCCAAGCGATCTTCGCCATGCCGTGAATAAGCATGAAGGCACAGTATATAATCCAGAACACCGACGCCTTGATATTTCGAACTTCAAGCCCATGTCGCCGAAGAACATGCCGCCATTCCCGCGGCATCGGGAAATCGACAAAGGCATTTCGTTTTCCTATCGCACAAAGAAGCGCCCGGTTTAAATTCAAATCGGCTAGACGTAGCAGAAGGTACTGACGGGTGATGAGTTCGGATACTTCTCGACCCGCTCCAAATATCAACTTGGAGGCGCTCTCTCCGCACCTTTCGAGCACGGTGACGGTAAGTTCTTCCTTGATTTCGGCGATTTTTTCGAGTTTATTCGATTGTTTGAGATATCGATATCCCCGCATGATACGGCCGAGCCGGCGATGTTGGAAATATCGTGTAATGCCCGCGAATAGGGGAAAGTTTACCACCTAAAGAACCAACT
>JBMOKZ010000301.1:0-1135 GCA_049324195.1 Candidatus Zixiibacteriota bacterium | reverse complement strand
TAAGAATATTATTCATTTATAAAAAGTTCAATATTTTAATTATATTTATATCATATATCAACTTGTACGACGATTTTTTATGGAAAAGCTCTTTTCGATGGTTATATTGCCGTGAAAGGGTATCGCGAAAATGAATATTCTCGGCATATCAGCATTCTATCATGACAGCGCCGCCTGTCTGGTGCGGGACGGCCGGATTGTCGCGGCGGCTCAGGAGGAACGTTTCACGCGGAAAAAGCACGATAACTCTTTCCCTGATAACGCGGTGAAATATTGTCTGCACAGCTGTAACCTGACCGGTAAGGACCTTGATTTCGTAGCTTTTTACGAAAAACCGTTTTTAAAGTTTGAGCGTATCCTGGAAACATATCTCGCTTTTGCCCCTAAGGGAATCCGCTCTTATATCAAGGCGATGCCCCTGTGGCTGAAAAGAAAAATCTGGATGAAAGAGCTGATTTATAGGGAATTCGAGTACGAAGGACCGATTATTTTTCCGGAACATCACGAATCCCACGCCGCCTCGGCGTTTTATCCCTCGCCCTTCGACGAAGCCGCTTTTTTGACTCTGGACGGAGTGGGGGAATGGACAACTTCGAGTTACGGTGTCGGCGAGAGCAATATAATCGATATTCTTGCCGAGATAAAATTCCCGCATTCGCTGGGGTTGTTGTACTCGGCTTTTACTTATTACACCGGCTTTAAGGTAAATTCCGGCGAATATAAAGTGATGGGACTGGCGCCATATGGCGAGCCGAAATACCGTGATGTCATCTTTAACGAGCTGATGGATTTGAAGGCAGACGGTTCTTTCCGGTTGAATCTGGAGTATTTCGATTATTGCGCCGGTTTGCGGATGACCTCGCAAAAATTTCATCGTCTTTTTGGCGGTCCGCCGCGGCAACCGGAATCCCCCCTGACCCAGAAGGAAATGGACCTGGCCCGCTCGGTGCAGGAAGTGACCGAGGAAGTGATGCTGCGGATGGTGCGGCATATCAAGAAAGAAACCGGGCGGACCAATCTCTGCCTGGCCGGCGGGGTGGCGCTCAATTGTGTAGGTAACGGCAAACTGCTGCGGGAGAATCTGTTCGATAATATCTGGATCCAACCCGCCGCCGGCGACGCCGGTGGCGCGCTC
>JBMOKZ010000300.1:0-1139 GCA_049324195.1 Candidatus Zixiibacteriota bacterium | reverse complement strand
TCGGCGCCGACTGGAAAGTGCAGGAGGTAACCGCGGCGGCAAAAGATGCCGGAGTGCCGATACGAATCGGCGTTAATTCCGGGTCGCTCCCCAAAGATTTGCTGGAGAAATACGGGCACGACAATCCGGAAGGGTTTGTCGAGGCGGCGTTGCGCCAGATTGAAATCCTGGAGAATAAGGATTTCAAGGATATCGTTATCTCGCTCAAATCGACCAATGTCAATACGGCGTACTGGGCATATATGATGCTGGCGGAGAAAGTCGATTATCCCTTTCATCTCGGGATAACCGAATCGGGAACCCTTCAGACCGGCTCGCTCAAATCGGCGGTCGGATTGGGGGCGATATTGATTAACGGCATCGGCGACACCATTAGAGTCTCGCTTTCGGCCGACCCGGTGGAAGAAGTGAAAGTCGGCAAAGCGATTCTGAAATCGCTGGAGTTGAAAAAAGAGGGGGTAGATGTTATCGCCTGTCCCACCTGCGGACGATGCCAGATTGATATGATTCCGCTGGCGGAAGCGATTGAAAAGAAGACCCGTCATTACAAAACCCCGCTCAAGGTTGCCGTGATGGGCTGCATCGTGAACGGTCCCGGTGAAGCCACCGCGGCCGATGTCGGCATTGCCGGCGGTGACGGTCTCGGAATTCTTTTCAAGAAGGGAAAAATTGTCGGGAAGGTGACCGAGAAGGAACTGGAGGAGACGCTTCTCAAAGAGATAGAGGAGATGACCGGCGGAGAGTGAGGGGGAATGGAAGTTCCCAAATCGGTGCCCCACCGCTTGCGGTGGGTAGTCTGTAATATCAGGATGCAGGTCGGATTCTGAGTCCGAATCGGGATGGTTCAGGGTGGTATGAGAACGAAAGACCAGACATTCTTGTCTTATGACTAAGGAATATCTCAAAAAACTTGGTTTCTGGGGCGTCATTTTCTTTACGGTTAAGGGGCTTCTCTGGCTAACCGTGCCGCTGCTGATTGCCAAACTGTGCGGGTAAAACTATCTGCAATCTCCGAGTAGACCAAACAGCCGGCCGCAGCCGGGCGCCTGATATCATTTGCTAATTTCCGATTGACGAAATGGAGATAAGGGGGTATATTTTACTATAATTTCAGTCCCATCAGGGAGGCATTCTATGAA
>JBMOKZ010000299.1:0-1142 GCA_049324195.1 Candidatus Zixiibacteriota bacterium | reverse complement strand
ATCATTCACAAAAAACAGAACAATTTCGTCTTCGGTGGCTCCATCGCCTATTGACTTACCCGCCCCGAACGGTCATCGAACCCACATATATGGCGGTCATTGAGCCCTGCATCGCCTCAGCGAACAGGGTCGAAATGACCGTGGACAGCCTGATTTGTTATTGATTAATTTGTAGGGGCGGACCAGCGTGTCCGCCCGTTCTTATTTTTTTGACACCAAAAAAATTGAATGAGATTGGTAAAACAATTGAAAATGTTTTTTTTCGATTTCAGAAATTTTGAAATTTTTCGCGGGCGGGCACATGGGCCCGCCCCTACGTTTTTTGTCAAACGGATAATCGTTTTAGCGGCATTTGCCCTGTTCATCACCAGCCAATTGGCGGGCGCGGGTCTGACGGTCTATTCTTATCGCGACAACCAGGGCCAGACCATCGTGGTCGACAGCCTCGAAAAAATCCCGGCCCAGTTTCGCAAACAAGCCAGCCGCCAGTTCATTCCGTCGTTCAGGCAGAAGAAGAAACCTGAAATCACGGTAATCGAAGCGATTCCCGATCAATCGGGCAGCGATGCCGAAAAGCCCCCTCCACAGGTTTCCGGCAATACGGACCTGACCATCGTCGAGCCGCCCGAAGAAACCCATGACCCCGAAATCGCCTCTGCCACCGCCATCATCGAAAGCCTGAAACTGCTTCAGCTCAATAACGAGCGCATTTTCATCGTTTCAGAAGGCCTTGGCACCAAACATCCGAGCCTCGAACTGTTAAACCGCCAGAATCTGCTGACTTTACAAACGACAGAACGTGACCTCGCCGCCGGCACCTGGAAAATCGCCGCCCCCTGGCAGCCCGAAGCGCAACGCATGATCGATTACGGCAAATCCCTGCAGCTGAGCATCTCCAAATGGCTCGCCGAAGGCGGCAGCCGCCTGAAAACCGGCCTCCCCCCCCTGCTGAGCGCCTACAAAATCAGGCTGCAGCAGCTCGAGCAGACCCTTTCCCAATTAATACCCGCAACAAACAAATGACCCAGACACATCACGAATTAAATAAATATCGTTCGGCCCCTCCCCCTTTAACAAACATTATTACAACAACGAACCGTGGGGGCTGACCATGGTCAGCCCCAAATTGAACACCCGCCCCC
>JBMOKZ010000298.1:0-9056 GCA_049324195.1 Candidatus Zixiibacteriota bacterium | reverse complement strand
ACCCGATTTTCTTTAGCTGGTTGAGGATGATATCTTTATTGCGGTAAGCCCACTTACGGGTCCGTTCGAGGAATTTATCCCGGCCCACTTCACGCCGGGTGGTGCCCTCGTTGAGAAGCTGTTTTTCGACTATGACCTGGGTGGCAATCCCGGCATGGTCGGCGCCGGGGAGCCATTCCGTCTCGTAGCGTTCCATCCGATGCTTGCGTACCAGGATATCCTGTATGGTGTTGTTCAGGGCATGGCCGATATGCAGGATATCGGTGACATTTGGCGGAGGGATAACCACCGAATAAGCTGGTCGGTCGGAGTCGGCATGACCGTGGAAATACTTTTTTTCGAGCCATTCGCTGTAAAGCCTGTCCTCGACCTCGGCCGGATTATATGCCGTTGATTTCTTGTTTTTTTCGTTGTTTTTATTGTTCATATCACAGTTGTTCTTTATATTCCCAACCTCAATAAGGCTGGAGAAGTTATAACCAAAGCGCAATAATAGTTTTAGAAGCTCGCTTTGTCAAGGGTTGAAACTTTCTGATATTTGAGTCAACATAATATAATTGAAGGTATTATCGGCAAAAATGAAAGAATTAAAAGCCCGCGTTCTGGATAATCAATTGACCCCGTTTGAACGTCTGACGGTGCTTATGGCTATCCTGCGTTCTCCCGAGGGCTGTGCCTGGGACCGGAAGCAGACTCATAAGTCATTGCTGCCCTATTTAATAGAAGAAGCATACGAGGTTGTCGAGGTAATCGAGTCCGGACAGCTGGGCACTCTGAGCGAAGAGCTCGGGGATTTGCTCTGTCAGGTGGTTTTTCATGCCCAGCTGGGAAAGGAACGGGGGGATTTCGATATCAATGATTCAATCAATATCCTGATTGAAAAGCTCCTGAATCGCCACCCCCATGTTTTCGGGGAGAAAAAGGAGCTTTCTCCGCAGGAAGTCCGGGACCAGTGGGAGCATATTAAGACCAATAACGAGGCCAAGGAATCGGTATTATCGGGCATTCCGAAAACCATGCCGGCATTGACGACGGCTTTCCGCATGGGGGAGAAAGCCGGCGGTGCGGGATTTGACTGGAGCCGTCCTGAGGAGGTGGTCGAGAAAATCGAGGAAGAAGTGCTCGAGATAAAAACGGCGTTGAAAAACGATACGGCGGATCGTAAAGAAAGGCTGACCGACGAAATCGGCGATTTGCTTTTCGCCACGGCTTCGCTGGCGCGCAAGCTGGATATTGAACCCGAGACCGCTCTGAAGACGGCGTTGAAGAAATTTAAAACAAGATTTCAACGACTCGAAAACAACGTCAAAAAAAGCGGACGTTCGTTCAACGATTACAATATTGACGAGCTGGAGAAAATCTGGCAGAACGTAAAAAATAACCGGGATTAAAAGATATTGTATGCCGTGAGCTGCCAGCCACAATATTTCGTTGTCGGACAACGGGAAAAAGACAAAAAAATGTTGTTTTTTTTGTTGTTTTAAAAGTCCGTTATGTTCATATTCCCATCATTGGTGAGGTAGTATTTTAAAAAAAAAGATATATAAAATTT
The DNA here is from genome assembly GCA_049324195.1 of Candidatus Zixiibacteriota bacterium. Lineage (GTDB taxonomy): Bacteria > Zixibacteria > MSB-5A5 > GN15 > FEB-12 > JAFGNW01. Next base: position 7,504 of record JBMOKZ010000298.1, on the reverse strand, counting down.
CAAGGAAGAAGTTTACCGCTAAGATTATATGCTCAAAAGGAGGTATGCCTATGATCGTTTTTTAAAGTTTTTTCATTTCTCGTTCGAAAGTGAAAAAATTTTTATCTAAACGTTAACCATTATTTGAGGTAGAACAATGAAAAAAATATTACTATTGACTATATGCACCCTGATGATTATGAGCCTCAGCTCATACGCCACCGATACCCGCGTTTTGACCATGGGTGACAACAACAATATCCTGATGGATGATGCCAATATCTGGCTGTACCCGTCGCGGATTTTCAATTACCCGGATATCGCCACGGCGGAATTCAGTAACTACTACTACGATTATTATCCTATCGCTGATGATATGTATGTTTACAACGAACAGATTACCCGGCTGGGGGTCAACTGGAAATTCGGCGGCGACAATCCCTGGGTGCTGGGAACTTATTTTCACAACAACGAAACTTTTACGAAGTCCCAGTCCGATTACACGGTGCATCCGTATATAAACCAGGTCTTTAACCTGCCGAACAAGAGAGGCGATTTATTCTACGGCCGCATGCTGGGTCAAAATCAGTTCGGTTTCCATTTCGGGTTCGTCCACTCGTCCTACTCTGAAGATGATGGTGAAGACGGGTATCTCGACGAGGCCAATTTTGCTCTTTATAATTTCGAATTCGGTCTCACCGGCATGAACGGCAAACTTGATTTGGCGGCCGGCATCGAGATGTTTACGTATAAATACGCGGACACTCGTGACAAAAACCAGGGCCAGTACTTACCGCTCGGTGATACCACCACCGTATATTCAGCTTTCGATACTCTGAAAGCCGACGGCAACATGACTCTGAGCCTGCGGGGTCGTTACATGTACGAATACAGCCCGACCTATACCTTTATTCCGCATCTGAGTTTTATCTACGGCAAGTATAAATACGAAGATTACGACTGGATGCAGCATTATGATACTCTCGACAGCGAGATTCCTCCTGTCGACAGCGTTTTCTATCATTACCTGATGGATTTGAATTTCACCCACGAATACAAGTACACGGAATTCGATCTCGGTATCGGAATGCAGTACACTCCGACCACCAACGTCCTGGCGGTTATTGATTTCGGCGTCAAGTTTACCAATCTGAAACAGGAGAGGGAGTACAAAACGACCGGCAATTATTCTTTCACTCATTATATCGAAGATCCCGATTCACCGGGCGACAGCATCTGGGTTAAAACCGACACCACCTTCGAGTACAAGAGAAAAATGAACTATTTCCCGTATTTCAAGGTTGGTGTAGAAGCCGATGTTTTCGACTGGATGGATATTCGTCTGGGTGCCACCTCGATGTGGGGCAAGTACACTTATGAATATTCCGACTACGATCCCTATAACTGGGCAAACTATCTCTTGAAATATTCCTACAAGTATCCATATAACACCACCTATCTCGGCCTGGGCTTCAATTTCAACCGTCTCTATATCGATTGCTACGTGGATCCGGGTGTAGTTCTTGACGGCTTCAATTTCATTTCTGGTTCATCGAACGAGATGAATTACCAGATATCGCTGCTTTACGAAATGTTCTAAAATATTTTGATAGATAAAAAAACCGGCTCTGACGAGCCGGTTTTTTTTATGGGAAAACTAAAGGTTACTCGAGCAGATCTTCCAGAAATTGCGGCAGAGCGAACGCCGCCCGGTGTATTTTGGCGTTGTAATAGCGGGTTTTCAGGTTCAGTTGCCGATAACGCCTCTCGTCGAAATCTTTCAGCGGGTCGTATTTTTTGCTGCCGAGAACGAACGCCCAGCAACCCGAAGGATAGATGGGCATAAAACAGGTATAGATTCTTACAAGGGGAAAGATGTCCGAAAGGTTTTTATACATGCCTATGAGCGTATGCTGATTGAAGATGGGTGATTCCGCCTGAGCGACCAGGATCCCGTCATCCTCGAGTTTTTCGAAGACTGTTTGATGGAACGGTTTCTGGAACAGGTCCGCCGCCGGACCTACCGGGTCGGACAGGTCCAGCGTGATGACATCGAACTTTTCTTTGGTCTTTTTCAAAAACATCTGGCCGTCTTCGTAAATCACCCGGGCGCGCGGGTCGTTGAGTCCGGTAGTCAGGTGAGGGAAATGTTTTTTCGAAACTTCCACGACCATTTTATCGATTTCGCACATGGTGCAGCCAGCCACTTCGGGATGCTTGAGGATCTCGGTTAGAGCACCGCAGTCGCCGCCGCCGATTATCAGCACTTTTTCAGGTGACGGATGGCTGAAAAGGGGAACGTGGGAAATCATCTCGTTGTAGGCGTTGTAGTCCCGGTCGCTGACCATGAGCGAGCCATACAGGACCAAAAGTTTGCCGAAATCCCTGTTTTCGAGGACCTCGAGGCGCTGGAAGTCGGAGGTGATGGATTCGTGGATACGGTCGATTTTGAGCGTCAAGCCGGCAACGCCGTCGTGAAGTTCCTTGTACCAGAGATTCCAGAGGTTATCCATTCCCTGTTCTTTGATTTGAACGCCTTGTCGTTTTATCTCAGACATGATAATCAGTCTATTATTATGCAATCGGGTGTTTTCAAAGAGTTAAAGTTGGAGCCGGACACGGCGCAATAGGCGCCGGTCATGGGGAAAATCAGCATATCGCCGATTTCGTGTTCGGGAATCATCAGTCCGTCGTACATGACGTCGAACGAGTCACAGGTCGGTCCGGCCAGAACGGAGAGTTTTTCCTCGCCCGCTTTTCTGGAGATAATCGGGTACTGGCAATGGTCGAAAATGATACCGGAGAAAGTCGAGTAGAGACCGTCGTCGAGATAATACCAGATTTTGCCGTCGCGCCGGGATTTGCCGATAATGGAGCTGACCAGGGTTACCGGGGAAGCCGAGATAAACCGTCCCGGTTCGCAGATGACTTTGATACTCGGAGGGATGAAATAGTGAAGGGCGGATTCGATCGGTTGGCAGAACTCGCCGATAGCCGGAATCGACTCGATGTAGTCGACCGGGAATCCGCCGCCGATATTGAGAATCGACACCTTGAAATCCTCGGCGTCGAGCGCCTGAATCAGTTCTCCGGCGGCGGTTATGGCTTTGATGTAATTCTCGGCGTAGACGCATTGCGAGCCGATATGAAAACTGAGGCCATGGAACTCATGGCCGGTTTCGCGCACAAGGCGTGCCAGGGGGAGAACGTCCTCGGTCACGCAGCCGAACTTGTACTGCAGATTGACCACCGCGGTGGTGTTGGTGTTGATGCGGTAGCGAATCATGATTTTCAATTTTTTGTCCCGATAACGGTACAGTTTCTGAACCTCGTCGGGATTGTCGACCACGAAAATCTCGACTCCCTTGCCGACGGCGTAGTCGAACTCGAACCTGGACTTGATCGGCATCGAGTACATCAGAGTGTGGGGCGGGGTTCCGGCTTTGAGAGCCTGGTCGATTTCACCGCTGGAGCAGACATCGAAATTACCGCCCTCGCCGTGTACGGTGTCAAGTATGACCTGATGGTTGTTCGACTTGACGGCGTAGTGAATCGCGGCCCGGGGAAGGGCGCTTTTCAGCGCACGGTAATTGTTACTGATTTCCCCGCGGGAGATAAACAGAGTGGGTGTTTCGAACGAACGGTTGAACAATGAGCTGACGAATTCCCGGTTAATATTCCGGGAGAAGTCAAGATTATTCAGCGATGAAAAAATCATGGTCCGGGTTAAAATATTTTTCATGTCAGCTCTTCCTGCTCATGACGGGGGAGATATCAATCGGTTTGTGGCTGATGATTTCGTCGGTGCGAGAGGGGATGCCGCGATTCATGTCCTTGACGTCGGCATCGGTCGCCCCGAGCATCTTTTTCATGTATTCATGGGCTTTGTAGGGGTCGACACTGTTGCCGCAGGTGAAATAATCCACGGCGGCGTAGCCGTATTCCGGCCAGGTATGGATCGAGAGGTGCGATTCGGCGATAACCACCACCCCGGATATGCCCTGGGGATTGTAACGATGAAATACGGAGCGGACGATAGTAGCGCCCGATTTTCGGACGGCTTCCGTCAAATACTCTTGAATAAGCTCGAGATTATCCAGTTTACTTCGTTCACAACCGGAATATTCCACGATTAAATGACGCCCGAGTATTTTCATGATCAGCCTCCTTCCGTATTTTTAGGCTACATTTGCGGCGGTGATACAATCCAGAGAACGGTGACGGGGTTCTTGCCGTCGTTGATAAGCTGATGGGTGCGGTCCGATTCGAAATAAAAACAATGCCCCGTGGGTACCTTGAAATTTTTCTTGTCGATTTTCAAGGTCGCCGTACCCTTGAGGACATAACCGAACTGTTCGCCCGGATGAGGGTCCTGTTTTTCGAGACGCTCGCCCGGTTCCAGTTCGATAAGGATCGGATCCATCAGGTTGTTGGTCGAACCCGGCACCAGCAATTCGAATTTGCTGACGCCCTTGTTTTCGATGCTGACCCGTTCGTCGGGACTATAAACCGCTTTTATGTCGTCGTTGTCGCTGAAAAAATCGGACAGAGACATCCCCAAAGCCTCGATAATATCCGCCAGGGAATCAATCTGGATCGAGGTCTGGTCGTTTTCCAGCTGGGAGATGAAGCCCTTGGTCAGCCCGGCCCGATTGGCCAGTTCTTCCTGGGTCAAATCCGAAGCCAGCCGGAAAGCTTTTATTTTCTGACCGATATTCAGTTGCACGAGACATAATCCTACAAATATATAGTTTAATAAAAGCTATCTTTTAGTTTAATAAGCAAAATATAATAAATGGTATTTTTATAATGTCAAGATATATTTTATGATTTGGCCCGAATCTGGCAATTTTTTTTAAAAGGAGGGGGGCGCTTATATAAGCTGTTTATCTTCAATCTGTTATATCATTGGTGGAACAGGCAGAAGAGCAGGTTGATTGGAGTTGTATAGGACGCAATATATGTGTTATCAGGGCAATTTACTAAATAAAGACCCCGTAATAGTTGCGCCGGTATAAGTTATTGATATATAATATATTGCCGAATTCTTACAGGATTACTTCGATTGCATACTGCCGCATTAGTTGCGTTTGGTACATTTTCGAGAAAATGTTGAAACTTGGTTAGCGGAAGTAACGTATTATCAGCCATGGGGATATTGGTTTTTAACCGGGTTGTACCGGGGTTTGGCACGCCGGTTGTTATACATATACTTGAAGTTTGTTATTGGCGGTGAAGGGTATTACCGAGGTGAGGGGGAAGGAGTTCCATAGTGAGGATGGAACTTCTTTCCAAATGAAGCTCCTGAGTCTGGGAAGACTCGGGAGCTTTATTTTTGGGTAAAAACAGAGCATTAACTATCGATAAAATCAAAAATGGATTGAGAGGCGAGTTATTCGCTTGACTTAATCGGGATTTTGCATAAATTCCAAAATTACATTTTAGAAGAAGATGGCGGTGTAGCTCAGTTGGTTAGAGCAGCGGAATCATAATCCGCGTGTCCGGGGTTCAAGTCCCTGCACCGCTATTTTTTTATTAATCAATTCATGAATATATATTAGCCGACCGGTAGGCGAACCCTACGGGTTATTTTCTTTTATGTGCCGTCGGGGCTCCGACCCAGATCGCCGCAGTATTTGGAGGGTGTCGGGGAGAGACCCCTGACACCACAAATTATACAGGCGGTACCATCCAAGTTCGCGATGGCATACGAAAAACTCGACATCCGGTTTTGCGTACGGTCGTCAATTCGAGCGCAAACCCCGACATAACGGATATAATTTGATTACCATCACATTATAAATCGATTTAATAATTGCCTTATATTTAATTTTTTTTTCTACCGGTTCTTATTATATTTATAAATAAATGGCGGGGAGATTTCCGATGGTGTCAATTATATGTTTATATCTTTCCATCCATATTCAGATTAAAAATGTCATCGAGCATTTTGGGAATTATTTCTTATAACAATTTATTTATGGGGAGGTAGTTATGCGCAAGTACCTTTTCGCTGCGTTTATCTTTGGGTTGCTCGTACTCAACGCCGCTCTCGTTTTGCCGCGAGATAACCGCGATATTACCGGCAATATCAATAAGGAACTGAACTACACGATAACACAGGGGGCGGATTACGATTCGGTGGTATGTTACCCAGCCGATGTTGGGTTGCATATTACCGGGGAGGTTGATGCCTCGTTCAACTGCTATGGTCAGTTCGGCACGGGCTTCAATTATTTTCCGGGCAACTGGCCGTCGTTCATCTCGCCCTCGGGCAGCCAGTCACAATATCTTTTCGGGGGAACGGTATGGATTGGCGGAATTATCGGCTCCGACACGCTGGTGTCGGTAGGCGCCGACGGCTGGCAAAGAAACAACGAATTGTTCAGCACCACTTATCCCGAGCCGAGCGTCACGAAGCGGCAGGCTTATCTTTATATCGGCTATCCGCCGACCGACAGCATATCGATTTTGACTTATCGAGCAGAATATTGTGATACTTTCACCAGCGGCGTGCCCAATCTGACATATGATTATATGGACGGCCGGAACCATTTGCCGTTGAATGTCCGGGTGGCGATGCGCAGTTATTCTTATGCCGGCGGGCCAACCAGCAAGGCTGTCATTTATGACATGGTAATAACCAACATCGGCGGCAGCGCTATACAGTCCGGGTATCTGGGGTTTTATTTTGACGCCGATGTCATGGGTGTCGGTGCCTCTTCGGGTTTCTTGGATGACATAACCGGATCCTTGCCCGATGATACCATCGCGTATATAATCGATGACGACGGCGGCCTGTACAGCGCAAGCGAGCAGGATGTGGAGCGGGTGTTCGCTTTCAAATTTCTCAGAATGTCGTTCACCCCCGCCGGCATCAATTATAACTGGTGGATAAGTAATGCCTCAGCCGAACTAGATTTCGGGCCGCGGCAGAAGGAAGTGCCTTTTCGGGATTTTGGCACCGGCGGCTTGGGGACGCCCGAGGGCGACCGGAATAAATTTTATATTATGAGCCACCCCGAATGGGATTATGACCAGATTTTTACGAGCAGTATTTCCGCCGCCGATCCGGACTGGATGTACCCTAATCAAACGATTGATCAGGATGTAAGCAACGGTTTCGATGCGCGGTTTCTGATGTCGATCGGACCTTTCAATCTGGAGTCGGATTCCAGTGCGCGCGTTATTTTCACCACTTTTACCGGGGAGGATGTACATGTCGACCCGAACAATGCCGAAAACAATTTACATAACGCCTATCTTCCGGCAACGTATCTGTCCAATTTGGATTTCAGTGATTTGACACTGGTAGCGAATTACGCCGGCGATTTCATGAACAACTATATTTTAACACCCCTGACTGCTCAACCGCAGGGTCTGTCGGCGGCGCTGGTAACATATGATTCGGTGAAAATTCAGTGGGATCCGTGGGTTTTCGACGATGTAACCGGGTACGAGATCTATTTATCGGAAATTCCTTCCGATTCCATACCGCATCCGGGCGTGGTACCACCCTGGCTGA
>JBMOKZ010000297.1:0-1146 GCA_049324195.1 Candidatus Zixiibacteriota bacterium | reverse complement strand
CTCCGTACTTTTCGATAATTTCCAGCGGGTCAATACCATTGCCGAGCGATTTGGACATCTTGATACCGTTGGCGTCGCGGACGGTGCCGTGAATGTAAACATCGCTGAACGGCGATTCGCCCATGAACTCGAAACCGGCCATAACCATGCGGGCCACCCAGAGATAGATGATTTCCGAAGCTGTTACGAGGACTTTGGTCGGGTAAAATTTCTTCAGGTCGTCGGTTTTATCGGGCCAGCCGAAAGTTGAAAACGGCCACAGCCAGGACGAGAACCAGGTATCCAGAACATCTTCGTCCTGAACCAGGCTTTCCGGGTCATAGCCGGGGCAATCCTTAGCCTTGGGGCGTTCGGGAGAAACGAACACCGTACCGTCTTCGGCATACCAGGCCGGGATGCGATGTCCCCACCAGAGCTGGCGCGAAATACACCAGTCACGGACGTTTTCCAGCCAATGCAGATAGGTTTTGGACCAGTAGTCAGGGTGAAAACGAAGTTTGCCGGACTTGACGGCCTCGATAGCCGGTTTGGCCAGTTCATCCATTTTTACAAACCATTGGTTGGACAGATACGGCTCGATGACTTTATGACAGCGATAACAGGTTCCGGCGGCCAGTTTGTATTTTTCCGTTTTTTCCAGCAGACCTTTTTTCTTCAAATCCTCGACCAGTTGTTTACGGGCGTCGTAACGGTCCATGCCCTTGTATTTGCCGGCGTTTTCGTTGAGAGTGCCGTCGGTGTTGAGGATATTAACCTCCTCAAGGTCATGCCGGTGGCCGATTTCGAAGTCGTTCGGGTCGTGTGCCGGGGTAACCTTAACCACCCCGGTACCGAATTCCGGGTCAACGTAGTTGTCGGCCACGATCGGAATTTCGCGTTCGAGAATGGGCAGGATAACCATTTTGCCGACATACTTCTTGAACCGGCTGTCCTTGGGGTTGACAGCCAGGGCGGTATCACCCAGCATGGTTTCCGGCCGGGTGGTGGCTACGGTCAAAAATTCATCGGAACCCTTGACCTTGTATTTGATGTACCATAGAAAGCTGTCGAAATCCTGATGTTCCACCTCGTCATCGGACAGTGAGGTCCGGCAGGAGGGGCACCAGTTGACGATGCGATGTCCCCGGTAAATGTAACCTTTATCGT
>JBMOKZ010000296.1:0-9144 GCA_049324195.1 Candidatus Zixiibacteriota bacterium | reverse complement strand
GCGGGCCCTCACTGGGCATGGCTCTGGATGAGTCAATCGATGGTATGGAAAAAATGGAAAGCAACGGTATCGTGGCTTATATTGAACCCAGGCTGAAGGAATTTTTGAGTCAATACGGTTCGATAAATATAGATTTTGTCGATCAGATTACGGGTAAAGGTTTTACTATCCGTGCCGGGGAACCCTCGGGTGATTGCGGCAGTTGTTCCGGAACCTGTGGATGATGATGACATGATGGTATCAAAGCCCGCTTGAGGCGGGCTTTTTTTATATTCCCGACGGGGATTTTAATGTCTTGACTTAAATCTTTTTTTTGATAACTTATGTCGAAATTGCCGGGGTAGCTCAGCTGGTTAGAGCACCTGTCTGTGGAACAGGGGGTCGACAGTTCGATTCTGTCCCCCGGTATTTTTTTAATATTTACTAATCATCGACTTAGACCGATCATCCATCTCCTTAAATCACATAAAAAACACTAATAATGCAGTAGTCTCTTTCCAGCTATTTTCCTCAGGGTATAATCTGTACCTGCGACGAGAAGCCTTTTAATGCCTTAATTTATCTTGACGATAATTTTGCCCTTAATTATAATGTAATAGATAATATTGCCTGACATACCTCAATATTATACCAACCCCTAACCAGAGGTGGAAGTTAACAAATGTTCATAAAATCAAGAGTTATGCCGTCGACAATTCTGGCTATATTTATTATTTTTTTACTTATTATATCATCATCTTTTGCATACGAATGTGGTGATATCAACTGTAGTGGAGGGGATCCCGACATATCCGATATAACTCGAATAATTGACTTTCTGTACCTAAGCCACAGCCCCCTATGTGACCCACAGATAGCTGACGTTAATGGTTCGGGTGGGGACCCTGATATATCCGATATCACAAAGCTCATCGATAATATTTATCTGTCACGGAGCCCATTAAATTGTCCACCAACCATTGACTGTCCGGAGACGGTTACTGATATAGACGGCAATGTTTATCAAACGGTTAAAATTGGTGACCAATGCTGGATGAAGGAGAATTTGAAAGTAACCCATTACCGTAATGGCGACGCAATACCAAATGTGACAGGAGATGACTGGTCTGGCCTCTTTACGGGAGCCTACTGCGACTATGATAACAATGAAGGCAACGTTGCTGTATATGGACGATTGTATAACTGGTATGCCGTCGACGACAGCCGTGGACTTGCACCTGAAGGGTGGCATGTACCGAGTGAAAATGAGTGGCAAACATTAGCTGATTATCTTGGTGGTGAGGCCGTTGCTGGCGGAAAAATGAAAGAGGTGGGTATAGTGCATTGGCTTTCCCCCAATACCGGGGCTACGAACGAAAGCGGATTTACAGCGCTGCCGGGCGGTTATCGTTTTGATGTCGGTAACTTCAGTGATATGAATATTTATGCAATCTTCTGGTCTTCTACTGAGTTTGATTTTAGCAGCGCATGGAGCCATGGTTTGAATAATGCCTATGAGGGATTAATCCCATTTGACGACAATTTTAAACAGTTCGGTTTCTCCGTTCGCTGTGTGAAGGACTAATCGAGTACATGCTGAGTGATTGGTAGGGTGATACCAGCCCTAATCGGAGAGCGATTAAGTTCTCTCTTGACACTATTTTAGAACAATATATCTTGTTTATAAGCATTGAATCTCATCTTTGCTTGACATCAACTTTACTAACAGCTTAAAATACATCTATACAAAGTCTTGGGCAGGAGGTTTTAAATGGATAAGAAATTGTTCAAGTTTCTTTCCTCGATATTGTTTATATTTACTTTGTCTTTGATCTTAATGACATCAACTTTCGCCTTTGAATGCGGCGACGTCAATTGCAGCGGGGGACAGCCGGATATTGCCGATATTACCCGATTGATTGACTTTTTGTACCTCAGTCACGCTCCCCTTTGTGACCAGCTGATAGCCGATGTCAACGGGTCAGGTGGAATGCCGGATATCTCGGACATTACCGCCATAATAGTTTTCCTTTATTTATCCCATGAGCCTTTGAATTGTATTACGAATGTAGCTATTGGCTGTCCCGGCGACGATGAAAAGTTCCTTTGTGAGCCGGATATATTCTGTTATGAATATACGGTCGAACCGTCTTCGGCGTTAGTTTCGGTCGATGAGCCGGCTTATATCAATGATATCTTTGTGTGTGTACCAGTTGAAGAATCGGGGACTCAACATATAACTATCACGGCACAAATCCAGAATGTCATTGATAGTTGCAGTTTCGAAGTCACGGCCAATATAAATCAAACTCCGACAATCCAATTGGGTGAGGATTCTGAATTTACAAATTGTGAACTCTCAGAAATCTGCATCCCGTTTGAAATATTCGATGCCGATTTCAACCTTGACACAGTTTTTACAAACCTCGGTACAATACAATTGCAAAGTAGTCAAGTATGTTTTACGCCCCCGTCATTTGGAACTCATCAGATAATTGTCACTGCGACCGATTTATGTGGCCGGATGGATATTGACACTTGTTTAGTGACAATTACTGAAGGTTTTTATGCCTCTGTTGAATGTCCGGGGACTCAATATGCTTCAATAAACGGTCCGGATACTGTTTGCGTCCCGGTGTCTGTTACCGCAGCGGAGGCGGTTACGGTACTGCCGGCAGGATACTATGACTCTGAGTCTGGCATAGTCTGTATATTCGTAAATGCCGGCGGGACGGTCCCGGTAACGGTTATCGCCGAGGGCCTTTGCGGTTCCGACACCTGTATGTTCGACCTGGAGGTTGAATTTAACGACCAGGTGACCGATATCGACGGTAACGTCTATCAAACCGTAACTATCGGGTCACAGGTATGGATGGCTGAGAACCTGAGGGTGACACACTATAGAAACGGCGACCCCATACCCAATGTGACCAATGGCACAACATGGGCCGGCCTTACAACCGGGGCTTATTGCAACTACGAAAACGATTCGGCTAATGTAGAAACTTATGGCCGACTGTATAACTGGTATGCGGTTGATGACAGCCGCGGGCTTGCTCCTGTAGGCTGGCATGTTCCTACAGATGAAGAATGGAAACAATTAGAGATGTTTCTTGGAATGAGTCAGGCTGAAGCTGATGCCGATGGCTTTCGTGGAACTGATGAGGGCGGAAAGTTAAAAGAAACCGGGACTGTGCATTGGTTAATCCCTAATACTGGTGCTACCAATGAAAGTGGTTTTACGGCGTTGCCTGGAGGGGATTGCAATAGTAGTGGTAATTTTTCAAGTATTGGAGAACGTGCCCACTTTTGGTCAGTTACGGAGTACAATAGTGGCAGTTCATGGCCTCGGTACTTGCGTTACTTCACTTCTGACATTAACCGTTTCCCCTACAGTAAGCGAAGCGGTTTCTCAGTTCGCTGTGTTAAGGATTAAATACCCCCGGGTTTAACTCTGGATTACAGAAGATACCGTGTACCCGTATTGAATTTGTAAATTTAAGATTTATTTATAAGTCGCAGGGAAAAACAGACTGCACGAGTTTCACGACCCGAAATTTTACAGGGCGAATTTGTCGAATTTGGTCCAGTAGCCCGACGAAAGCTGGTAGGGGACAAAAGACGCCCGGTCGTCTTTGACTGTGATGTTTTCCGGAGCCGCCTTTTCGATAATCCCCAGTTCCTCGACAATATCGAAAATCTCGCTGATATCCGGCCGGGAGCTCATCCGGATTTTATGCGCCAGCTCGCCGCCGAATTCCCAAGAACCATCGTTTTTACCCAATGACCCGATATGGGTTTTACACAGGACATGGAGAAATTGCTGGACGTTGTCCTGGTCGTTGGGGTAGATATCGATTTTCGGCTTGGGCATAGGAATAGCCGAATCAAGGGCAATTTCGTATTTGAAATATTTGATTAGCTCTTTTGTCATAACAAAAATATCGGCAATAAGTTGAATAATATCAACAAAAACAAATCAAATAAGGCGGCAAAATTTTCCCATTTGAGCCATCTAAGGTCGCTTTAACAGGCGATTTTAAACCTGTTTAACCCTCAGCTTGAGGTTTTCGGTCTGATTTTTAAGCTTCTTCGCGGCTTTTGAGAATTTTGTCGCATTATCGCCGGTTTCCAGGGGCATGGTCGTGATAATTTTAACCAGCCGGGAATTTCTACGGTCACGACCGACCATTGTCAGGTAGCCGAGACAATCTGTTGAAGCATGTCCATCACTTTTTGCGACATGGTCACGACCCCTTTTAAATATTGCCGAGCACTCGGCTGGTTGAGAATTTTGGTTGGCCAATTCGACGCCCGCGTTCATCGAGACGAAAGCCTCTCGAACCTTTGAATGTAATTCCTTATATTTAGTACAGGAGTAACTTTATTACCGGGAATTGTTTAGTTGTCTAAATCCCTGAGAATGGTTTGGCATATATCAGGCGGGCTTAGAACAGACGGAAGAAGCTTCGAACAAAAACCCAGTATGCAGGAATAAGATTAATAAAAAGTGAATTAAGACAAATTTGATTGGAAATAAAGGGGCTTTTTAGTATATTTAAGTAAGAATATGGAGCATAATCCCAATTGTAGCCGGGTCTTTATTATTAAAAATATAAGTAATATATCATAAGATGTGGCATCACCGTTTGTCAAATAACTTTCAGGTGGGTCAATTTAAAAGTAACGGATTCCGGTTCTGAATATGATATTGTTGGGGAAGCCGGACAACCTAAGACGACTGCAATTAGAGGGATTTATATAATGAAACACATTGTGTTTATAATTTTAAATGTTCTGTTGACCGCCGTCTTATCCGCCGGTACCGTGAAAAAACAGGTATCTTTTTACGGTGTCGTTCAAACCGATAATTCCCGGGATCAGGTCGTTGCTGCTCAACCGATGGCCGGTGAGACCGTCAAATGGCAGGTAATATCGTCCGGCGGCCCCGTCGGTAATTCAACCAGCTATAACCTGCACGGTACTGTGGGACAAACAGCGGTGGGGGGCGGCAGTTCGACCACTTATAATCTTGACCACGGTTACTGGCAGGTTTTTGAAAGCGTTGAAGGCTGTTGTGTCGGGGTCCGCGGCGATGTCAACTGCAGTGACGGCGACCCGGATATTTCCGATATCACCCGACTGATTGATTTCCTTTATATCAGCCATGCACCACTGGCTTACTGTCCGTAGCGCTTATGGATAATTACAGTCATACGCAATTTGCCGGTTGGCCGGTGGTTTTTCCGCTTGGGGTGTGCATCCTGATTACCGTTTATTTTGGCGTCATTAAGTCGGAAACCTTCGGCCTGTTGACGAGTGTCGTTTTTATCGTCTTGATGGTGCTGTTTTATTCTCTGAAAATAACCGTCGATGAAAAGTACCTTCGACTTCGATACGGCATCGGTCTTATCCGGATTAAATTCCCGGTACGAGAAATTATGACCTGTGAAACGGTCAGAAACCGCTGGTGGTACGGTTTGGGTATCAGGGTAATTCCGGAAGGCTGGCTGTTCAATATTAACGGACTCGATGCCGTCAGAGTAAATATGAGAAACCGGACGGTTTATCGTTTCGGAACGGATGAGCCGGATAAACTCTGTCAGGCGATAAACAGGTTTATTCACGCCTGAAAGGAATAAAAAAGCCGCCTTGAAAATTCGGGCGGCTTTTTTTAGTTTTCGTCAAATCAAGGGCAGGACGGCAGGGGTGCGTGGGACAGATACAGATAATCGATAAGGGTCGTGATATCGGAAATATCCGGCAGATCGCCGCTGCCGTTAGCATCGGCTTCTTCCTCGCAACACAGTTCTTCATGAGTCAGGTACAGGAAATCAATCAATCGGGTAATATCGGAAATATCAGGTTCCTCGTTGGTGGAGCAGTTGACGTTACCGCGAAAGCCGACACAGCACAGCTGGTCGTTTAAAGTCACCGAACCGCTAGTAACTGCCGGCTCGTATTCCACGTAAGAACTGTAAAAACGAGGGATGAAATCTTCGTATCCGTCAAAGTCAATCTCGTTTGCCTGGCCGATATCACCCGATGCGACATGAAATTTCAGCTTTAAAAGAGTACCGGTTCCGGCTGGTAGGGCAGAGGTTGATTCCAAATTAAGGCACATATGCTTGTAATTGCCATTGTAATGCAGATAATCCAAAGTCTCGAACGCCACTCCGCGACAACCGGTCGTGTCATAACCATCGTAACGTAAATCCAGCAAGCCCGAATATTCTACCGGTATAACAAGCCGGTAAAGAGGCACGTAGTTGGTCAGCATCACCTGATATTCGAAAATGTCGTTATAGGGTGCTTCCATGTCCGCTCCTATTATCGTATCCGCCAGAACGACAACATAATCCTGCAAAGTATGGAAATAATAGTGACCACTGTCGGATATCACCTGCAGGGAGACATCGTAAATACCCGGAGTATCATATGTACATGACGGAGCCTCAATTGTCGAAGTGTTACCGTTGCCGAAAGTCCAGTTCCAGCTGTTTACGGTATGTTCGGACAGGCCCAAAAAATCAACTGTATGCGGCGCCCAGCCGATATTTTCGGTCGAGATGAACTTAGCGCCCCAACCGGACACCATCAGAGTCGGGTCGCCCTGAAGGGTCATCCCGTAATGCCAGCAGCGGTTGTCCTGGGTAAACTGGCCGTCGTATCCGGCCACATCTATGTACCAGTCCCGCAAGGCTTCGCCCATCGTCATGCCCTGCGACAGAGGATAATAAAAATATTCGAAAAACAACATCGAACCGGTTTTGGTGGTGCCGATTGAAGCCTGGCCATAATCGTCGCCGTAGATATAGACGCCGCCCATATTATTGATGGCCGTAAAGCGGGAGTTGGAACAGGCGAAGAGATTGTAAAAATGGGCGATCGGTCCGATAGCCTTAACTTCCAGGTTGGTGGTGCTGCCCCAATCACCGTCGGGATTGGTGAAGGAATGGGCGTAGGGACTCGAATGGACGCAAACCTGAATGAATTCGTAGTTCTGGGTCAGCATATATTCGTAATGGTCGGAGAAAGTAATGTACTCGTCATACAGCTTCTCGACCGTATCATAGGCCAGTCCCATATTGTCGCCCCAGTAATCGCCTTCGCCGGCCCAGTCGTCATCGACATACATCAAGCCCCGCTTGTTCAACTCCAGCTGACCGGTACGGTATAAATGATTCTTGTTAAAATAGTTAATTATCATGGAATCTTCGCTCACCGCACCGATGGCAATCGGTCCGGCGGTCAGCCGCCCCATCCAGATTTCCGGGGTGACATCGCCATAATGATGGTCGTAGAGGTCGTCATTGTCGCTATCGCGGAAATTCCCGTCCAGATCCATGTAAAAATAATCACAGGGGAACTCCTCGTTTTCACCGTAATCGTAACAGTCGAAAATCTCGTACCAGGCAATCGGTAAATCACCGATAAAAACACAGCCTTTCATTCCTGCGAAATAACGCTCCTGCAAAAACTCCCGCATTTCTTCGGGGGTGCCGCCGCTGGAGATATATACCTCAACCTCGTAGCCCTCGGCGTTCAAGTCCAGGACATACTGGTCAAGACCGGATATGATCAGCGGATAAAGAGCGGTATTGACCACCACCAGAATTTTCACGTACCAGCCGTCGTTTTTTAACGACTCACTTTTTCGAATGAATTCGGTTTCGAACGGTCCGGGTTCGCCGACCCGGGTTCGCCATTCGCTATAAGATTCCGGCTGACGGCCCTCGGGGTCTATCCAGCGGGTGACCTTTATCCAGTCACTTTCATGGTCCCGGCTTAAGATATTTTCGGGTAAAGGAACGGTATACTTGTTTTTCATGACGCGGCCGGAAGTACTTTCAGAATGTCCGGAATCGGTTGTTAAGAAAACCATTAATAAAAACAATATGAGAATAGAATAAAACCTGCCCCGCCAAACGGAATAAAGACCCTCCATGCACCACCTATGAATAAAAAGTTATTTTATTAATCGTCGGAATTGAGAAATAATATAAAATTAAATTATCAAACATAAAATCCCGGCAATACCCTGGTAAGGCATTACCGGGACGCTTTTTCCTTACGGACAGGACGGTAACGGTTGATGTGTCAGATACAGGAAATCAATCAGCCGGGTAATATCGGAAATATCGGGATAGCCGCCACTGGCGTTGATGTCAGCTTCTTCCAGACAACAAAAGTCATTATGGCTGATGTAAAGATTGCTGATAAGTTTCGTGATATCGGAAATGTCGATTAAATCCCAGACGTCTTCTTCATCGGGGTTTTCTTCCCAGGAACAGTTGACATTCCCGGTTGTGCCGTAACAGCATTTTTTCTCGGGATAGGGACAGGTACAGTCCACCGGAGCGTCGCCGGTACCCTCGAGATAGAGCATCACGGCGATGGCGTCGCCTTTATCGATAATGCAGTCGCCATTAGCGTCCCCGTTGCCGGGTGGGTCCGGAGCCGGTCCGCTGTTGTAAATGTTATTGACGATGAAATTAATATCGTCCGAAGTTATAAAGCCGTCACTGTCGGCGTCTCCCGGAGTCTGAAGGTCGCACAGAGCAGAACACCGGCCCTCGGGATAGTTGAAACCCTCGGACCACAGGCAAACGTTCCATTCGAAGCCGTAAAAGTCAACCAGGTCGTACCAGAAGCTGCCAGTGGAACTCTTCCGATAGACAGCGCAGGAACGGGGTGCAGGATTCATCCCGTCGTCGACATACAGATCCAGGCCGCTAACCGAATCGGTAACGTAAAAACCGATGAAATACGGTTCGTAAATACAAACCGTATCCTCCAGCGGGATGTAGATATATTGCCCGCCGGGGGAAATATCCTCGAACGGCACCGGGCTTCCTTCATACAGAATATCGCCGGGGTAATTACACCCGTCAACATCGATACTTCGGAAAATCATCGGCACGAGCTCGATATCGAACGTTTCATTGGCGTAGATCGGCCAGATGATTTTAGCCACAGCGAAGGGGTAGGTTTCAGTACAGCCGACTTCAGCCGGATCCTGGTAGGTTACATAATATTCGTCACCCCTGAAAAAACTACCGACATGACCGGACAGGGTACCGTGCCATATCCCGGCGCAATAATCCGCCGGAGATAAAAATTCGTTGGTTAATGGTTGAGGGGGAGGTGTTTTCTTGGTTATTT
>JBMOKZ010000295.1:0-1153 GCA_049324195.1 Candidatus Zixiibacteriota bacterium | reverse complement strand
GACCATCTCCATGGAAAAGTCTACACGAAAGATATCAAACCATACCTGATGCCGAAAACGGCCCTGGTTTTTCTCCATGGCTTCTCCCTCCACTTCAGAACCGTCATTCCGCCGAATAACTGCGATATTATTCTTCTGGCGCCGCTGGCGCCGGGCCGAGCAGTGCGGGAGAATTATCTTAAAAAAAAACCGGTCGCCTACTTCTATTCGATTCATCGTGATGCCACCGGTATGGCAAAGGCGACCCTGACGTCATTAGTACATGGACTCGGGATTGCCCGGCGGAATCTAATAGAAACCACCGTTGAGGATGAAGCAATCGGCGATATCTTTGGCGAGCAGGCCGTGCTTTGCGGGGGGCTCTCGCAGTTGATAAAAGCGGGGTACGACACCCTGATTGCGGCGGGACTTTCATCCGACAAAGCCTATCTGGAAGTCGCCTACCAGATTGACCTGATTGTGGAAATGATAAAGAAGTTCGGCATCGAGGGGATGCTGCATCGGATTTCCGTGACGGCTCGCGTTGGCTCGATCCTTTCCGGCCGACGAATCATCGATAGCTCGGTCAAGTCGCGAATGAAAAAAGTCCTGGCAGAAATCAAATCCGGGAAATTCGCCCGACGTCTCACTGCCCTGGACCCAAAAAGCCTGAAAAAACTCGATGCCGCCGTCAGGATGATGAGCTCGGCCGCTTTCGAGAAGTCGGCACGCAAATTCGCCCCGTAACAAGTCCCCTCCACTTTTGTAGTTGACGCTTCCTCCACAAACCATTAATTCACTCCCATAATATCGTGATTTCGATGTCGGGAGAGAAATAATGCTCAAAAGAATTGCCGGAGCGGCATTGGCGGTCCTCGTGATCGTCCTGGTCGTTCTGGTTTTCTATTATGACCTGCTTAATATTCGCGAAGGCAAGATTGATTCCCTGGCGAATATTGTCGAACTGGAAGATACCCGCTTCGCCTCCGACCGGCTGGTCGGATATCTCAACCATAAAGACCCGGAGATTCGCGCCCGCGCCGCGCTGACGCTGGGAAGAATCGGCGACCTGAGTCGAACCGACGAACTCTTTAAGCTTCTTGGCGACAGTTCGGTAGACGTTGCCGCAACGGCGGCATTTGCCATCGGCATAACCGGCAGGAAAGAATACGCA
>JBMOKZ010000294.1:0-9148 GCA_049324195.1 Candidatus Zixiibacteriota bacterium | reverse complement strand
ACGCCGGCTATGCCACCATGGAGGTGAAGCGGCTTATTGAATACGAGGGTCGACCCTGTTTCCTGATAGAGACCACCGCTAATTCCAACAGTTTCTTTTCCACCTTCTACAAGGTTCGTGACCGGATCGAATCGGTTATGGACGCGATGGGGTTATTCAGCTGGCGGTTCGAGAAAAATCTCCGTGAAGGCAATTACAGTGCCGACCGTATGTATTCTTTCGACCAGCGCAACCATTTTGCGCTCTACAAGGGGGATACCCTTGCGGTGCCGCCGTTCACGCAGGACCCCATAACCACTCTTTACTACGCCCGGACCCAGCCGATGGAGGTGGGTCAATCCATCTTTATGGCCAGTTTTGTTGACGGGGAGCAGTATAATCTCGAGGTGCAGGTACTCAAACGGGAAACCGTCAGCGTCAAAGCCGGGACATTCGACTGTATCGTGGTCGAACCGATGACCAATTCGGTCGGCGTGTTCAAAAACGAGGGCCGCTTGACAGTCTGGCTCACCGACGACTATCTTAAAATGCCGGTGCTGATGAAATCCAAAATCATCGTCGGCTCCATCACGGCGGAACTTACCGATTACGAACTGGGCGAAATAAAAGATTTTCAATAGTTATGAAAAAGAATAGAGATAATTACCCGCCGATTGATTTGAGCCGGGTCCGGCGCTATTCCATAAAAAAACGTCCGAACAAAACCGAAACTGCCGCTTTTGGCAAACCCTTTTCGCAGGAAGCTTGTGCCCGGGATTTTCTGAAATCACTACCCGGTTTTTTGAAAGCCAAAGATTTCAAGGAATTTATCGACCTGACGGTTAAAGCCCGCCGGAAAGGGAAGCCGTTTCATCTGTTGATGGGGGCACATACGATCAAAGTCGGTCTGTCGCCGATCATAATTGACCTGATGGAACGAAGTATCGTCACCGGTATCTCTTTCAACGGCGCCGGGCTGGTGCACGATCTGGAACTAGCCTTTTTCGGCGGGACCTCGGAGGACGTCCAGGTCGGTCTGGCCGATGGTTCTTTCGGCATGGTGAAAGAAACCTCGGAATTGTATGCCGCCGTCGTTGACCTGGCGGCCGCCAGGCGAATCGGTCTGGGAAAAGCGGCCGGCGAATTTATCGAAGGGAAAAAAGCCCGTTATCGTAAAACCTCCCTTTTTGCCGCGGCGCACCGCCTGAGCCTGACCGCCACTCTGCATATCGGCATCGGGACGGATATCGTCAATCAGCATCCGGATTTCAACGCCGCGAGGGCAGCCGAGGCTTCGTTTATCGATTTCCGCGTTTTTTCCTCGGTCTGCGAACAGATAAACCGCGGTGGAGTGGTTGCGAATATCGGTTCAGCTGTTATATTACCGGAAGTATTTTTAAAAGCCCTGACGGTGGCCAGGAATTTGAACCGGGGGAAAAGCCGTCTGACGACGGCTAATTTCGACATGCTGGAGCATTACCGCCCCAGAGTCAACGTCGTCACTCGTCCGACGCTCAACGCCGGGAAAGGTTTCGATTTTCGCGGGCATCACGAGATTATGATTCCGCTTCTGGCCTGGGGTCTGAAAGCGAGTTTCAGATAAATAAGAAAGCACTGGAGTTTGTGAAATGGCTAAGTTGGTTGAATGTGTTCCTAATTTTTCCGAGGGTCGTCGGCCCGAGGTCATCGATGAAATCTGTAAAGCGATTACTTCCGAAGACGGTGTCGTCCTGCTTGACCGGGAGATGGACGGCGATCACAACCGAGCGGTGGTGACTTTTGTCTGCCCTCCCGACCGGGCGGTCGAAGCCGCGTTTCGCGGCTATCAGAAAGCGGCTGAATTGATCGATATGACCACCCACAAGGGGGAACATCCCCGCATGGGCGCCTGTGATGTCTGCCCCTTCATCCCGATTTCCGAAATGACTATCGAAGACGCGATCGAACTGGCCAACAAGCTGGGGAAAAAGGTCGGCGAGGAACTGCAGATACCAGTTTATCTATACGAGGACGCCGCTACCTCGCCCAAGCGCAAGAACCTGGCCAACGTGCGGTCCGGGGAATACGAGGGTTTAATCGAGATTATGGGAATTGACAAATCCCGCGACCCGGATTACGGCCCGGCGAAAATGAATCTCAAGTCCGGAGCCACCGCTATCGGGGTGCGTTTCCCGCTGATTGCGTTCAATGTTTATCTGGGCACCAACCAGAAATGGATTGCCGACCGCATCGCGGACGCCGTCCGCAGTCTTAAGGGCGGCTACCGGTTCGTCAAAGCCCTGGGTTTCGAAATCAAGGAACGCAACCAGGTGCAGATTTCCATGAATCTTGTCAATTACACCAAAACCCCCATCTTCCGGGTTTTTGAAACGATAAAAAGCGAAGCCGCCCGGTACGGCGTCAACGTCACCTCGTCCGAGGTGGTCGGGCTGTTGCCCAACGATGCTATTGTCGATGTCGCCGACTTTTACCTGCGCCTGGAGAATTTCTCCAAGGCACAGATACTCGAGGAAAAATTGAAGGTCGCGGCGGCAGCTTCCGGCGGCGGCGAGAATTTTTACGACGAAGTCGCCTCATCGTCTCCCGCTCCCGGCGGCGGTTCGGTATCGGCCTCGGCGGGTACGCTCGCGGCGGCGCTGACGGCGATGGTCTGCCGGCTCACGGTCGGGAAAAAACAGTACCAGGAAGTCAAGGACGAACTCTCCGATATCCGGGACAAGGCCGACGCCTTGAAAGAGGAGTTGAAAAAATTGATCGATACCGATAAGGAAGCCTTCAATCAGGTCATGCAAGCTTTCAAGGTTACCGGCGAGGAAAAAGCGGCGGCAGTCGAGAAAGCGACCAAGCGCGCCTCGGAAGTCCCGCTAACGGTGATGAAAAAAGCACTCGAGGTTATGGAGATGGCGCTGGTCGTAGCGGAAAAAGGCAACAAGAATTCCATCTCCGACGTCGGCGTGGCCGGCCTGATGGGTCAGGCGGCTATCGAAGGCGCCGGATATAATGTCCGTATCAATCTCAAGTCGCTTCAGGACCAGGAGTTCGTCACTAAACTGGCCGCCGAAACCGCGGCAATCAGAAAGAAAGGAGAACAGCTGGCGGCGGATATCAAAAAGGTGGTTGAAACCAAGCTGTAAGAGAATGGGCTTAAATATCGACCTGCACATTCACACTACCCATTCCGATGGAACCTGTAGTGGTGCCAAAGTACTTGAAATCGTTCGCGAGCTGAGTCTGGGGGCTTTTGCGGTTACCGACCATGATACGGTCGAGGGGTATTTCGAAATTCAGAAACTTCGCAAAAACAAAGATCCGGAAATAATTCCCGGAGTGGAATTATCCGTAAAAGTCAATGACGACGATTTGCATATTCTCGGTTATTTGTTCGACCCACACGACCGGAAAGTAGCCTTCGCGCTGGAGGATTTTCAAAAGAAGCGGAAACAAAGAGGTCGCTTGATAGTACAAAGATTGAACGACCTCGGTCTTTCGTTAACGTTTGAGGCGGTCGAGGAGATAGCCGGCCGGGCCGTAATCGGTCGGCCGCATATCGCCGAGGCTCTGGCCAGGCACGGTCAGGTCGGCAGTTATCAGGAGGCTTTCGACCACTATATAAAAAACGGCGGCCCGGCCTATGTCCCCAAAGAAGTCATGAACCCCGCCGAAGCCATAAGTTTGCTTCACCAGGCCGGCGGTTTGGCGGTCCTGGCTCATCCATATATCGGGGACATGTTGCGTTATCTCGATATGTTGACCGCCCTGGGTCTGGACGGTTTGGAAGTGTATCATTATTCGCATAACCGGGAGAATATCGCTTTTTTGAAAAGTCTGGTGGAAAGGTATGGCCTGCTTGCCACCGGCGGTTCGGACTTTCATGGCCGCTCCGGCCAGAACGGCCGCATCGGTTCACCCGAAGTTCCGTATGAATATCTCGAGGAATTAAAAAATAAAATCAAATTGAGACGAGGTAGAAATTGAGGATTTTAACAGTCTGTCTGTCGATTCTTTTTTTCACTGTGGTGAGTATGGCTCAGGATAATTCTATCCCGGAAGAAGTCCAGATACAAATCATTACCAGTTACATGACCGTCACCGGACAAAAAAACAAGATACCTCAAAAGTACAGTCTGGCCGATAACCAGCGCCGGATACCGATCAAGTGCGGCACTCCGGCGGTGCTCGATTTTGTCGAGAATTACGACAAGCTCAACCGGGATTTGATGCTTTCGCTGGGAGTCGACTATATTGACCGCCCGGTTCTGGATTCCTCGTACGACTCGCCGGGCGGCTATTTCAAACTGCATTACAATATTGCCGGCGACAGCGCCGTTTATCAGGCGAGTGTCGACGTCAACGTGAACGGCGTCCCGGATTATGTCGAGCAGATGGCTCTGATAGCCGATTCGGTGTATGCTCACGTCATCGATACGCTCGGTTATCCGGCCCCGCCCACCGATGCCTTTTATGATACCCAGGGCGGCGACGGCAGATATGATATCTATATCTTGGATTTAAACGGCGGCGCCTACGGGCTGGATTATATCGACGAGAGGTATCTCGGACCACGGTCGATGCAGGCGACCTCGTTTATTGTCCTCGATAACGATTATTACGAATATTATATATACGAAGATGATAACCCGCAGCCGATATACCTTTATCGGGAGCGGCCGCTGGATGCCGTTCGAGTGACGATGGCTCATGAATATTTTCACGCGGTGCAGTTCGGCCTGGATTTCCAGGAGACGGAGCCGGGTGATGTCGTCAGCCGTCGGTACTGGATGGAGATATCCGCGGTCTGGATGGAAGAAGAGATTTACGACAACATCAACGATTATTATACATACCTGGAATATTTCTTTTCCTATCCTCAAACCTCCCTTCAGCAATTTAACAATTATTCGGACATTCACCCCTATGCGTCAGTCGTGTTTGCCCTGTATCTGTCTGAGACTTACGGCCGCGATGTTATCCGCAATATCTGGTTTCGCTGCGCGGAATACGGCGCCGGACCGCACTTTTTGATTGCCGCCAACGAAATAATCGATTCCGCCGGAGGCGGTGAGGCTGATTTTAATACGGCCTTTCGTGATTTTGCCCTCTGGAATTTTTTCACCGGCCCGAACCGTTCCGCCCATTCGCCTGACGGGATGGGTTATTCCGAACGGGCTAATTACCCGGAAATCCCTTATACCCGTACCCGGTTTTTGTATGACGCCGAGTTGAATGAATACATCTTAGACACTATCCTTGTAATCGACACCCAGAGCGTTTACCCGGTGCTGGTGCGTGGCGACCTTAACCCCATCACTCCGGAACATAATGCCGCGGTTTATCTCCAGTTCACCGAGACCCGGACTATTCACGACAAGTACTGGTATTGTAACGACGGCTCCTGGGACAGGAACTGTTATGATACGACGATAACGCTCGAGGATACGATTTTCTGCGACTCGCTCGACTGCCAGGCTTTTGATTGTAATTACATGCGGGTATGCGATTCGATCATGTGCGACTCGTTTTACTGCGATACGATTGTCGGCAGTTATGATACGATTATTACCGTCTGCCGCGAGGACCGCTGTCACGATTCCGTACAGGTGTCCGAATTCGATGCCTACGGACTGGTTGATTCGACCATGTACGTATCCCTCAACTATGACACTCTGACGGAACCCTGGGGGTTGAACGTGGTTTTCCAGCTGGAAAGCAATCCCGATTCTTATTTCGTCGAACAGTACCTGTTACCGGGCGACCCGCTGGTATACGGGAACCTGAAATTCCTGCCCGGCAGGGTATTCGAATACTACAATCCCGACCATTATCGCTCCATCACGTTCATTGCCACGCCGGCCTCGACGGATCTGATGCGTTACGTGCCGCTGGAAGGTTTGATTTTCGGTTACTGGGTGCCCGAGGAAGGGGAACTTGACAGCAGCCTTATTAATGTCAGGGCGAGCGTTTTGTTTTCCTATCCCAACCCGGCCGTGGTGAGTCGGATGAAAACCGACAGCATCACTTTCCGATTCCAGGTGCCGACCGACACGACCAGTTTCCCGACCGAGGTGGAGCCGATGATGGTGGTGGATATTTTCAATATCGCGGGCGAATATGTCGCGACCGTGGAACGGGAGGAACAGCGTATGGACCGTCTGGGCTGGGTCGAGGTCGGCTGGGACATGAAAAACGCCGAGGGAGAGGATGTCGCCTCGGGCGTCTATCTTGCCTATGCCCGCCTGTATTCCGACCGCATCGAAACCACGTCGCAGAAACGTTATCTGCTGGCCGAAGACAAGGTCAAGGTGGCGATTATCCGATGAGCGGCAGCTCCAGGCTCATTACCCGTATCGCGCTTTTCACGGCGTTGATATATGTTCTGTCCTGGGGTACATCGTATCTTCCCAACGTCAACCTGATTTTTTTCATCGTATTCCTGGCCGGATTCGTCTGGGGAATCACGGCCGGTTTTCTGGTCGGCCTGCTCGGCATGGGGCTGTGGTCGGCTTTTAATCCATACGGTCCGGCCGATTTCGCCATTATGCTGGCTCAGATGTTCGGCATGGCATTAAACGGCCCGATCGGCTTCTTCTTCGGAAAAACGAACTGGCGCAAACAAAACCGGTGGACTTTGACTGCCGGCCTTATGCTGGCCGCCGCGGTCGGCACCCTGCTGTTTTATGTCCCGGTTAATCTTGTCGATGCCTGGGTTTATCAGCCGTTCTGGCCTCGCTTTATCACCGGCATGGTCTGGAGTCTGGTCTCGCTGGCGGCGAATATCATTATTTATCCGTTGCTTTTTTCGGTCGCCCGATATTTATATGACAGAGAAAGTCCCTTGTCATGGCGAAGCTGTTAGTATTTATCATAGCTGTTCTAGCGGTCGTTCCGGTCTTCGCGCAGGAAGCGGACACGGCCGAAATCAAACCGCCCGTTCCCGAGGATTCGGTCCGGCTTGACGGGGATACCCTGACGTTGTCGGACACGCTGACCGAGGCGCAGAAGGCGGAAATTCTCTTCAACGAACGCTATAAACAATACCGCGACGAACAAAAAGAAGCCTATATCGCGCCGTTCAGTTATTTCGACAGTCTGGTCGCTTCGTTTACCTCCTCGCGTCAAAATAAAAGAGAACCGATAGACCGGGCGTACTATCACGACGCCGGCGATTATTTCCGGCGCGACCCCGGTTACCTGGTGCTCGAACCCCAGGTCATGCCCATGCGGAAAACCGTTCAGCCCTACGGGCTGGCGGGGGACCGGATGAACGTTCTGATCGACCGCAACCAGATTAAGCCTTTCGACTGGGTCGTGGAGCCGGACGGCCTGATGGATTTCAACGATATTCCCACGGCCCTGGACCATGACGTTTACATCCTGCCGGGACCGGTGGGGTCGCTGTTCGGGGGCGAGCAGATGGTGGCCACCTTGCTGACCCGTCCTGAGCAGACCGACAAGCTTGATGCCCGGAGTACTTTCCTGGTGGATAAAGGGTCGTTCGGTTTTTCCAACGCGCGCGGGCGCTATTCGAAGAATTTTATCAGCGGGCGTAAAATCGATATGTCAATCGGTTACCGGGTCTCGGACGGCATGACGCTCCATTCCGGTGACGACGCTTACCATTATTACGGCGATTTTTATTTCCCCGTCAAATGCGATTACGCCTTCCGCGCCACCGGTCAGCTTTATAACCGCGAGGGGTATTTGAACATCCGACCGGACTCGCTGGGGAACTATGTCAAACGGAACCGTTTCGACCGCTTCGTGCGGCTGTCGTTTTCCTCCTCCAACAAGGAACGCACCACCCGCAACGAACTCAGTTATAAGCATCTCCGGCAGGGGTCCGACCTCAACAAGGCCTATTACGGTCGTTATAATTTGACCGGGCACGGACTGGTCCTGACGCGAGAATGGAACGCCTGGGGACATTTGTTCAAGATCGAGCTCACCGGTGATTACCTGCTGTTCGACGATGGCTATGACGAATTCAACCGCCTGTCCAGTTCAGCCTCGTTCAACCTGGCCTCGCTGAAGTCGTCCTGGAAGTACGCTTTGCGGACGGGACAGAAACACGACGAACAGTTCCGGTTCCTGCCTTTCGCGTCGGCGCTGCTCTATCGCACCGGCCATCGCTTTCTGGCGATGTTCTCCGCCGGTTACGGGGAACGCGCGCCCTCGCTTTTGGAACAGAACCTTCGCGTTCAACAGGTCTCTTTATACGGAGCGTCATATGTTTATCGCGATTCCGGGAACAAGGATCTCGTTTCGGAAAAACAGTTGACCGGAAACGTCACGCTCGAGTATGGTTCGACTGACAACGCCCTGGGGGTCGAAGTCACTGGTGGTAAAATAACCGACGGTATCGACTGGAGGCACACCGTGGAATCGAACGTGGAAATATTCAAGCCCGTCAACGGCAATATAAATTTCGTAAATACGAGCCTGACCGGCAGGATCCGGTTGGGCGATTTTATCCGATTCAACGGGGGCGGCGCTTACCATTATCTGGATTATGAGACCGAAGAAAACCAGCCCTATGCGCCCGAATACCAGGGTTTCGCCGGAGCGGAGCTGCATCTGTTCTGGAAACAGAAACTGATCGATTTGTTCGCCTATGGCGAACTGGTTTATGTCGGGCCCTATGACGGATACATTGATGAAAACCTGGGCGACGCTCTGGTGTTCAACGCCAAGCTGTCATTTAAAATGGGTTCATTCCGGTTTCATTACGTCATCCAGAACGTAACTTCGGTGATATATGCCGACCGCGATTACAGTGAATTTTCCGGTCGTTATCATTATTACGGTTTTACCTGGGATTTTCTCGATTGACCGGCCGGAACAGCCGCTTGACAGGCGGCTTAACGATAACTTTATTGGAGAACCATGGACTTACAACTGACCCGCGAAAAAGCCTATGACCTGGTCCTCGAGAAAATCGGCGTCAACAATCTGCTGAAACACATCCTGGCGGTCGAAGCCGGGATGCGGCGGCTGGCCGAACATTTCAAAGAGGATGTCGAGTACTGGGGGCTTATCGGTCTGGTTCATGACCTCGATTACAACGAGACCAAGAACGATGAAAAAAAACACACTTTTATCACCGAGGACTGGCTGAAAGAATATCACCTGCCCGAGGAGATGCTCTACGCTATCCGGGCGCACCCGGGCCACG
>JBMOKZ010000293.1:0-1155 GCA_049324195.1 Candidatus Zixiibacteriota bacterium | reverse complement strand
TATACTTATGTAGAATCGGTTCCCGTCATTGCAAGTCTTACTGACGATAACGGCGACGGCCTCATCAACGAATTGGACGTGGCCGACATAGCATTCAACAGCATGGGACCGCTGAGAGTTATAAGCGGAGAAGACGGACATGAGCTTTTTACCGTAACCAATGGCTATGATTTTTTTGAGAGATATTCAAACATTGCTGCCGGAGATATCGACAACGACGGCATAGCAGAGATTGTCGGATATCAGCGCGGTATTTCGACAAGCTGCTTGCTGGCATTTGAACATGACGGAACGCTGAAGTGGAAGACACAGCCTTTTGAAGGGATAACTCAAAGATGGGCGGTATCTATCGCCGATATAGACCACGACGGTAACGCCGAGATTATCAGCGGGCATGTCGTCTTTAACAACGATGGAACGCTCAGGTGGTCCGGAACCGCACGATACGACGGAATATCCATTGTCACCGACCTCGACATGGACGGATACCCGGAGATTCTCGTGGACAATACGGCATACAGGAATGACGGAACCGTCTATTGGAAAACACCTGTGATCACTTCTCCCCTTGTCGGCCATGCAGTTGCAAATCTTGATGATGACCCGTATCCGGAAATCATCCAGACCATAAAGTCCTCGGATAAGAAGGTGACTGTTTACTGTTTTGAACATGACGGCGTTTTGAAATGGGGACCGATAAAGCTTGTATACGGCGACCCGGCCGCTGCGGCTATTGGTGATTTTGACGGCGACGGCAAACCTGAGATAGGGATTTCGGCGGGATCCCGATACACTGTTCTCAGGGCTGACGGCAGCATAATGTGGGAGAGCGTTGTCTTCGACGGAACGGGCGGCGGTCTCGGCGCATCCATCTTTGACTTTGACGGTAATGGAGCTGCTGAGATCGTGCATAATGACAATCATTATCTGAGGATATTTGACGGAACGACCGGCGAAGTGCTTTTCTCGACGCCTAATTCGACGTTAACCGCATATGAATATCCATCGATTGCCGACGTTGACAATGACGGCAGCACCGAAATAATCGTGTATGCAAATCCTTCGGGTTATTATAACTACAAGGGTATCCGTGTTTTTGAAAACCGATGTGACAGTTGGAGGGATACAAGGAAAATCTGGAATGAATACAATTAT
>JBMOKZ010000292.1:0-1162 GCA_049324195.1 Candidatus Zixiibacteriota bacterium | reverse complement strand
TCCCTCGCACGAACACTTTTTTCGGCGCGGGCAGGAACTCGTTCGCCTGCGGCGAACTCAAACAGCCTGCCCGCTTTTTCCGAAAAAAGCATTCGCGCTCGGCTGCGCTGCAACGGGCGGAGATAAGCCATTTGCGGTCGAATTATCGGGTTAACCCGGCCGCACTGGACCTGAATCAAGTCCGGGGTGACGGACGAGGGTGTTTGTCATTGTTCGGCCTGCCTCATTCGTCATGCCGGACAAGCCTGTCCACAGACCCGACCCGGCATCCAGTAAAAATGACCCCATACCACCTTCCGTCACTCCGGCCTCCGAGCCGGAGTCCAGTTAAAACCGATTTTCATGCCTCATTCTGGAGGCGACGGTCGCGATACTTATTGTTTCGGGTGTGATGGTGACGGTTTATTCGGACCAGGCGGTGCGGTTTGACACGACGGCGCGGGATTACGCTTATAGTTTGCAGAATCAGATTTTGGAGGACATCGCGGAGAATCGGACGTTGAGAAAGGCGGTGCTCGAGGCGGATTTTGATTTGCGGGGCGACCCGAATTTCGCGTTTGTGGACGATTTTGTGGCGAGCCGGATTCCGGCGGACGTGGGTTATGTTTTGCGGATTTGCAATATCAGCGATCCTAACGACCATTGCAAGTTGCCGTCGCTGGTTTTTACCGCCATTCCGGAAAAGGATGTTTTTGTCGACGATGTGATTATTTCTTCCGAGTTGGGAGAGGGTGATGACGCGGTTTTTTCGCCCAAAGAGGTGCGTCTGTTTTTCTGGGAGGGCAACGTTACCGAGGATGTGTCGTGTCAGGACGAGTGCCGGACGGATGTGAGTTTTTGTAATGATGATGATTTATCTAAGCGGTGGGTAAAGAATTGCGGAGAGGCTGATGAGGACGAATGTAAGGAGTTTGAGTTAGAGGTGGGTTATCCTTGTATTAACGAATGTGGAGCAGATTGTTTTTGCGTGGATGGGGAGTGTGTAGAGAGTGAAGTTCCGGCTGGAGAGTGCAGTCAGATAGAATGTTGTAATAGTTGGTATGAGAGTGCGAGTTTTGTTACAAGTGGCGACGATAATACTGTTAATTTGGCGTGTATTTTTCGGGGGCATGATTTTGGTCAGCAAACAGGGGAAAATACGGGCAAGTGTTATACCTGTACT
>JBMOKZ010000291.1:0-9252 GCA_049324195.1 Candidatus Zixiibacteriota bacterium | reverse complement strand
TCAGCGGTGTTTCGCTCGATATCCGTGCCGGGCAGACGGTCGCGCTGGTCGGGAAAGTCGGTTCCGGCAAAAGCTGGCTGACCAACCTGGTGCCGCGTCTGGTGGACCCGACCGGCGGAACAATTCGGCTCGACGGCCATGATCTGAAAAAATTCCGGCTCGAGGACCTGCGGAAATATATCGGTTATGTACCTCAGGAACCGGTCCTTTTCAGCGACACCGTGCGCCGCAATATCCTGTTCGGCCGGGAGGAGATTTCCGAGGAAACCCTAAACTGGGCCATCGAGATTTCCCAGTTGAAGTCCGAAATCGACGGTTTCCCGAAGGGTCTCGATACCCTGATCGGCACTCGGGGAATGTCCATCTCCGGCGGTCAGAAACAGCGGCTGGCCCTGGCCCGGGCGCTGGTGGGGAAACCGAAAATTCTGATACTCGACGACTGCACCTCGGCTCTCGACTCCCGCACCGAGACGGCTCTCTGGGACGAACTGAACAAGGTCATGCCGGATTTAACCGCCATCCTCGTCACCCATCGGCCGGATACGCTTGAACAGGCCGACATGATTTACGTGATGGAGGACGGCCGGATTGTCGAGGCCGGCACGCACCAGACTCTGATGAGTAATGAAACCCGGTACGCCCGTATCTATAAACGCTATCTACTGGCTGAACAGGTCGAGAAATAGTAGAGAAATAATAACCTGCAGATGGAAACATCTGCCGGTTATAAAAATATTATGGTTATTTAATCAGAAAAAAGGCAGGAGCCCTGTGCTCCTGCCTGCTTTATGAATATTTGAATGGGTAATCAGGATTTTCCCCGAAAACTCTATTTTAAGTAAAATCATTCACTATCTTTATATAATGACATTTTCAGACCGTCATCACGGTTGCAGGCTTTTTTCGTAAAATAGATTCTTATATCTACTTATCGGATTATTCAGGTATGACTCACCAATCAGTGGAATGAAATCCAATCCCTTGGTGAAATGAACGCTACTTTATCAACTGCGAGAATTCGTCATAAGGCACCACCGGCCAGGTTTCGGTTTTCAATACCCCCATCGCGTTGATTTCGGAGGCTACCTTGAACGCCAGCGTCTGGTCTTTGGTCTCGAACATCGCGATATAATCGAACCGCCCCAGGGTAGCATAGAGGTTCATCAGCTTGATATTGTTTTTCTTGAATACCGCCAGCGATTCATCGATATAATGTGACAGGTCCGGGTGCTCTTTTTTGGCGGTGGGGCTAATATTAAGGGCCATGATAAATATTGACATCATCACTCCTCGGTAAAGAGTCCCTGTTAATACTATATATTAAAGACGCAAAGACGTCAATAAAATTCAAACCGCCCGGGCTTCGGAGCATAAAAAAACCGCCGGGGGTTTTAACCGGCGGTTTAAATACTCGATAAATCGTTTAACGCATATTGCTCATGGGGTCAAATTTTTCTTTCTTGTAATCCTTGGGAACATCAAAATGACCCTCAGGGGCGTCTTTTTCCACGACTTCCAGAACCTGGGTGGTATTCTTGACGGAGGTTCCCATCATATTGACCTCACCTTCGGACAGGACCATGAACCCGTCCATTTTCTCGAATTCCTTGATAACCTGGTCGGCACCGGGCATAAAAAGCATCTGGGCAAGATTCAATTTCTTGAACGCCGAATAATCCATGTCGAAATCTTTTGAAACCCAGAAAGCGGATTTCATGTTAATCATCCCCATTTTCATATCGACATCGTATTTCTTGCAGTTATAATCGCCGATCTTTTTAGTTTCCTCGGTCGGGGTCACGGTCGCGCTCATCTGCATCATCGCCATCATCGGGGCCATCTGCTGTTCCATCATCGCGGCTTCTTCCTCGCTCAATTCATCCATCCCCAGCATCGCCTTCAGGTCCCCGAACTTGGAAAGAGGCATTTCGTTGTAGGCTTTTTTCTCGTGGTCGATCATGTAAACCATATCGATATCGGAACGCCAGATAATGGTGCCTTCTTTGGAATCGGAGCGAGCCTTATCCTGGGACAGCCAGGTGATCGTAGTATCGTCGCGGGGTTCCATCGTCTGACCCTGCATCTGAAAACCATCCTGATGGGTCGCCTGTTTGATAAAAGTATCGGCGCCGGCGGTTATTGCCAGGGCCATAATAGCCAGTATAATTATAGTTTTTTTCATAGTTCCCTCCGGAGTGTTAATAAAATTTTATTATTGATTCTATTATCTATTAAAGGTGAATAACCAAGAGAAGAAAAGTACGGCGGTCCTCCTTTCTATCTGATTATGAAACATTAAATAAACAATAATAAGTCCACTCTGACTTTCTGTAAAGAAAACCTCGGCACCGTCTGAAGTCAACCTAAATTTACAAATTTCAGACCTTCCCGAAAAGCCGCGAGCATAAGTTATACTTGACAAAAAAGGCACATCTTATATGTTTACGCGACATTAAATAAACACGACAAGGACTTAAAATGAGCATCAAAGATAAAAAAACTACTCTGCTGTTTCTGGGTGTGATATTTGTCAGCTGGCTTTTGATCGGCGCGGTCGTACCGGCCTTAGCGCAGGAATCCGCAACCGGGCAGGCAACCGCAGACAGCCTTAACCAGCAAACAACGACCGCGGGAAATACCGCCACTGAGGCCGAAGAGGACCTGCAGCCACCTCCGGAACAATCCCATCAACCGGGTCTTCTGGATTTTTTGATGACCGGTCGTTACCTGGCATTTCTCATTATGGCGGTCGTGGCTTTCATCCTTTTAATCGCCGGCTGGGCCAAATTGTGGGTGCGAATTGCCATGCTCGTAATCGCTTTTGTTCTATTCGGTATCGAGCAGATATACCCCATGCACCCGAGCCCGATGTGCGCCGTAACCAAATTGTTCATGTTCAAGTTTACGTTCGGACAGTTCTTCATGCCATTTATCGCGCTGGTGGTAGCGATGTTTCTGCCCAGTTTGATTGGCCAGAAAATTTTCTGCGGCTGGGTCTGTCCCCTGGGTGCGTTTCAGGATTTGATCAATAAAATTCCCTTTAAATATAAAATCAAGAATTTCAATTTCGCCGCGTTCAACGCCATCCGCATCACGCTGCTGGTGCTTTTTGTCCTGACCTTTTTCTACGTGAAGGACCATATCACATATCTGGCGGAAGAGCTCGGCGCCGACGTTACCGAGCAGACCTGGAAAATTTATTCCTCGTACAGCCTCTATGATCCGATCAATTTTTTCGAGCTGCTGCACTGGGACCTGGCCGGGAAATTTATCGTAATGCTGGTTGTCATCGTCGGGGCCAGTTTGGTGCTTTACCGGCCGTTCTGTTATATTATCTGTCCGATCGGCCTGTTGACCTGGCTGTGCGAGAAAATCGCTCCGGGACGTATCCGCGTGGACCATGCCAAATGCACCTTGTGCGGCGATTGCGAGGCAAAGAGCCCCTGCCCGACTATTCATAAACTGGTTTACGAAGAGTCAGAAAAAGGCGTGATACCCGACTGTACCTCGTGCGGCGAGTGCATGAACGCCTGTCCCGAGGACGCCATCAGTTTCCGGTTCAAAAAATAAAGGAAATTCTTTCTCTTTTCGTTGCTTCAGAGACAAAATTAAAAAAGGGCGTCAGGTTTTCTGACACCCTTTTCATTTGTCGGGGGAGACAAAAATTCAGAGGTTTTCCTGCGTTAATTTACTGACGGCCACTCGTTTTATTTCATCGAAAACGTTCTTGAGCGGAATATTTTTTTCACGGGCGATTTTCTTGCAGTCCTCATACTCCGGGGTAATATTGCGTATCAGCGGGTTGTCCCCGACGGTCTGACCTATTTTCACCCGCACCATCCCGTACTTGGTTTCGACCTCGATTATTTTCCGAGCCAGTTTGCACCGCCCGACCCGGTGTAACCGCACGCCCAGAGTGGTGGTCTCGGCGAAAATTATCGGTAGCAATTTCTCTATTCTGTCCGGTTCGCACAGGACGTTCAGAATCGCCCCGGGACGGCTCTTTTTCATGATAATCGGGACCGTGAAAACATCGAGCGCCCCTTCGGCCATCAGTTTCTCGGTGACGTACTCGAAAAATTCCGGGTTCATATCGTCCAGGTTGGTTTCGAGCAGGGCGACCTCGTCGTTTTCGAACCGGTCGAGATTGACCTCGCCGAGATAGACGCGAAGCAGATTGGGGAGTTCCGCGAATTCTTTCGACCCCGCGCCGTATCCCACCCCGATGATTTTCATGGCGGGCATCGGCCCGAACGCAAGCGCCAGGGACTTGAGCACCGCCGCTCCCGTGGGCGTGGTCAGTTCGGATTCGACTCCCATCGAGTACACCGGAATATCCCGAAGTAGTTCCGTCGTGGCCGGAGCCGGAACCGGCATGCGCCCGTGCTGGCAGTCCACGAATCCGGAACCGGTATGTACTCTCGAGGCATAGACATTTTCCACTCCGAGTTCTTTCAGTCCGATGACGGCGCCGACAATATCCACGATTGAGTCCACCGCGCCGACCTCGTGAAAATGAACCTTGTCGATTTCCGTATCGTGGACTTTAGCTTCGGCGGCGGCCAGATTGGTGAATATCTTCCTGCTGATATTTTTAACGTCGGGTTTGAGTTCACTCTCGTCAATTATTTTCAGGATATCTTTCAGGTGGCGGTGTTTCTGCTCGCCGGTAACGGTCACCTCGACTTTGGTTCCGGTTATCCCTTTTTTGACGACTTTATCAGCTCTTATTTCATAGCCCGTGAGCTTCAGTTTGGCAAGCTCCGTTTTCAGAACCTCAATATCCAGTCCGGCGTCGACCAGCGCCCCCAGAATCATATCGCCGCTGATACCGGAGAAACAATCAAAATAGAGAGTTTTCATTTACAGTTCCCCATCTGGTTAATCAAGCCTGCAAAATAACCTGCGCCGAAGCCGTTGTCAATATTTACTACGGTCACGCCGGGGGCGCAGCTGTTGAGCATCGACAACAACGCCGCCAGACCTTCGAAACTGGCCCCGTACCCGATACTGGTCGGAACGGCGATAACCGGACGGTCCACCAGCCCCCCGATAACGCTGGCCAGGGCACCCTCCATCCCGGCCACCACCACCAGGACATTGGCCCGGAATATCTGTTGCTGGTGCCCCAGCAGGCGATGCATCCCGGATACCCCGACATCATATACTCGCTCGACCGGGTTGCCCATGATCTCGGCGGTAACGGCGGCCTCCTCGGCCACCGGAATATCCGAGGTTCCGGCGCTGATGACCGAGATAATTTTATCTGTTTTTATCATCTTTTTCCCCCCGATCAGGACAATCCGGGCGGTTTCGTAATAAACGGCTTCGGGGGCTACCTTTTTAACGGTCTCGTACACCTCGCGGCTGGCTCGCGAAGCCATGATAACGTCATCTTTGGAACTTACTTTTTCGACTATCTGACTGATTTGATCGAGCGTTTTCCCCTGGCAAAAGATGACTTCGGGAAACCCCCGCCGCAGGTCGCGATGGGTGTCGATTTTAGCGAAACCGAGATCCTCGAACGGGAGACGTTTGAGCACCCGCAGAGCGTCGTCGACCGCCAGGCGGCCTTCTTTGACATCGGTCAGAAGTTTCTCGAGGGATTCTTTGTTCATTCGTCGTCTTTCTTCAGCGTCTCGTTCATGCTCCCGGAGCGGAATCCCAGGATGTCGAGCGTAATATAGGTAAACCCGTACGATTTGAATTTCACGGCGACACCTCGGGCGTTGGTTTCATCCAATACAAGCGGCATATCCTCACGGGCGATTTCAATCCGGGCCAGGTTGCCATGGTCGCGTACCCGCAGATTACTTACTCCCAGAGTATGCAAAAATTTCTCGCATTGTTCAACCCTTATCAGGCGTTCGAGCATGATTTTTTCCCCGTAAGGAATACGGGTCGCCAGACAGGGCGAGGCCGGCTTGTCCCAGGTGGGCAGACGCAGTTCCCGGGAAATAATACGAATTTCATTCTTGGTGAGCCCGGCTTCTTTTAAAGGACTGCGCACTCCGAGTTCCGCGACTGCTTTTTTCCCCGGCCGAAAATCTCCCTCGTCATCAACATTGGAGCCCTCGACCAGGAAATTCAAGCCCCGTTCTTTCTGCATAACGATCATTTTCTCGAACCGGCCTTTTTTACAGATATAACACCGTTCGGGGGGGTTGGCAGTAAACTCAGGATTGTCTAACTCCGAGGTTTTGACCACGATATGCTCGACTTGCAATAAAGACGCCATCTGACGGGCATGCTCTGTTTCTTCAGCGGTGTGAATCTCACAATCGGCCGTCACCGCCACGACTTTATCACCGAGTGTATCGGATGCTACTTTCAAAAGCAGGGTGCTGTCCACCCCGCCCGAGTATGCGACCATCACCGAACCCATCTCGGCCAAACTGGATTTGAGAGCCTCGAATTTGTTTTGCAGTGTTTCATTCATAATATCAGATAATTGTACGGATAAAAGCGCTTAAAAGACAGGAGAAAATTCACGGCGATGGTTCATAAAAAGTACTTGAAATAAAGCCTTTAGTATCATATTTTAATGTAGTAGTGGGTACATAATAATTGATCATTACTACAGGGGGTACAATTTTGCGAAGAATCATAATAATAACACTGCTAACGCATCTGATTCTATCCTGTTATTCTCAAGCGTTTGATGGTAATCGAAAGGGATTTGTGGGGTCATTTGGACTGGGAGCAGCACCTTATACCTATTGGAAACAGAACCATCCCGAATTGGACCATTCTGATTTCGGGATTGGCTTCGGCCTGTCGATTGGTTACGGCTGGAACAAAAAGGATGCAGTTTTATTTTCGATTAACGGCTTCATACACCAAGTCGACATCGATGACCCCAAATACTCTATCTTTCAGGGTTTTTATGGAATCCAATGGAACCACTATTTTTCCATTTCTCATCGAAGCCTGTTCACTACGGTTGGATTGGGTATCAGGATGTTCGGTATCTCGTATGAGGGGGTAATGAGGAAATAAGCGGGGGCAATCGAGGATTCGGGCATGAAATCGGCGGCGGCTATCAATTTCTTAAAAACTTTCAGGTTAAAGTCTGCTATTCCGGGGGAAAAACCGGATGCAGCGATATCTATTACCAGCATCACCTTGTGTACGCCTTGGTTGAACTGATTGGTTATTGAATACCCTACTCTGCCAGGCTCGGATCCCAGATAAGCAGATAATGATTCGGGGCCAGAACCAGTTTCTGGCTGCTTCGGATAAAAGTTGTCGGGTGGGCGGCGTCCGAGAGCGTAACCGTTATCGAATCACTGTAATAAATTAGAGTGTCCAGCAGCCTGCCCGTCCCGTCGTTGACCCGTACTGTCGGCAGGTTGCCCAGCAGGTAAGGGAAAAACAAAGTATCGTTGGTGGTAAATACTCCTTTAACATCGGTCTCGCCCAAAATATTCGCGGGCAGGTTCGGGTCGGGATCCGGCTCCAGCACTGCCGGATAAGTACCTTCAAAAACCAAATCCGGGTCTGTCCAGCTGGTCATTCTCATATAACAATAATAAAAACCGTCGCGTACTTCCGCACCCGTCGAGTCCTCCGCATACCATAAAGGATAAACCTGAACTTCGCTGAAATACGAAGAATCCGAAATAACGTGCATGATTTGATAGTTATAATCGTGAATGTACATCGTCATGTAACCCCGGAAAGGCACCCCCAGATGCCAGATCATGATTCTGGGCGACATCAGTGAATTTTTCGCGATTGGGACATGACTGGTGTGATTGATACGTCCCACCCGGAGACCTTCGACCGGGTTCCCCAGCGTATCGACGACCGTAACCGTGAACAATGCGGTCGGCGTAGTATTCTCGTTATCGGGACAGGTCGGACAGTCTTCGTCCGAACAGGATATCAAAGTCACGGCCAGAGGACACATTAACAAGAGAGACAATAAAATAAAACGCTTGTACATACCCTACTTCTCACGAAACACCTGTTTTTTTATCAAGGATTATTCGGCCCATTCCGGACTCCAGACAAGTTCAAATTCGTTCGACCCTACAACCAGTGTGGTGTCGATTAATATATACCCATCCTCAAGAGTTGATAATGTAATAGTAACCGTATCGCTGTAATGAAACAGGGAATCAAGCAGGATGCCCGACTCGTTCCGCGCCTGTACTGCGGGAGGACTACCCAGCAAGCAGGGGAAATAAAGGGTATCGTCGGTGCTGAAGATACCGTTTCGGTCGGTATAACCGATTACGGTCTGCACCGGTGAATTGCCGACTTCCATAACCATAGCGCTGGTATCTATCAGTATCGAATCAGGTTCATCATAGAATTGAGTCCAGAGATAGGCATAATAATAACCGCTTTTGATGGGCCTGTTCAGGATATCGGTACCGTCCCAACCGACAGAAATCGTTCCCGCCACAAATTGTTCCTCGTCCAACAACACTTTTACCGGGTTCCAGTAATAATCATAAATTATCAGAGTAACATAACTTTCGTGAGCCAGGCTGAAGACAATTTCGGTCGAGACCTGTGGGTCCAACACCAGCGCCTTATCAACCAGCGGAGTATTGTAAAAATGGTTCATGCTGCCGATTCTTATCCCCTCGACCGGGTTGCCCAGCGTATCAACTACCGTGACGGTGAATAGGGGGATATTGCTATTATCCGGGCAGGTCGGGCAATCGTCGTCCGAACAGGACATAAAAAAAACAGCCGGTGCAAACAGTAATGTCAGCGTAAAAAAGGTTATACTTTTTTTCATAAAGGAAACACTCCGCCTCAGGGTTTGTCTAATTTTTAATTGAGTTAATTGTTTAAAGATAAATCACGCAATGTTACAAGTCAAGTTTTCTCCCGATCTAAGATACTATCCCGCTATTATATAAAGTGTTATAAAAAAAAATCGAGAAGGTAAAATACTGTTGCTTTTTGGACGATTAGTTATATATTAAAAAACCCGTCGGGAAAAAATCCGGCGGAAAGTATGATGCCGAAGTGGTGAAACTGGTAGACGCGCTGCGTTCAGGGCGCAGTACTCATTACGGGTGTGGGGGTTCGAGTCCCCCCTTCGGCATTTTTTCATGCCCGCCCCCAAAACATCCAAAACCTGGCTGACCCTGCCAACCCGGAAATAAATGATAGTTAAAACAGACTCCAATCAGCAGATGGAATAAAAGCTATTTATCAAAATGTTAAATTATACGGCTTGAAAAGATGATTTCGTAGATTTGATGACAAAAGCGATTACCGGTCGCGTAA
>JBMOKZ010000290.1:0-1179 GCA_049324195.1 Candidatus Zixiibacteriota bacterium | reverse complement strand
CATTGGATACCGTTACGCTTGGTCGCGGGATAATGAACGGCCGGATGGTTCGGGCCGTTATCGGTCAACCGGATTTTCTGGCGGCCCGGGTTCCGGTCAGAACTCGCAGGAAATATCTGATTAACAGTCCCATCAAGTTCGGAGCGGTCAACTTGCCGGTTACCTGCCTGGCTGTCGGTAACCCGCACACAGTCCTGCTGGTCGAAGATTTCGAATTCGATTGGCCGGCTATCGGCGCTGAACTCGAAACCGCCGCGACTTTTCCCAACGGCACCAACGTCGAGTTCGTCAAGGTTGTCAATCGCCGGAAAATTCAGGTCAAAGAATGGGAGCGCGGAGCCGGAGCCACCGGGTCCTCGGGTACCGGAGCGGCTGCGGCGGTGTGCGCCATGGTCATGCTGGGCCTGACGGATAGGCAGTGTGAGGTCGTTTTTGATACCGGCTCGCTTTTGGTCAACTGGGACCGGAAAACTGACCTGATTGAACTGAATGGACCGGTTGTCAAAGTGATGGAAGGAATATTCGCTTTCAACTAAATTCCGTCGAAACGATACGTCCGCCATGAAAGCTGTTAAAGATATGTCCGTCGCCGGTAACGGCTTCACGCAAAAAATCTCCGACCATTTCAGGGATTATCTCTCGCATTTGAGAATGTTTTCTCGAAACGCCCGTCTTTATCTGACCGGGATGTTTCTGATCTGGATTAATTTCCAGATTATCAACGTTCTTTTTAATCTCTATTTGAAAGAATTCAAATTCAATGAAAGCCAGATAGGACTGATTAATTCCTCGCGGGGGGTGGGTATGACCCTGATGGCTATTCCCGCGGCCTTGATTCTGGCGCGCATCCGCCTGAAACCAATCCTTCTTGTCGGGGCGGTTTTGCTGGCGGTTTTCAGCTTCATTATGAGCACTTATGTCGATTTTTTCATCCTCGTGACTTTCGCCGTACTGAACGGAATGATGCTTTCATTTTTCCAGGTCGCGTCGGGGCCGTTTTTTATGCGCAATTCCACGCCCAGGGAACGCACCTATCTGTTCTCGTCGTCATTCGCCGTTATGATGCTGTCGGGTATGGCGGCTTCGGCCGGATCGGGGGAGATGGTGACCCTGATCGGCGGCGCTGTCGGGGATATCGTTACGGGGTATCGCTATACTCTCTATCTGGGCATCGTTATC
>JBMOKZ010000289.1:0-9359 GCA_049324195.1 Candidatus Zixiibacteriota bacterium | reverse complement strand
AGTATAATATACATTAGAATTTTAAGACCTGCGAGGTACGAATGGGTGATGTTGTAGACAAGCGCATAGGTGAGAGATTAAAAAAAGTTAGAGAGATGCTTGGATTATCTTTGATACAGGTATCAGAACAGATCGGATTTAATAGTTATCAGATCCTTTCTAATATTGAGAAGGGTGTTAGAGCTGTTAAAGTATCTGAACTTTCCAAGCTATGTAAAATATATTCAAAAGATTCTTTTTTCTTTTTACAGGAAGAAGAACCAAATGTGAAAAAGCCATTATTCGCCTGGCGTGCAAAATCTGATACGATAAAAGCAAAACAAATAGAAGCTAAAGTTGATCAGATCCTTACTGATTATCATATGCTTGAGCAGATAACAGGTAGTGAACAAGATACCATTTTCTCACCATGGGAAAATAATATCGAACATTTAAGCTTTGATAATATTGAGAAAAAAGCGGAAGAATTGATTGATGCGATAGATCTTGGTACAAGACCATACAAAAATCTTGTCGAGACCCTAGAAGAAGATTTAAAAATAAAAATATTATTTCAGAACCTTGAGGGTAGCGGCTCAGCGATATCAACAAAAGGTGACTATGGATATGCAATTATCATTGACTCAAACGAGGCTCCGTGGAGAAGAAACTACAATCTGGCGCACGAGTTATTTCATATCTTAGCGGAAAACTATTTTCCATTGGATGAAATACACCCAGCAGGCGCTGAAGATAAAAAACCAATGGCTGAACAATTAGCCGATGCTTTTGCAAGCGCTTTATTGATACCAAGAGCACAATTAAAGGAAGCCCTTAGAAAAAGAGTAAAAGACAATAAAATTCAATGGGTCGAGTTAATTCATTTAGCTGTCGAATTTGGTGTTTCGCATGAAGCGCTATTATGGAGATTGTGTAATATTAGACAATTAAAAAAAGAGAAA
Source organism: Candidatus Zixiibacteriota bacterium (assembly GCA_049324195.1). Taxonomy (GTDB): domain Bacteria; phylum Zixibacteria; class MSB-5A5; order GN15; family FEB-12; genus JAFGNW01. Next base: position 8,418 of record JBMOKZ010000289.1, on the reverse strand, counting down.
GTAGATGAAATAATTGAATCAGAGGAATTCAAATCTCTTAACAAAGAAGTAAGAGGTAACACTAATAAACCTGCTGATACATTTTCAGATAGATTTGTATTATTAGCTCTTAAAGCACTCAACGAAGGAAAGATATCTAAAGGTAAATTTTGTAACATCTTTAATATCAAGCGCGCAGAATTTGATAGCTTCTTAAATTCAAGAGGGGACTTAAGCAAATACAGCTATGGCACAGAAATCCAACTTGATAATACCTGACGCTGATGTAATAATTTATCTACATGAATTAAACATCTGGTCCGACTTCATACAAAAATACGATGTGTATATAGCACATCAAGTCTATGTAGAAGCTCATCAATATAAGATTAGTGACGATACAACTCACAAATTGTTTTCTATAAATTTGGACGAATCAATTTCCAATGATCGTATTATTAGTTTGGATGCCAAAAAGATTATAGACATTAAAATATTACTGAAATCTTATAATCACGCAATAGACGAAGGTGAAGAGGAAACTCTAGCTATTGCTCTCTATGATATTCCTGAATTAAACGTATGTCTAAGAGATGCGGCGGCAATTAAAGCCGCTGTTTATGTTGGTTTGAAATCAAGATGTATATCAATTGAAAGAGCTATTGCTCAAATTGGTCTAAATAAACAACTGACAAAAGCATCAACAGATAAAAGATTCCATGAAATTATTAAGGCTGCAGAAATAGAAAAAATACAACACTAAGTTATTATACCCCACATCCTTACCCCCCAAACCCTCAAAAAAACTTTACAAAAGCCGATTTAAACGGTAAATTGCTCTGCTATACATAAATCACGGTAAGGAACTGAATCGAAATGAAATTTGAGCCTTTTAAAGATAATTTCTCCCTCCCGAAAGAAGAGGAAAAAATTCTCGATTTCTGGGATAAAGAAAAGATATTCGAGAAAACCACCGAGCTGATTAAAGACCGTCCCCATTTCGTCTTCTACGAGGGACCTCCGACCGCAAACGGCCGACCCGGTATTCATCACGTCCTCTCCCGGACGGTTAAGGACCTCATCTGCCGTTACAAAGTCATGCGCGGCTACCGCGTGGATCGCAAGGGCGGCTGGGACACCCACGGTCTGCCGGTGGAAATCGAGGTCGAAAAAGCGCTCGGGCTCGACACCAAAAACAAGGTCGTCGAATACGGCGTGGCCAAATTCAACCAGAAATGCCGCGATTCTGTCTTTACCTATCTCAACGACTGGAACAATATCACCCGCCGTATCGGTTACTGGCTCGATTTGAAAGACGCCTACATCACGCTCACCAACGACTATATCGAATCGGTCTGGTGGATTTTGAAAAATTACTTCGACCGTGATTTGATTTACAAGGGCTACAAAACCGTCCCGTTCTGCCCCCGCTGCGGCACCGGACTGTCCAGTCACGAGGTCGCCCAGGGCTACGAGCTGGTCAAGGATCCTTCGGTCTTTATCAAGGTTAAAGCCGCCGATGACGACTTTTCTTACCTGGTTTGGACCACCACCCCCTGGACGCTGCCCTCCAACGCCGCGCTGTGCATGAAACCCGACGCCGACTATGTCATGGTCGTGCACGAGGACGAAAAACTGGTGCTGGCCGAGGCTCTCGTCGAAAAAGTATTTGGCGAAAGCAAGGAAGTATTAAAAAAATTCAAGGGGAAAGATTTTCTTAAACGCAAATATGTACCGATTTTCGACTTCTTCAAGGACAACCACGCCGACCACGCCTTCTACGTCATCAACGCCGATTTCGTGACGCTCGAGGACGGCACCGGGATCGTCCATATCGCCCCCGGTTACGGCGCCGACGATTACGAAATGGGCTTGACCTACGGCCTGCCGGTGTTGCAGGCGGCCGAAGCCAATGGTATCTTCAAGGATATGGCCGGACCCTACGCCGGAAAATTCATCAAAGATGCCGACCCGATTATATTAAAAGATTTGAAAATTGCCGGGAAACTGTTCAAGAAAGAACTCTACGAGCATAACTACCCCTTCTGCTGGCGCTGCGATTCCCCGCTGATTTACATCACCCGGGAATCCTGGTACATCAAAACCACCCAGTTCAAGGAACAGTTGATCAACAACAACAACGCCATCAACTGGTACCCGGATGAAATCCGGGTGGGGCGGATGCTCAACTGGCTGGAGAACAACGTCGACTGGGCGCTTTCGCGCGAGCGGTTCTGGGGCACCCCCCTGCCGGTCTGGATCTGCGACAACGAAAAATGCGGCCACAAAAAAGCGGTCGGCTCCATTGCCCAGCTCGAAAAAGATGAATACGGCAACGAGGTTAAAGCGCAGCGTGCGGCAGGGACTCTGGACCTGCACAAGCCCTTTATCGACGACATCAAGCTCAAATGCGATAAATGCGGCAGCACGATGACCCGGGTCCCGGAACTAATCGACGTCTGGTTCGACTCCGGTTCGATGCCCTACGCGCAGTGGCATTATCCGTTCGAAAACAAGGACATGTTCGAAATAAAATACCCCGCCCAGTTCATTTCCGAGGCGGTGGACCAGACCCGTGGCTGGTTCTACTCTCTTCTGGCTATCTCCACCATGCTGTTCGATAAGGCACCGTTCAACAACGTCCTGGTGCTCGAGTTCGTGCTCGACAAAGACGGCAAGAAAATGTCCAAGCACAAGGGCAATGTCGTCGACCCGTTCGTAACCACCGACCAATACGGGGCCGACCCGGTCCGCTGGTATCTGATTTCGTCGGCCAATCCCTGGCTACCCAAGAAATTCGATTTCGACAGTCTGGAGGAGGTCATCCGCAAATATTTCGACACCCTGCGCAACACGTATTCGTTCTTCGCCCTCTACGCCAATATCGACGATATCGCGGCGCGGGCAGCCCGGGCCAAAATGTCGGTCGAGAAATTCCTCGAACAGAAAGCCGGCGAACCGGATCAGTTCGACCGCTGGATCGTCTCCCGCTATCACAGCCTGGTCAAAGAGGTTACCGAATGTTTCGACCGGTACGACATCACTCGCCCGGTGCGAGCCATTCAGAATTTCGTTATTGAGGACCTGTCCAACTGGTACGTTCGCAACAACCGTCGCCGTTTCTGGGCCGAGGAAGACGACCCGTCGAAAATGCGCGCCTATCTCGAACTGTACCGGCTGCTCGACGGCGTCTGCCGCCTGTCGGCTCCGGTCGCGCCCTTCATCAGCGAGATGATTTTCAGGCAGCTGCACGCCCACATGCTCGGCGTCAACGGCGCGCCGCTCTCGGTGCACATGACCTCTTATCCGGAATTCGACGAAAGCCTCATCGACCCGGCGCTCGAGGAAAAAATGGACCTGATCCGGCGCATCGTTTCGCTTGGCCGGGCCGCGCGGTCGCGTAAGAACCTCAAGGTGCGCCAGCCACTGTCGCGCCTGGTCGTCTGTCTGCCGGGTAAGGACAGTTTCGCCGGCCTGGCCGACAATATCCAGATCATCAAGGATGAATTGAATATCAAGCACATTGACGAAGCTGTCAAACTGGAAGATTACGTCACCTTCCAGGCCAAATTGAATTTCAAGACCGCCGGCCCCAAACTGGGCGGCTCGGTCAAGAAAGCCGCCGGGTATATCGGTGGTCTCGATAGCAATACCGTCAGGAAATTCACCGAGACGGGCGAACTGGAATTCGAGGCCGACGGCAAAACCTTTACCCTGACCCCGGAGGAAATCCTGGTCACTAAAATCGAAAAGGACGGCTACGCCGTGGAAAGCGACGGTCCGACGACGGTAGCCCTGGTCACGGAAATCACCCCGGAACTCAGAGACGAGGGGTTCGCGAGGGAGCTGGTCAACAAAATCCAGAACATGCGCAAATCGTCCGGTCTGGAAGTCACCGACCAGATCCGTATAAAAATTTACACTGGCGTCGATGTCGTCGCGGCGGCCAAAAAATTCGACGAATTTATCCGCCATGAAACCTTAGCGAAACAAATCGAGTTTATAGATAAGGACAACTTCGAAGGCAGCACCTCGTGGAATATCAACGGCGTTGACACCGCCCTCGCGGTGGTTAAAGAATAAACACGGAGGCCAGATGAAAAAGTCGGAATTAGAGAAGTACCGGAAGCTGCTCCTGGAAAAAAAGAAGGAGCTGCTCAAGGAAATCGGCATTATCTTTGACGCCCGGGCCAAACCGATCAAGGAAGCCCTGGGTGACCTCTCGTCCCATTCCTATCACATGGCTGACCAAGGCACGGATAACATGGAACAAGAGATGGCTTTTATCTATGCCTCGAAATCCGGACGGCTGATTTATCATATCGACGAAGCCCTGCGCCGGATTGAAAAAGGCACATACGGCAAATGCGTCATCTGCGGCAAAGCGATCAAACCGGCCCGGCTGATGGCCGTCCCCCACGCCCGGCTGTGTATCAAGTGCAAATCCGAAGAAGAGGAAAAGAAAGCTGGTAAATAATAAATTCAAACCCCTTCTCTGGCCTCTGGTAATCGTGCTGGTCGTGGTCGCGCTCGACCAGGTCACCAAAATCTGGGCGCTCAACACACTGCCTGACCGGGGTTCGGTCGAGGTGTTCGGACGGTTCTTCATGTTCACCCTGGTTTTCAACGAAGGCGGCGCCCTGGGGACCAATCTCGGCTCCTCCAACTATTATCTGGTAATCTCGATTTTTATTCTTCCCTTTTTATTTTATTATATTTACCGCTACCGCCACAGCGGTCTTATGTCCTGGCCGCTGGCTTTCATCAGCGCCGGGGCGCTCGGCAATATCATCGACCGCGTTTACCTGGGCCAGGTGGTGGACTTCATCGATATCGACTTTTTCGATTTCAATTTCTTCGGCCGGCATATCGAGCGCTGGTGGACATTCAATATCGCTGACGCCGCTATCAGCTGCGGCATTGTCTTTCTGATAATCGTCAGTTTCCTACCCGCGCGGCTGCTGGAGAAACAGTCGAAGGTGTCCGAAAAACACAATCCGACCACCGTTGTAAACACTGGACACAATGACAAATAACGACTTAACCGTTATCAATATTTACAAACCAAACTAAATCATTCTCGTATTTTTTCTTGAAACGGAGATATTTTCCGCTTTCTATTTTAACCTTTTTACTTATATTAGTCGCCATGATAACGAAAAAGACAGAATATGCTATAAAAGCCCTGTGGGAGCTGTCCAACCGCGACGATAACCTGACCACTTCCAAAGAGATAGCCCAACGACAATCCATCCCCCCGAAATATCTGCCGCAGATTATCGCCGCCTTGAGTCAGGCCGGTCTGCTGACCTCGATTCGAGGATACGGCGGCGGTCTCAGACTCAGCCGCTCACCCGAGGAAATCTCCATCCTGGATATCATTGAGGCTATCCAGGGCAAACCCCGGCTGTTCGAATGTCAGCTGGGAAGCTGTGACTGTATTCATCAGCCCAACTGCGAGCTTCGCTTTATCTACAACCGCGCCCAGACCGCTCTGGAACACGTCTTCCGGGAAACGAAGCTCTCCGACGTAAACTTTAACATACCGTGTGTACGAGGAAAAAATGCCTGATAAAAATGCCATAATGAAAGTTCTCAGTGAAATCAAAGACCCCGAACTGAAACGCTCCTTCACCGAACTGGACATGGTCAAGTCCGTGGATATCGACGGCAGCGCCGTCACCGTGGGCATCACCCTGACCGGCGGCTGTCCTTTCAAGGAAAAAATTTCCGACGAAATCACCAAAAAGCTGACAGCTCTCGACGGTGTCGACAGCGTCAAGGTGGTTTTCGGCGAAATGACCAAGGAACAATTGACCAGTCTTAAACAGAAACTCGGCGCCGGCCAGGCCAAAGCCGACGACCCGGAATCCATTGCCAGAATCGCCAAAAGATTTATCGCCGTATCGTCCGGTAAAGGCGGCGTGGGCAAATCCACCGTTACCGCCAACCTGGCGGCGGCGCTCGCCCGGCTCGGGTTCCAGGTTGGATTGCTCGACGCCGATGTATACGGGTTTTCCATACCCCGCATGATCGGCGTGAACGGGGTGCCGAAAGCGCTCGACGACAAGATCGTGCCCCTGCGCAAAGGCGACAATATTCAGCTTATTTCCATGGGCTTTTTCCTGAGCGAAGACGAGCCGGTCATCTGGCGCGGCCCCCTGCTGCATAAGGCCATCAGTCAGTTCATCACCGATGTCATGTGGGACAATCTCGACTTCCTGCTGCTGGATTTACCACCCGGGACCGGCGATGTTACCATCACTATCGCCCAGGCTATTCCCTCCGCGGAGTTGCTCGTGGTCACCACACCCCAGGCAACTGCCACCAACGTTGCCAGTCGAGTTGCCAAAATGGCGGACAAAACCAAACTCGAAGTTATCGGCGTTATCGAAAACATGGCGTACTATGACAATAACGGTCAACGCGATTATATCTTCGGCAAAGACGGCGGTAAAGAACTCGCCAAAAAATTAAATGTCGCTTTCCTCGGAGAAATCCCCCTGACAACTTCGATACGCGAAGGTTCCGACAACGGCACACCGGTCGCATCCGAGGGTACGGCGAATGAGATAGCGTTGTTCGAGGGTATCGCTCAGGCGATAATAGCAATGAAACGCCGATAACCTTTTGTCTATGAAACCAGTTAACAGATTAAGAATATTAATTTGTTAACTGGTTATCAACATTGTTAAAAACGTGTTCAATTTTCATACTTATAAAAGCCTATAAAACATACACTTCAAAAATATATATTTTTTTTTATCAACCCGCTTGACGCCCTTTCGACCTTTCAATATTAATACGCATGAAACTAATTGAAGCACAAAATGTTAATAACGTGTGGATATTTTTGGGGATGTTTCAAAAACGTTTTGTCCGCCAACATATTATAATCCTTTAAATATTTTAGAATGTTGACAATTTGTTTACAACTTCACCGCTGTTTGCTACGAGTATCTCTAATATGAAAAATATCAGTCGCTTAAATATTAACATAGATGTTGAAAACATTGGAGAGGGGGGTCTCTGCATTGATAGAAAACATAAATAATTCACCCCAGTGGAACGATTGTCTCAACTATATGGCCCGTCGCATGAAACCGCAATCGTTTAACACCTGGCTGAAAGCGACCAAGGGTGAACCGACCGACAACGGCGATTTCAAAATTGCAGTTCACAATCAGTTCGTCGCCGACTGGATAGACAGCCATTTCCGCGATTTAATTGACGAAGCCTTGATAGAAGTGGTCGGGGAAAAGTTGCACGTTATCTATGTCCTCTCTGGAAATTCCGAATGCGAGGAACAAACGACGATTAATTTTTCCGCTTACGACTATCATCCGCAGCCGATGGCTCGGCCTAGCAACAACCATAATCTCAACAGCCGGTACAATTTCGATACCCTGGTAGTGGGCGATTTCAACCAGTTCGCCTATGCCGCCTCGATGGCTGTCGCCGATGGCCCGGGTTTGACCAAGTACAATCCGTTGTATATCTACGGCGGCACCGGTCTTGGTAAAACTCACATTATCCAGGCGATCGGCAACCAGATTCTGGAGATGTTCCCCAAAAAACGGGTGATATACGCTACCTCGGAACAGTTCACCTCCGATTTCATCGCCGCCATCTCCGACAGGTCCGTCAATGACTTCACGAAGATGTACCGTGATGTTGACGCTCTGATAATTGATGACATCCAGTTCTTCACCGGGAAGGAGTCGACCCAGGAACAGTTCTTCCATACCTTCAATTCGCTTTACCATTCGGGGAAGCAGATTATTCTTTCTTCGGACCGACCCCCGAAAGAAATAAAGGGTCTGGAAGAACGTCTTCTGTCGCGTTTCTCGTGGGGCCTGGTCACCGACCTTCAGGCTCCCGACCTGGAAAACCGCACCGCCATTCTCTACAAGAAACTTGAATCCGAGGGTACCAGCCTTCCGGACAGCGTGGTCACCTACATCGCAGACAAGGTCACGACCAATATCCGCGAACTGGAGGGTTCACTTATTCGCATCCTGGCTTATGCCTCGCTAAAAAAGGTCCCGGTTGACCTCGAAATGGCCAAAAAAGTGCTTTCCGACTCAATTTCCACCAAAAGGAAAGAAATAACTATCGAAACAATCCAGAAAAAGACCTCGGAGTATTTTAATATCAATATTGAGATGATGAAAGCCAAAAAAAAGACTTCCAACATTGCTCTGGCGCGGCAGGTGGCGATGTATCTCTCGCGGTCTTTAACCAATAACTCTCTGAAATATGTCGGCAACGAGTTCGGTGGCAGAGACCACTCTACGGTAATTCATGCCTGTGACCTCGTTTCAAAGAAGTTGTCCAACGACCCGGATTTGAGGGAAAAGATCGATAAAATTACCGCCTCATTACTGTATTAACAGAATGTGACTAACGGTGTTGAAAAGATATTGCAACTAATAATTA
>JBMOKZ010000288.1:0-9394 GCA_049324195.1 Candidatus Zixiibacteriota bacterium | reverse complement strand
GCAGTATTGCCAACTCTCTGGGATTACAACAAAGCAATATCAGTCAGCATCTGAGAGTCCTCCGATCTCAACATATTGTGGATTCACGCAAGGACGGCCAGACCGTCTTTTACCGCCTGACCAATAGCAGACTGGCCCGGGTCTGTGCCGATATCAGAGCCATCTTGCTGGAGGGGATGGAGAAAAGAGGGAAAAAAGCCGAAGGATTAATCAAAACCAAATCCTGATATTTTTTTTGGACTATTATATGCATGTATTCGCAGATACGATTATACGATGTTTCGAGGATATGCATAAACTAAATCATTTGAAAAAGGATAAAAGATGAATAACGATGAACTCAAAGCTTTACCGGTTGACAAGGTGGTAGACGCCCGAGGTACCGCCTGTCCGGGTCCGTTGCTGGAAGCGAAACGAGGAATTGCCGACGTATCAAGAGATGGCATCATGGAAGTGCTTTCATCCGACGAAGGCACCAATGACGATATTCCTCTGTGGTGCAAGAAAGTGGGACACCAGTATCTCGGCAATATCGAAGAAGCCGGATATTGGCGGCTCTTTGTGCGCCGGATGAAATAATGTCGACCGGCAATTCAGACAACCGCGGGGATCCGAAAATTCTGGTGTTCTCCACCAACAATATTTCCGATCCCGGAATCGATATGGCCGGCGGTTCTCACATGCCTTATTCGCCTTCGGTCATGGTAATCCCGGTACCCTGTTCCAGCAGTATCAAGCCGTCCTGGATACTTCATGCCATCAATATGGGTTTTGACGGCGTGTTCATAGCCGCAGACGGAACCGATTGCGCTTACCTGAACGACTGCACCAAGAGAACCGGCGATATCGTACAAAAAGCACAAACGCTTTTAGAAAAACATCAGCTCGACCCGCGCCGGCTTAAAATGGCCGCAATCTGCTCGGTCTGCGCTGAATCGTTCCAGTCGCATATGGATAAATTCAAAGCGGCACTGGTGAAATTCGACTCAACGGAAAAGAAAGTCGCTCCATGACTATTGAATTTGAACGGCCTGTGAGATGTTTCACCCCTTGCCATTTACTTTTGACCTTTCTGCCGAAGGTATGAAGACATGAATTATGATGTTTTGGTCGTTGGCGGCGGCATCGCCGGGATGGAATCGTCGCTCACTCTGGGCGATATGGGTTACAAGGTGCTTCTGGTCGAAAAGGAAGCCAGCATTGGCGGCAAGATGGTTCTCCTCAGCAAGGTATTCCCGACTCTTGACTGCGCCAGCTGTATTTCTACCCCGAAGATGGCATCCACCGCCCATCATCCCAACGTTACCGTTGCCACTTCCAGTGAGATTGATAAAATAGTAAAACGGGATACCGGCGATTTTCTGATCACCTTTATTAAAAAATCAACCTTTGTGAATTCGGCGGCCTGCACCGGATGCGGAGAATGCGAGAAAGCCTGTACCGTAGCCCGCGTCGATCCTTTCAATTTCGATTTGGTCGCCCATCGAGCGATACATATACCCTTCCCTCAGGCGGTTCCCAAAAAAGCGGTTATGGTGCGCGAGGGTACATCCCCGTGTTCTTTCGCCTGCCCGGCGGGAGTCAAGGCTCACGGTTACGTCTCGCTGGTTCGGAGCGGAAAATACGAGGAGGCATTTCATTTGCATATGGAAGACGCTCCTTTGCCGGGAAGCCTCAGCCGCGCCTGTTATGCCCCTTGTGAGGGCGAATGTACCCGGGGCAAACTGGAGGGAGCCGTTCCTATCCGAGCCATCAAGCGGTTCATGGTCGACCATTATTATCAAAGGCATCCGGAACCGGAATATACGGCCCCGGATACCTTGGCCGACAAAAAAGTGGCTGTGGTCGGTTCCGGTCCGGCCGGTCTATCGGCCGCCTATCACCTGGCCCGTCGCGGTTATCGGGTAACGATTTTCGAATCCGCACCCGAATCCGGAGGGATGCTGCGCTACGGGATTCCGGCGTATCGTTTACCGAAAAATATCGTCGATCGGGATATCAAAAATATCACCGCCCTCGGTGTCCAAATTGACACCAATGCCCCGGTAACGTCTCTCGGCTTATTGAAAGACCGGGGATTTGACGCCATCTTCCTTGCCCTGGGGACTATGGAGGGGTTGAAAATGGCTATCGAGGGAGAAAATCTCGATGGCGTCACCGACTGTATGACCTTTCTCAAACAGGCAAATTCATCAAACGGAATCGACTTAAAGGGAAAGACGGTAATGGTCATCGGCGGCGGCAATGCGGCTATTGACCCGGCCAGAATGGCTCTCCGGTCAGGCGCCGCCAGAGTCATAATTCAATATCGTCGCAGTCGGAAAGAGATGCCGGCGCATGATTGGGAAATTACCGCGGCACTGGAAGAAGGTGTCGAGCTGCAGGTTCTTAAAACCCCCAAACGATTTATCGGAACGGCCGGCCGGCTTCAAGCGGTTGAAAGTCTCACCATGAAACTTGGTGAACCGGATGACAGCGGACGGCGTCGGCCCATTCCGGTGGACGGCTCGGAACAGAATATTCCCGTTGATTTGGTTATCTTAGCCATAGGTCTGAAACCGAGCACGTCGCCGTTTGCCGGCGAACTCGAACTCAATCGCGACGGCACGATCAAAGTAAACGAGGAAACGCTGCAAACATCCCAAACCTCAGTTTTTGCCGGCGGTGACGCCGTTACCGGACCTTCCATGATTGTCAGCGCGATCGGACATGGAAAACGGGCGGCGTTTTACATAGACCGCTTCCTGAAAGGCGAATCGCTTGAGGGTATGACTTTCGAAAACAGACTGCCGGCGACGTCGGCCGCTTCAGTCCTCACGAGGTTTCCAATCGGCAACGGCGACAACGGCTCCGGACATGACCGGGGCTTCTCCGTTGTTGGCCTGGCAACGCCGCGGCCCTCGATATCGACGCGTATTCCGGTAGCAAAGCGAGAGCTGCCGATAGCCGACCGTATCAAAAATATGTCGGAAGTGGAGCTGCCCCTTACCGAAGAGGAGGCGCGTTACAGCGCCGGCCGCTGTCTTGACTGCGGCATATGCTCTGAATGTCAACAATGCGTCAAAGTCTGTCCGGCCCATGCGATTGATTTCAGCCGGCGTGATGAGGAACATACCGGCGAAGTGAAAGCCGTCATCATCTCAACCGGCTTCAATCTTTTTGACGCTCACCTCAAGCCTACCTATGGATACGGGAAGTTCCCCAACGTTATCACGGCCATGCAGATGGACCGCATCCTGGCCCCTACCCGACCTTATAATCACGTCATCCGACCTTCTGATGGCAAGGCTCCCGACAATATTGCCTACGTGCTCTGCACCGGCTCCCGGGACAGCACCGTCAATAATCCTTTATGTTCCAGAGTCTGCTGCATGTATTCAATCAAACAGGCTCAGTTAATCATGGGCGCCCTGCCGCTGGCCGACATAACCATCTACTATATCGACATCCGAACCTTCGGGAAAGGTTATGACGAATTCTACCGGCAGGCCAGGGGCATGGGTATTTACTTCATCAAGGGAAAAGTTGCTCAAATCAACGAGAAAGAAAACGGCAATCTTGACGTGCAGTTTGAGGATATCGAAGGCGGTGGTGGTCTCAAGCATATGGAACACGATCTGGTTGTTCTGTCAACCGGCTTCTCGCCGAACATTGACTCCCTGAAAATGTTCAAAAACAGCCGGCTTGAAATTGACCCGCAAGCCTATATAAGGGAGGTCGAAGAAGATATCAATCCCGGCAAAACCAGTATAAAGGGCGTTTTTGTGGCTGGAGCGGCTTCGGCTCCCCGGGATATCCCCGACAGCATTCTTCACGCAGGCGCGGCGGTGGCTCAAACCGCCGCTTACATAGAGAGGATGAGGACTGGACGATGACTGATAGAAGACTGGGCGTTTATATTTGTTACTGTGGCGGCAATATTTCCGACTATGTGGAAGTTGAAAAAGTCAGGGAGGCGATCAGCCGGGATCCCGGAGTGGTGGTGGCCAAAACAACCGTGTTCGCCTGTTCCGACGCCGCCCAGGAGGAAATGATAGAGGATATCAAATCCAACCGGCTTGACGGTCTGGTGGTAGCCTCATGTTCACCGAAATTGCACCTGTATACCTTCCGGGCCATGGCTGAACGGGCCGGGCTTAACCCTTACCAATACGTGCAGGTTAATCTGCGGGAGCAGGATTCCTGGGTTCACCAGCACGATAAAAAGAACGCCACTGAAAAGGGTATCCGCCTTGTCCGGGCCGGCATCGCCAAATGCTCCCTGACCGAACCTCTTTCAACCATGCGAATTGATACCGCCCCAAGAGTCCTTGTTATCGGCGCCGGTGTGGCCGGCTTGCGGGCGGCCCTGTCACTGTCCGATATGGGTCTGACTGTTTACGTCATCGAGAGGGAATCCGGGGTTGGCGGCTGGACCGGACAATTCGGCCGCATGTATCCCAATGATAACAGGGGTAGCGACCTCATAAACTCTCTTCATCTTGAGGTGAAACAGCGCGACAATATTACTATTTATACCCGCGCTGAACTGATGGAAAAAAGCGGCAGTATAGGTGATTTCTCCGTTGTCGTGCGGGCGGGTCAAAACGAGAAAATATCCCTGAATGTCGGCGCCATCATTGTGGCCACCGGCTTCGATGTTTACAAGCCGGCTGCCGGCGAGTTCGGACACGGTCACAAGAAGGTCATCACCCTGCCTGAATTCAAAAAACTCCTGGACAACTCGAATGGAAACCTGACCTACGAAGGGCGCACCGTAAAAGACATGGCTTACATTTACTGCGTCGGCAGCCGCCAACCGCAGGAGATGGAAAATCCCCATCTGTACTGCTCGCGCTATTGCTGTACGGCAGCCGTTCATACCGCCCTCGAGGTAAATAAGCGGGACAGGACAATTCATCAGTTTCATTTGTACCGGGATATGCGAACCTATGGCAGATATGAACTTCTCTACAAACAAGCTTTAAACGACGGTTCAAAGTTTATCAAGTACGCCGACGATGACTATCCGCAAGTTGAAAACGCCGGCGATAAAATCCGGATTAAGGTAAAAGACCAGCTGACGCAGGGCGACGAGTTCGATATCCATGTCGATTTACTCGTTCTGGTGACAGGCATGGTCCCGAGAGAAAACGCTCATCTGGTCGAGGTCCTGAAGCTTCCGGTCGGCAAGGACGGTTTCTTCAATGAAATTCACCCTAAACTCAGACCGGTGGAGACGGTCATCGACGGAGTCTTCATTGCCGGAGCCTCTCAGGGCCCCAAAACTCTGGCGGAAAGTGTGGCCTCCTCTTTGGCGGCCGTGTCCAAAAGCGCGGCTCTGCTGATGAAGGGATATGTCGACCTCGAACCCCTTATCGCCAAAATCGATCCGGAAAAATGCGTCTGGTGCGATGAATGCACGAATGCCTGTCCTTATGGCGCCATTGAGAAAGGGTCCTACGACGATAAGGAAGTGGCGAGGATTATCCCTTCGCTGTGCAAGGGAGGCGGGGCATGCGTGCCGCTTTGTCCGAGAGACGCAATCGATGTCGCCGGATATACGGATGTCCAGATTACCGCCATGATTGACTCGCTTATTAAAGAGGTAAAATGAGAAAAAATCAACATAATCGAGAAATCGCCGAGATCCTGCGGGATGAAATGGTCATGAAAGACCTTATTCTTGCCCGGCTGAACGAGGCTCCCGCGACCATTCCGGAATTAGCCGCGGACCTTAAATGCTCCGCCAGCGAAGTCATGTACTGGGTCATGACCATGTGGCGGTACGGCCGCCTCGAGGAAACAGGCAAACCGGATGAAAACGGCTATTATCAATACCAATCGATCAAACAAGGGTAGCCTATGCTAAGTGTGAATTCCGAATTTATCGATGAACTAAGGACGACGGAATCGTATAACGCCACCGCCTGCATGAATTGCGGCGTCTGTACGGCTGTTTGTCCGATGGGGCTGGAACTTCTGCCGAGACAGCTGTTTCGATATGCAGTAATCGGTATTGAAGAAAAGGTCCTGGAAAATCAGGAAATCATTTTCTCTTGTCTTATGTGTAAAATGTGCGAACAGAATTGCCCCGCTGAAGTTAAAATCGCCGAAAATATCAGAACTCTTCGCACTTATATTAACCGCCATGTTTTTGGATTGTCAAGGAATTAAAATATGTCGTTGCCAACAAAACACGTCCTGGGCATCCTGGTCGATAACCTGATGCAAAGAAAAAGCGTCCTCAAACTTTCCCCTCGCACGGCAACCAGGTGGGCGCAGAGTTTAAACATACCCCGGGGCGGAAAAATTATCCTCTATACCGGTCACATGTATCAGCTCATACCGGCCATCTCGGCTTTAGCGGCAAAAATGGCTTTTTTCGAAAACTCCTGGATTACCCGTTTCTTCGGTCTGGGGAGATTCGTAAACAAATTCGTCAACCTGGCCTGGTTCATGGCTCGAACCGATTCCGGAGAAACGAAACAGTACAATGACACCCTGCGTAATATTGCCCTGATGCTCCGGGCGGCCAAAGTCGATTTCGGGTACCTTTATGAAGAGGAGATGTACTCAGGCGCGCTGGTCCACGACGAAGGGGTTGACGACGCCTTCAGGCAACATGCTCAACGGGTCTTTGAAGTCTTTAAACGCAACGGCGTCAAAACCGTCATCACCGTTGACCCCCATACAACCAACATGCTCCGAAGCATCTATCCGAGGTATGTCGAGGGCTACGACCTGGAAGTGAAAAGTTACCTTGAAGTGCTCGTGAACAGCAATCTCGAGTCCCGGCATAATCTTGAACTGAATGTGACCATCCACGACTCCTGTGTCTATGCCCGCTATGAAAATATCGTCAGCGAACCCCGCCTTCTTCTCAGGAAAGCCGGGGCAAAAATCATCGAGCCGGAACTGGCCGGAAAATTGACGCATTGCTGTGGAGGTCCGATCGAGTCGTTCTTCCCGGGTAAAGCTCAGGCCATCGCCGAAAAGCGAATCGAGCAACTGGCCGCCGCCGGCGGCAATATAGTCGCCATGTGCCCTATCTGCCTGGTTAATCTAAAACATGCGGCTAAAAATAAAAATATTGAAGTTAAAGATATTTCCGAGTACCTGGTGGAAGCTTATTGCGGTGAACCTCAACCTGTGGAGGGTGTCCTGATGTAACGAGGGACTTGACCGTTTCCAAAAACGAATTTATGACACCCAAAACACAATCCCCAAATATCAATACAAGGTGAAACTATGAGTGATGAGAAAAGAGAGAAACTCCTTATCTTTGGAACCCACGGTCCTGAAGACCCGGAGCGGGCTTGTCTTCCGTTTGTAATCGGCAATGCCGCCCTGGTCATGGAAGTGCAGGTAACTATTATGCTACAGGGCGGGGCTGTTCTTATTGCCAAAGAAGGTTGTTATGAACATGTTTTTGCGGCTGGATTGCCTCCTCTCAAAGATTTAATCCAGTCTTTCATTGAACAGGGCGGAACACTCCTCATATGCACGCCATGCATTCAGGAACGGAAAATAACGCCGGATATGCTGGTGAAAATAGCTCAACCGGTTAAGGCTGCCAGGGCTGTCATGGAGATATTAGAAGCGACCAATGTGTTATCCTACTGATTTTCCCCATCAATGATTGGCGTCTAAATATGTCGTATAATATTATCCGTCCTGATAAATATGACATGCCAACCAGGGGTACCGTATAATCATTGATAGACAAACAGCCATTTGACTGATAGCCCTCGAAGATTGATAAGTCGCCCACTGTCCGATAGTGGCCGGTACACTTAAGACATGGACTACGGTATGAAAAAATAAAAATATTTAAAAAATAATAGAAAGGTGGTAGGTATGTCTGTCATAGCAATGTCAAGAGGTTCCCTCTTTGCTACTAAAAAGCTGGCGGAGGGACTCAGCGAGCGGCTGGGATACAAGGTCATCAGCCGTGAGGAAGTTATCGAGGCTGCCGGTCGTTATGGAATCGAAGAAACCGGCTTGGGTGAAAAGGACATTATGGAAGCACATCCACCGGGATACTGGCACGAACGATCCGATCAAAGGATGCATTATCTTACTTGCTTCAAGACGGCTTTGCTGGATTTCGCCGTAGCCGGTTCAATCATCTATCATGGAAACCTCGCTCATATTCTCCTTAACGAAGTACCCTTTGTTCTGAGAGTCCGGGTCAATGCTCCCCTCGGAGACCGTGTAAAACTACTTATGGAAGAGGAGGGATTGTCCAGGGAAGGCGCTGTTGAAAAGATAAAAGATATGGATTACAGGAGAAGGCTCTGGACACAGTTTTTGTACGACGCCGAAATTATCGACCCTATTTTCTTCGACCTGGTATTGAACCTCGAAAAAATAAGTATCGATGACGCCATTGAAATGGTGGTTGCCGAAATTAAGAAAGAACCCTTTCAACCAACCGAAGAAACTTTGAAGGCGTTAAAAGATTTGCATCTGGCCAGTATTGTTAAAACCCATCTTTTGAGAGCAACCAAAACCAAAGCCCTGGACCTTGACGTGACTGCCGATTCCTCGACCGGGAAGGTTATAGTGAGCGGCAGCTTACCTCCTGACGCGCATCAGACCAGAGAAGCCGATATCCTGTCCGCCCTCTCCGGAGTTGAACCTATCAGAAATATTGAAGTTAAGGTGAAGTTCGGTTGAGTAATCCTCAAAAACATTAGGGCTATATTCGCATAAGATTGAATTGGAAATGACCGGTCACGATAAAACCGTGAAAATTAAATCGTATTATCTTCCAATGACATATCGACTTATTGTCAGAATGCAATACCGATTTCAGCTGTATTCGGGTCAGATTAATGAAAGACAACCGCAGCAGCCGGTTTAGGGGTGAAAATGTCGTGAAGGTGAAGAATCAATAGATATTCCAAGCCAACAAAAGCTAAAACCCGATTTTCTGAAAGGGACGGGGGGATTGGACTAAAAGCCTCTTTCATGTCTTTCACATTTATAGTATTGTAATGGCTTACATAAAATGGATGGGGGTAATCGAACCCCATACTCGCGATGTGGCACATAGACTTACGGGTCAGCGTGACTAAATTGTGACGCTTTTTTCAGGGCTTGAAACCGCTAACGTGGACTGGTCGAGCCAGCGCAATTTGCGAGAACGGGCAAGCCAATGTCACCCACAAGACGCTCTCGTAAGACCCGCTACACGCTAATGGGGAGCAGTACAACGTTAATCTGTACTGACCAGTACTTGAGTTGACAGTCATTTACCTCTGGTGTTTTTTTATGCCGTCAGTTTTTCCTCATTTTCCAAATTTGCCTTCTGAGCCAAATCAAATCCGTCAGTAAACGTCTCCATCGGCGTTCGACCCTGACACCGTTTGCCCTGGTGCGTTCGCTCCCGATTATAATACATCATCCA
>JBMOKZ010000287.1:0-1203 GCA_049324195.1 Candidatus Zixiibacteriota bacterium | reverse complement strand
AGGGCTATCCAACTTTCTGGTTTGTTTCGCCCGAGGGTGTCCGGATCGGTCCCCTGCCGGGGTATCAGACCGCCGACAATTTGATTAAAGCGCTTGACTGGGTCAAGGAATACAAATACGATACCACCCGGGTCAAGAACAAGGTTGAAGAAAAGAAAGATACGGTAAAATCGGGCGAATAATTTT
This sequence comes from Candidatus Zixiibacteriota bacterium, assembly GCA_049324195.1. GTDB lineage: Bacteria > Zixibacteria > MSB-5A5 > GN15 > FEB-12 > JAFGNW01. Next base: position 1,017 of record JBMOKZ010000287.1, on the reverse strand, counting down.
TTTACTTGTCGATTTCCTCGTTTGTTAATAAAATCTCACTTTCGGGGGCACAAACTATTATGAATATTGTTATGGTGATTTAAAAAATAAAGGTACGTAAATGACGAAGATACTCTATCCGATTCTGACCGTGGTCCTTTTGGCGGCGGTTATTTCCTGCGGCTAGAGTGAAAGCCAGGAGAAATCAACCCGGGACACTTCGACCGCCCGTACGGAAAAGACCGTAACCAATCCCGGGGTCGTCACTTTTTCCGCTTATGATATCAACGGGAAACTGCACAACTCCTCCGAATGGATCGGCAAACAACCGGTGGTTATCAATTTCTGGGGCACCTGGTGCCCGCCCTGCCGGATGGAAATGCCGGATATGGTCAAGCTTTACAACGAGTTCAGTCTCAAGGGCGTGGAACTTCTCGGCCTGGCTGTGAAAGATCGCCCCGATAAGGTCGCCACATTCGCTCAGGATTATAAAATGAACTGGGTGATGCTGATGGCTGAGGACAAAATATTGATCGATTACAAAGCGATCGAAGGCATTCCGACAACGATCTTTCTCGACCGTAACGGCAACGAAGTCGGCCGGTATATCGGGATGCGCAGTTACGAGGATTTGCGCAAGGGCTTCGAGTCGATTATGAAATAAAGATTTGACGGCTGAAAAAAACCGCTTTTAATAGGCGGTTTTTTTTGTGGGCGGCACATGTCCACATATGCCCCTTCATCTGGCAGATGTCCACATCTGCCAGGCACGAAATATCAGCAATGTCATCCCAAGTACTCCCCCTGTTTCCACGCGTCCCTATTCTGTACTCTCGTGTTCCCGCAATGTCATCCCAAGACCTAAGCAATGTCATCCCGAGCGGAGACGAGGGATGACATAATAGAGGAATAATATAATCTCCCCGAACTTATCTCCCCCCCCTCATTGTTTATATTGACAACCGAAAAAGAAAAGGAAATCATTAAATATGACCCATAACCGAAAAATAATCGGCCTTATCGTCGCGGTCGGAATCT